>JAJFUA010000168.1 GCA_021372635.1 Desulfobacteraceae bacterium | reverse complement strand
CAGGGCCGTGTCGATGCAGCCCACCTTCATGACGGCGACGACCGGTCCGAAGATCTCCTCGCGGGCGATCCTCATGTCGGGAGTCACGCCGGCCAGGATGGTCGGGCCCACGAAGTAGCCGTTCTTGTTCTTGTCGGGCAGATTCAGCTTGCGGCCGTCGAGCAGCAGCTGCGCACCCTCTTTGACGCCGATGTCGATGTATTCGAAGATCTTGTCCCTTGCGGCGGCGGTGATGACCGGGCCCATGTATACGTTGGGATCCATCGCATCGCCGTAGGTGACTCCCTTGGAGGCTTCGATCATCTTTTCGAGCACCTGGTCGTGAATGCTTTCGACCAGGGCGACGACGGAGCCGGCGAGGCAGCGCTGGCCCGCGGAGCCGTAGCAGGAGTTGAGGAAGTTTTCGATGAAGAGATCCATCTGGAGGTCTTCCATGCCCACCAGGTAGTTCTTGGCCCCGCCCAGCAGCATCGTGCGCTTTCCGGCGCGGCCGGCTGCTTCGGCGATCTTCTTGGCCGTGGGGGTGGAACCGACCAGGCAGATGCCGGAGATTTTGGGATGGCTGTACCAGCTTTCGGTGACGGTGCGATTGGTGTGCACGATATTCACCACGCCGGGGGGCAGCCCGACTTGCTGGAAGATCTCGCCGATCTTCTGCATGAAGAGGGGGGAGGAGGTGGAGGGCTTGAAGATGAACGTGTTGCCCGTTCCGATGGCGAAGGGAATGAACCAGCCGAAGACGAGGGCCGGGAAGTTGAAGGGGGCGATACCGGCGAATACGCCGAGGGGCTGTTTCACCACCCTGCCGACGATGTTGGGCGCGATGTTTTCGAGGGATTCGCCCTGGATGAGGGTCGGGATGGAGCAGGCGGTTTCGAAGATCTGGATCACCCGCTGCACTTCGCCGCGAGCCTCGCTGATGTGCTTTGCCTGGTCGATGGCGATGGCCTGAGCCAGGGATTCCAGGTTGGTTTCCATGGCGTGGCGGATATCGAACAGGTATTTGACGCGGCGGCCGACGGAAAGATGCCGCCAGGAGTCGTAGGCATTGTAGGCGGCGTCGATAGCCGCATCGGACACGGAACGGGAGGAGAGGGGGACTTCGCCGATCTGTTCTCCCGTGGAAGGATTGTAAAGGGGCGTGCACTTGGCTTCGTTGTCTACAACCCATTCACCGTTAATGAAGTTTTTAACCTTGCAGAATTCCATCAGTTTCCCTCCTGGGTTCGGCGGCCGGAGCGGATGGCTCCTTCGGCGCGCTCGGGATGCATGATCCGTAATACCTAACGCCTAATGTGTAACACCTAATGCCTAACGTCTAATGCCTGATGCATCACCATGCTAAGGTTTTGCCTTCCGGCTTGTCAAGTGAAAAAACGGACTAAGGATTTAAAAAAGAAAGTGCGAGCAATTTCCATGGTATAGTGAATATCCCCTCGCCCGGAAGCCCGCGCCTGCCCCGGAATCCGTCCGCCGAAGGCGCTGCAATGCCCAGAAACATTACAGCCGGCGCGAACCTCCGACGCCGACGGATTTTTCCGCCGCCTCCGAATAGGTGCTTGCTTCGGTTCTGTCCGGGAGGTAAGGTGATTCAGGGTGCCGCAGTCCTGCGGCGTGGCACCGCGGGGGGCCGTCCCGGCAGGGAAATCGGGCCGTTGCCTTCTGCGGGGAGCGTTTTTTCCGTGGTGTGAGGATGGAGATCTTGCGTACGAGGGGAAAATGGAACGACTGACGAAGAGCCAGTACTACATCGACATAGCGCGATCGGTAGCCATGCGAAGCACCTGTATCCGGCGGAGGGTCGGGGCCGTCATCGTGAAAAACGACCAGATTATCAGCACGGGTTACAACGGGGCGCCTAGGCGCGCGGTCAACTGTACCGATCTCGGCTATTGCGTGTGCGGGAGGGATGAGAACGCCCCGTTCGATGAAAATCACGAATCGTGCCGCGCCGTCCATGCGGAGATGAATGCCATTATCCACGCATCGAGGCTGGACATGGTCGGGTCGGATATGTACCTCGCCGGAATCGAGGTCGAATCCGGACGGCCGGTCGACGAAATAGCCCCCTGCCTGCTGTGCAAGCGGGTCATCATGAACGCCGGAATCGCCCGCATCATCATCCGGGCGACGGAGGAAAGGTTCAAATATATCGACGTGGACGACTTGAGCATCGAAGAGAGAATCTCCGCCCCGCTGTGACCCCGTCGGTGCGGAGGGCCGGAGGCGGTTCCGGCTGAGGTACCTGCCGGAACCTTTACCCCGAGGGCAGGGGCTGCTTGGGCTTGTGCCCGGACGAAAATTGCCGTCCCCAAGCTCTACCCGCGGGCAGGGGCTGTTTCCTCCAAAACTCCCATTACTTAGAATTACACTCCCCTTGATCCCTCCTCCCGGAAGGGGGAATTCAGGCCTTTTGCATCCCTTCGCCGATCTCCGGGAGAGGCATGCTTCCCATTTCCCCCGGGGCAATAAGCCCCATTTCCCTTCGATGGATCTCCATTCCCCTGAAAGGGCAACAATGCTGTTGCCGCCAGGATTTCCATTCCCCTCTTCGAGAGGGGATCAAGCACGTAGGACGTAGGTTGGCGGTGAGCGGCAGCGAACCCCAACACCGACGCACCCCGACACCAAGAAACCTCACCCCGACAGCCCATGCAGCTTGTCCCTGCCCATGCGCCGGTGTGGACATGTTGGGGTTCGCGTTCGCTCACCGCCAACCTACGCGCTACCCGGCTCAAGGGGGGAATGGAATCTTATCGAGGAGGGGATGGAGATTGTCGCTCGTGGGGGAAGGCGCCGCTAAATCAACGGCGTTCCAAGGGGGAACGGAAATCCCTGGTGCAAGAGCATTGACGGGGAATCGGGGTTGCCGCTTGAGCGGGAAACCGCGCTTTACGCAGCCGTAGTGCATGTCCCCGGGAGGAATGGAAGCTGCCGCAGGGGGCGCTCCGCCTGGAAGAGGAAAGCCCGGTTTCAGTCGTGTCAGCCGATGGGTCTATAACGAGGAAGCCAGGTCCCGCCCGGAAACCCGATTCAAGATGAACAGGGGGACCAGGACCGAGAGGATCAGGATCGTCGCGTAGGCGGAGGCGGGACCGAAGTCGCCGCTTCCGATCCGCTGGAAGATCTCGACGGTCATGGTGGCCCAGGGACCGTAGTAGAGCACGATCGTGGTGCTCAGTTCCGCGAGGGTCGTCACCCACATGATGACCGCCCCGGCGATGATGCCGGGCAGCATGAGCGGGAGCACCACCCGGACGAAGGACCGGACCGGGGGCACACCGAGGTTGATGGACGCCTCCTCGATGCTTGGGTCGATCTGCTGCAGGAGTGACGAGGTCGTCTTGATCGAGTAGGGCGCTTTCCGGATGAAATAGGCCACGACGAGGATCATCCAGGTCCCGGTGAGGACCACGATTCCCTTGTTGTAGCAGGCGGCGAGCGCGATGCCCTGGACCGTCCCCGCGACGGCCAGGGGCAGCATGACCAGGAGGTCGAGCAGGTAGCTCACCGCGCCGCGTTTGCGCACCAGGAGATAGCTGACCACGATCCCGAAAACGATGCCGATCAGGGTCGAGGTGGTTGCCAGGAAAAAGGAGTTCACGATGGGACGGGGGGCGATGGTGAATGCGCGGATGAAGTTCTCCAGGCTGAACTGCCCGAAGTACATGACCGGCCCCTGCGTCTTGGTGACGGAAGAAATCATGACGACGGCGAAGGGAAAGAGCGCGACGAAGACCGTTCCCGCGCAGAAGAGCCACATCAGGAACGTCGGCAGGGGTTTTACCCGTTTCACCTGGATCGGGTTCAGGGAAGTCATGGTGTAGTGCTTCCGTTCGACCCAGTATTTCTGGAAGATCGTCAGGCCCAGGGTGATCGCCAGCAGGACCATGCTGAGCGCCCCGGCCATGGACGGATTGCCGCCGAGTTCGCTGATGAACTCGTTGTACGCCTGGACGGAGAGCACCCGGTAGTCTTCGCCGATGAGCACGGGCACGCCGAAGTTTTCGATGCAGAGATAGAAGACGACGAGTGCACCGGAAAGGATCGCCGGCGTGACGACCGGGAGCGTCACGGTGAAGAACACCCGCAGTTTTCCCGCGCCGAGATTGGTGGCGGCTTCCTCCAGCGAGCGGTCGATGGAATTGAGCGCGGCGGAGACCATCAGGAAGACGAACGGGAAAAACTGGAGCGTGAAGACCAGGACGATTCCCTTCCACCCGTAGATGCTGGGCATTTCCAGTCCGAGCCCCTGGAGAAGCTTCGCGAAGAGGCCGTTGCGGCCCAGCAGGATCAGCCAGGCCTCGGCGCCGATGAAGGTCGGCAGGATGAGCGGCAGCGTGCCCAGGGTGCGGATGAGATTCTTTCCCGGAATTTCAAAGCGGGTGAGAAAGAAGGCGAAGGGGATGCCGATCGCCATTGCGAGCACGGTGGAAAGCGTGCTCACGAAAAGGCTGTTGCCCAGGCAGCGCAGGTAGTAGGGATAGCGCAGGACGGTGAAGTAGCTTTTCAGCGAGAAGGCGCCGGTTTCCGGGTCCAGGAAGCTTGCCTTGAAAATGAAGAGAAGCGGGTAGAGGACGGTGAAGAACAGGATCACGAAGATCCCGGCCAGAATGATGTTCCACGCCTGAAACGATTTTCGCAAGGCGTCCCCCCTCTATTTCCCGATCACGAGCGGACGGTCCGCCGGCAGCTGGTACCAGAGGGTTTCCCCGTCCCCGCGGATTTTGCCTTCGTCGGGGTCGTGCACCTCGATGGCGACCGGCTTCTCTCCCGGGCCGGTGACCTGGTAGCGGATCATGGAACCCAGGAAGGTACTGCTGAGGATCCTGCCCGAAAGCAGGTTTTTCTCCCCTTCCGCCGGGGCCGCGACGATGCGGAGCCACTCGGGCCGGACCGAAAGAACGACCCGGGCGCCGGAAGGCCTCTCTCCCCGGAGGAAAAATCTCTGCCCGGCGGTTTCCGCGACGATCTGCGATTGCGCCTCGTCGTATCCCGCAACGTCCATCTCGATGATGTTGCTGCTCCCCATGAACTCCGCGGCAAACCGGCTTTCCGGGCGGTAATAGATTTCAAACGGGGTACCGACCTGTTCGAGGTGGCCGCGGTTCAGGATGGCGATCCAGTCGGAGACGGCCATCGCCTCCTCCTGGTCGTGAGTGACGTAGATCGTGGTGATGCCCAGTTCCTTCTGGATCCGCCGGATTTTCTCGCGCATGCTCACCCGGAGTTTTGCGTCGAGGTTGGAAAGGGGTTCGTCCATGAGGAGGATCTGCGGCGAAATAACGAGCGCCCGGGCGAGGGCGACCCTCTGCTGCTGCCCGCCGCTCAGTTGGCTGGGGGAGCGGTGCTCCAGTCCCTCCAGTTGGACGCTCCGGATGATCCGCCCGATCCGCTCGGCGATTTCCTTCCGGGGGACCTTCCGCGCCTTCAGACCGTAGGCGATGTTGTCGAAGACGCTGAGATGAGGGAAAAGGGCATAGTTTTGAAAGACCATGCCGGTCTCCCTGCGGTGGGCCGGGATGTCGTTGACCACACGATCTCCGAAGCGGATCTCGCCCGAATCGGGGACGTAGAAGCCGGCGATGGTTCGAAGCAGCGTAGTTTTCCCGCACCCGCTGGGGCCGAGGAGGGTGAAGAAATCCCCCTCCCCGATCGTCAGGCTGACGTCGTCGACGGCCTGGAGCGGACCGAAACGTTTTATGATGTGGATGAGTTCGACGCGCATGGGTTTACTTCGACAGGACGATCTCCTTCCACTTGGCGAGTATCTCCTTTTCGAGCTTGTTGGCCTCCATGACGTCGAAGCTTTTGAGGATCGCGATCTTGTTCAGGGCGGGCAGTCCCTCCGCTTCCCCCGCGTCGAGGCGGGCGGGCCTGCGGGAGAACTTGGCGAAAATTTCGTCCTCGACCGACTTGCTGATCAGGTAATCGACGAATTTCCTGGCCTCTTCGGGATGGGGGCAGTTCTTGACGATGCCCGTCGCCTCGGGGGCGAGAAATGCGCCGTCCGCGGGATAGATGATGCCGACGTTCTTGTCGCCGCCGGCCACGTAGCGGTGGGCGGCGTATTCCATGGTGATGCCCAGGGGATATTCACCGGCGGCCACGCCCTTGTAGATCAGGCTGGAGCTGTCGAGGACCTTGGCGTTGGCGATCAGCTTTTTGATCCCGTCCAGGCCGTAGAGTTTGTGGATACCGTATACCTGGGCATAGGCCGAACCCGACTTTTCGGGGTTCGCCATGACGATCTTGCCCTTCCATTTCGGATCGAGGAGATCCTGCCAGGTCTTCGGGGCCTCTTCGTCCTTGACGAGGCTCTTGTTGACCATGATGATCATTACGTGGGCGTTGCTCGCAGTCCAGCGGGCCTCCTGCTCCGTGTTGCCTTCCGGAAGGGCCGCCGCCTCGGGCGACTTGTACGACTGGAAGTTTTCCTTGGCATTTTCCAGGACCGCCGCGTCACCGCTCCAGAAAACATCGCACAGCGGCTTGTCCTTTTCCGCGGCGATCCGTTTCATCGCCTCGCCCGTGCCCATGCGGACGACGGAAACCTTGACGCCGGTTTTCGCTTCGAAACCCTGGGAAACCAGGTCGAGAAGTTCGGAAGGATTGGAAGAGTAGAGGACGACTTCCGCCGCCGCAGCGACGCCGGCGAACGCAAAGAACACGAAGGAAAGAACGGCCAGATACCGAATGACTTGCCTGTGCATGAGATACCCCCCCTGAAACGGATTCCCGCTTGTCAACCAGAGCATTACATCACTGGAGTTGCCGTGCCAACAATCTGCATTTACCGGCATTCGTCGGGAAAAGCAATGCCGGTTCACGAACCGCCGCCGTCCCTGCCCCGTGGAGTACCCGGGAAGAGAGCCGACCCTTTAACATACATTAACGTACCCGTTCATCCAATGTGAAAAAGAATTTTTTGTCGTCCGCCGGGGCATGACCGGACGGTATTTCCATGATTCCGCACTATTGCGACTGGGATGCCAGCCGTTGTTTTCCCGGAGGGACTGTGTGCGGTCTCCGCCCGTCCGGCGGCGAATAACGAAATGACGCCGTTTTTGCGAAATCGAAGGGCAAATACCGATGCTTCGCGAATCGGCGGGGCGGGCACATCGGAGCCCATATTTTTCTGTATGCCCAAAAATAGAAGCAAATGCGAATAGATGAGGTTTGGCTTGAGTCCGGCCGATCCTCTGGCATGCGGCTTGCTCTATTCAGGGTGCGGGGATACTGAAACGCGAAAAGCCCCTTTGCAGGTGGAATCGAACAATGCCGAATACAATGAAAAGGAGAATAAACGTGGGAAACTGGAAAATTTCGACGTGCCGTTTTGCAGCGGCGCTTACTGTTGCGCTGGCTGCCGTGTTTTGCTGCGTGCCTTCCGGGGCGTACGCGGGAGGGGTCTATTTCGGCCTGGGCGTCGATGTGCCGCTGCCTGGCCGGGCCGTCGGCCCGCCGGTTCCGCTGTACGTGCCCCCCGTCGTGGTGGAACGGGCGCCCGAACGGGTCATCGTCGAAGAGAAACTGCCTCCCGAGCGGGTGGTGGTCGAGCGGGAACCCGTGCATCGCGTGGTGATCGAGCAGCCACCCCCGCGGGTGGTAGTCGAGCAGGCGCCGCCCAGGGTCGTCTATGAAGAACCCGTGGTGGTCGAGCGGCGATCCAGCGTAACGACCTACTACCATACGGCCCCGGCCCCGAGGTATCGGGAATACCGCGAGGAAACGGAAAGAGAGTACTACGGAACCAGGAGCAGCTACAGGGTGGACGCCGGCGAATACTGACGGGTGAACCGCACCGCCCGCGGGAAGAGGGGGGGGTGTCCTCCTTCTTTCCGTGCCTGGTTCGGACCGTTGTGAAAACAGGGTTTCGGCGCGTTCAGGTCCTCGGCGGCAACAGCGCCGTGGGGGGCGGAAACCCGCCCCCCACGCCGGGCCGGACATCCGGCCCGGCTTCCCTTCGCTGTCTCTCACCGCTCCCCCCCTCCGAGAATTTCCCGCAGCTTGGAAGCCAGTGCCTTGCTGGACAGCGGCTTCTGGATGAAGTGGAAGCCCTCTTCCGGGATCCCCTGGCGCGCGATGACGTCGGCGGTGTAGCCGGAGACGAAAAGCTGTTTCAAGCCGGGATGGCGCTCGAGGATCTTCCGGGCCAGGTCCAGGCCGTTCATTTCGGGCATGACCACGTCGGTCATGAGCAGGTGGATTGCGTCGGAATGCGCTTCGGCCAGCCGGATGGCCTCGCTCGGCGTTCCCGCCGCAATCACCCTGTAGCCCAGGCGCTCGAGCATCTTGCTGGTCATCCGCAGGACCGAAGGGTCGTCTTCGACCAAAAGGATGGTCTCGCTGCCCGTGAAGGCCGGTTCTTGCGGGACCTCCTTCAGCGGCTTTTCGGCCTCGCTTTCGTACCTGGGCAGATAGATCCTGAAGGTGCTCCCCAGGCCTGGCTCGCTGTAGACGTTGATGAAGCCGTCGTTTTGCCTGACGATGCCGTAGACGGTGGAAAGTCCCAGGCCGGTACCCTTGCCCATCGGCTTGGTGGTGAAAAACGGCTCAAAGACATTGTTCAGCGTCTCCCGGTCCATTCCGCATCCGTCGTCGGAGAGGAGCAGCAGCACGTATTGCCCGGGGCTGAACTCTGCCCGCTCCCGGCAATCCGCCTCGTCGAAGACCACGTTTTCCGTGCTTATGGTGAGGTTTCCGACCCCGTCGATGGCGTCCCTCGCATTGACGCAAAGATTGGCCAGGATCTGGTCGATCTGGGACGGGTCCATTCTGACCGGCCAGATTCCCTCCCCCGGCTGCCAGGACAGGCTGATGTCCTCCCCGATGAGGCGTCGGAGCATCTTGAGCATCCCTTCCACGGTCTCGTTCAGGTCGAGCACCCTGGGAACGGTGGTCTGCCTGCGGGCAAAGGCGAGAAGCTGCCGGGTGAGATTGGCGGAGCGTTCCGCCGCTTTTCGTATTTCCTCGAGTTCCGAGTACAGAGGCGATTCCGGGTCCGCGTCCTCCATGGCGAGCCCCGTGCAGCCCAGGATGATACCGAGCATGTTGTTGAAGTCGTGGGCCACGCCTCCGGCGAGCCTTCCCACCGATTCCATCTTCTGCGCCTGGTGGAACTGCTCCCGCAGCTTCTCCCTCTCCTCCTCGGCCAGCTTGAGATCGGTGATATCGCTCACGCTCGCCAGGACGCACTGTTCGTTGTTCAACCGAATCAAGTCCGCGGAGAAAAGGCCGATCATGATCTCCCCGCTTTTTCTTCTGAAATGATTTTCCCGGCGAAGCACCTCCCTGCCCGCCAGGAGATCCCGCACCGAGCGGTCCCGTTCATCCGCATCCACCCACAGCCCCAGGTCCCTCGCCGAGGAACCGATCGTCTCCTCCCGGGAGAAACCGGTGATGGAAGTAAAGGAATCGTTCACTTCGATGAACTTCCCATCGGCGGCACGGCTGATGGTCATAACATATGGGGCGTTGCGGAAGGCGAGCGAGAACTTCTCCTCGCTCGCCCTGAGGGTTTGCTCGACTTTCCTGCGGCGGCGGTCCTGGGCGAGCAGAGCCGCAATCAGGGTGACCTGGAGCAGGAACACAAGGGCCACACTGAGGATGGGGGTTTTGTACTGCTCCCACAGGGAGACCGGACGGTACAAAAATACGCTGTTTTCCGGAAGGCGCGACACGTCTCCCCCCCAGCGCTCGATCTGGCGCCAGTTGAACACGGGGGTGAAGGCATCCTCCAAAATGGTTGTGAGCTGGTCCGGCGCAAGAGAGCCCTGCAGATAATTGAAGGCGACTTCTCCCGCCCGCTTGCCGAGTTCCAGATCGTCCACGACGGACCCGCCGATCAGGCCCCGGGGCACGAAAACATCGTAGAGGCCGAACACCGGGGCGGCGGCCCGTTGGGCCAGCGTCGTCGCTACTTCGACGGGGATGAAACTCTTCCCGGTGCGGTCGCTGAAATAGGTTCCGAACAGGATAATGGTATCGGGAGGCGAAGAAGTGACCCGCCGGAGCATCTCCTCGTAGGTGAGATCCCCCGTATATTCCACGTCGATGTTTCGCTTCAGGCGCGCCAGGGCCACGGCGATTTGCGCCGGGGAAATGTTCTGCCTGTTTTCGGCCCCGTTGACCACTATCAGACGCCGTGTTTTCGGGAAAAGATCGAACGCATGGCGCAATGTGCCCTCGACGTCCCTGTACGAATACATCTGGATGATCGAACGGGGCGCCCCCTTCCAGTCGACGCCGCTGTCCGGAACCAGTACGG
>JAJFUA010000162.1 GCA_021372635.1 Desulfobacteraceae bacterium | reverse complement strand
TCGACGTCCATGAAGTCGTACTCCTTGCGGAGGCTCTTCATGATCTGGTCGCGGCAGTTGTGGCAGGGAGCGATCAGCAGCTTCGCGCCCGTGTCCTTGATTTGCTTGGCTTTGACGCGGCCGTAGAAGATGCGCTCTTCGACGTAGGGAGCGGCCCATGCCCCGCCGCCCGCGCCGCAGCAATAGTTATTGGCGCGGTTCGGGTACATTTCCACGAAGTTGTCGCAGCACTGCTGCGTCACCCACCGGGGTTCCTCGTAGTAGCCGTGGCCGAACGTACGCTCGCTCTTGCGGCCGTAGTTGCACGGGTCGTGGAAGGTGGTCAGCTGCTGGTGGATCGACTTGTCCAGCTTGATGCGCCCTTCCTCGATGTATTTCTTGAGCAGATCGTGAATGCTGAGGAACTTCACGTTTTCATTCGCATACCATTTTTGCAGACCAAGCCTGGTCGCATAGTAAGCGTGCCCTCATTCGGGCAAGACGAGGTATTCGCACCCCAGTTCCTTGTAATTCTTGACGATGCGCCCCACGATCTCCTTCATGGATTCGTCGTCGCCGGTGAACAGCCCCCAGTTGACGCCTTCCCAGTTTTCGGAAGTGGTGGTCCAGGATTCGTTGGCGGCGTACAGGATGCGCCACCAGTACATCATGTCTTCCGGTTCGGCGAAGGGTTCCTTGGAATTGATGGTGAACAGGTACTTGGCGCCCTTCTTGTCCACGGGTACTTCAAAGCCGGGAAGTTCCTCGGCCAGTTCGGCTCCGAGGTCCTGAAGGAGGAAGAGGAAGTCCTCCTTGGGGATTCCCACGTTGTTTCCGGTCTTCAGGCACATCTCGACGCCCTTGTGGAGCACGCCGGGCACCTTGTTCCTGGCCCTCATGCCACGGGCCGACCGAAGCATCGCCAGGAGGTCGATGTTCATGGGGCAAGCATGCTCGCAACGCCCGCAGAGCGTACAGACCCAGGGGAACCTCGAGTCGATCAGTTCCTGGTCCAGCCCCAGCAGCACCATGCGGACCGCCTTGCGGACGTCCAACCCGTCGACGCCCGTGACCGGGCAGCCGCCCGCACATGTGCCGCAGGTGAGGCACAAGTCGGCGAACTGAGTCGACAACTTGCGCTTTTCGCGCTTTGACAACAGCAACGGTTCCATAAAATTCTCTCCCCTAATGTCTCATTCAAAAAAAACACGCTGACAATCAATATATCACACCTGAATAGTCGATCAAAACCTTTTTGCCGGGAGCTAGCGTGAAAACGTTAATTATTTTCATGCCTTGCATGCACCATCCTTCACAATTGGCGCACGGCCCGCCCGCGTTCCGGTCTTTAGTACTCGCCCGGCAGCTTCGACAGTTGTGCAAGAGTGAAGACCGGGCCGTCCTTGCAGACGTATTCCGTTCCGATATTGCAGCGGCCGCAGATGCCGATCCCGCATTTCATGCGCATTTCCAGGGAGGAGATGATCCTCTCGGGCGGAAAACCGAGTTCCGTCAGCACGGGCAGCGTGAACTTGATCATGATCGGCGGTCCGCAGATGATGGCGTAGGAGTTTTCCGCGCTCGGCGCCTTCTGCTTGGTGATGGCGGGAACGAAGCCCACGTTGTACTTCCAGTTCGGGTCGTTGGTTCCGTCCACGGTGATGTGCATGTGGATATCGTCGCGCTGTTCCCAGGCGGCCAGCTCTTCCTTGTAGAGGAGCAGTCCCGGGGACCGTGCGCCGTAGACGACGTCGATCTTGCCGAACCGGGGGCGGTTGGCCGGATCGAGCATGTAGACGATCGAGGAGCGAAGCGTGGTGAACGCGAAGCCGCCCCCGATGATGACGATGTTCTTGCCCTCGAGGATGTCCCAGGGGTACCAGTTGCCCAGCGGGCCGCGGACGCCCATGACGTCCCCGGCTTTCATGTTGTGGAGATGGCTGCTCACCTTCCCCACCTTGTTCACCGTGAACTTGATGAATCCCTTTTCGGTCGGGGACGAGGCGATTCCGATCGGGATTTCTCCCAGGCCCGCCACCGAGAGTTCGGCGAACTGCCCCGGGGTGTACTTGAACTTCTCTTCGTCCCCGGGGTTGAGGAAGACGAGTTTGAACGTCTTTTGATTACGGTCTTCCGATTCCGTCACTATGGACTCGATACGGACAGGATAAGGCAGATAAGGATTGCTCACCTTCGGTCCTCCATCTTCAGCGCGTTTACGCCGGGCAGGTGCAGTTCGCCGACATCAACCGGCCTACATCTCGGATATCGATATTCACCGGGCACGAGTTCACGCAGCGTCCGCACCCCACGCAGGCAACCCCGGTCTTGTACTTGTCGTTGTAATACTTGAGCTTGTGCATGAAGCGCTGGCGGACCCGCTGCTGCTTCTGTGCACGGGGGTTGTGGCCGGAACCGTGGTGGGTGAAGAGGGGGAACATGCAGGAATCCCACAGTCTGAGCCGGTCTCCCTGCTCTCCGGTGACTTCGTCCTGGATGTCGAAGCACCAGCAGGTGGGGCAGACGAATGTACACGTGCCGCAGTTGATGCATGCGAACTGCACTTCCTCCCAGAACGGCGCGTTGAAAATCTCGAGCAGGCTTTTCTCGGACAGGGGCCCGGGTTGAAACTGCGTGCCGATGCTCTCCACGGCGCTTTTTTCAAGCTCCGCCGCTGCGGCCAGGGCGGTTTGAGACGCCGGCGCCGCTTCGGGGATACCTTCGAGAAGCGCCTTTCCCTTCTCGGTCACGGCGCGTGTGGTGTAGCCTTCGCCCACGTCCACCAGGAGGACGTCGAGACCCGACGCATCGAACGGGCCGGTGCCCACCGAGGTGCAGAAGCACGTCGGGCAGGACTGGTTGCAGGCCAGGCCGACCAGGGTCGACGCGGCCCTTCTCTTCGTCCACCAGGGGTCTTTGAAAGTAGGCGTGTCGAAGTTCGCGTCGTCGATCTGGAACGCCCTGGCGTCGCAGGGACGGATTCCCAGGATGACCCGCTGCGAATAGTCCTTGGCGGTTTCCTTGAGGATGCCGGCCTCCGGATCGTCCTTGGCCAGAGAGTACTCGAACATGCGCTCCGCCTGGGGATGAAAGAGCGCCTTGGGGGACAGGCGGGTGTTCCGGAACGAGAGGTCCGCCTCCTCCGGTTTCTTCAGTTCGGCGAACTCGTGGTACTGGCCCTGGAATACGGGACCGAAGACCCGGTATCGGCCCATCAGCGCGCCGATCACCACGGGGAGTTTATCTTTCGAAATATAGCTTTCCGACATGGATTGGTCCTTCCTCATTAATCGGTGTTCATTCGTTCAGCGACCTGAGGCCGGAGATCACTTGATGAACGACTCAGGATCGTCAGGCTTGTGAGTGTCCAGAGGAGGCCTTTGTTCCAGGTTCATGCCGACCTCGAAACCGTACAGTTCCTTCACGTCTTTTTCCAGCTTCTTGGTGAACTGGCGGACTTTGATCCCGACGGGGCAGGCCCGCTCGCATGCCCCGCAGTCGGTGCAGCGCCCGGCTACGTGGAAGGCCCGGAGGAAATGAAAGGTCCGGGTGTCCGTCGGATCGATCGTCTTGCCGACCCACTGGGGACGGGACTCGTCGACGAAGCAGGTGGGGCAGTAGCACACGGGGCAGGAGTTCCTGCAGGCGTAGCAGCGGATGCAGTTGGACACCAGCCCGTCGAAGTACGCCCAGCGCTCCTCGGCGCTCATCGCCTCGACTTTGCGGACGTCGTCGTAGCGTTCCACCTGCTGTTCGGGCACGGGCTCCCCGACCAGTTCATCGTAGATGACGGGGTTCCTGTGGATGCAGATGGAGCAATTCTCCTGTAAGCAGGCCTGCCGGTCGAGGGTCAGGTCGAAATCGCGGCCGGAGACCTTGATCTTGTCGTCGGCTTCCACCACCTGGAGCGGTTCCCGGCCGTTCAGTTCGGCCGTCGCGAGCCTGCGGTCGATCATTCCCTTGCAGGGAACGCCGATGATGTAGAGTTGCTCGCGCTTGATCTGGAACTCCATGATCTGCACCGCGATACTCCGGGTGTCGCAGCCCTTGGCGACGATCGCCACCTTGTCGGTTCTCTTGGGGAGGTAGTTGGCGAGGTTTACCCCACAGTTGCCGTCCCAGCAGAGCTGGTCGACCTTGTCGGGGCTTTTCACGAGAACGGGTTCATTCTGAAAGGGCACCGTTCCCTTGCGAAAGCCGATCACGACATCCACCGTCTTATCCGTCAACAGGCGCTTCGCGGCCTCTCGAATCTTATCGGTATATGCTTGCATCTATGCCACCTCAGCTTGCTTCTTGATGAAATGACGGGCCGGACCGACCGCTTTCACCGCACTGATGACGTTGCGGGCCACATCCGCAAACTTGGTCGCTTCCGCGGAGGAGATCCACGAGAAGTGAACCCGTCCGGGCTCGATCCCCATATGTTCCAGAAATCCGTTCAGCAGAGCGAACTTGCGGCGTGCGTAGAGGTTCCCCTCGATGTAGTGGCAGTCTCCGGGATGGCAGCCGGAAATCCATACCCCGTCCGCTCCGTGGCGCAGGGCGGCGAGGATGAACTTCGGGTTGATCCGTCCGGAGCATGGCACCCGGATGATGCGAAAATTCGGCGGATACTGCATCCGGCTCACGCC
>JAJFUA010000156.1 GCA_021372635.1 Desulfobacteraceae bacterium | reverse complement strand
CGCACCGGCTTCGTGATGAACCTCGTCGGCGCCCCGGGGGGCGACAAGGTCTCCAGCATGGTGCATTTGTGACTGGCCGAGTGCATGGGCGAAGGTGTCGACCCAAGGCAGATGTGTCAGAGCCTCGTGAACAAGATCGCTCAATCCGCGCAACTCCTGGCCATAACCGATCCGGAAATCCTGGTCCTGTTCGAGGACTGGCTTGATGAACTGGAGGCCGAGGTCATTGCCCTGTTCAGCGCGCACGGCCCCATGGATGCCCGCGAACTGGCCCGCAGGCTCGGGCTTTCGGAAAGGGGAGCCACGTTTCTCCTCTCGAAGCTCGAACGTGAGAACAAACTCTGAGGCATAGGGGATTTCACCGTTTCACGAGGGGTTCTTATGAAGAACGGGAAGACGCTCTGGACAGCTCTGCTGGCTTTGGTCTTCGCGGCAGGCGCCCTCTGGTTCGCCAACCGCGCCGCAGCGCCCGACGGAACCTCGTGGGAGGCCATCCTGGCGGAAACGAAGGACGGTGGATATCGTCTCATCACCACCGAGGAACTTGCCGAACGCTACCGGCGGGACGTGAAAAGCGTTCTTCTCGTCGATACGCGCCAGGATTGGGAATACCGGGCGGGACACATCGAGGGGGCCGTAAACTTCCCGATGGAACCCACCCGGTGGTCCCGATGGCGGAAGGCTTCGGCGCTCGAAGCCTTCCTCGGACCGGACAGGGAGCGCGCGATCGTCTTTTACTGAGCGGGCCTCACATGAGTCCGGAGCGACTCGGCGGCCCGTGTGGCCGTAAGGCTCGGCTACAAGAACGTCTACCGCGATCCCGGAGGCTATCCGGAATGGCTGGAAAAAGGCATGCCCATCGCCAGCGCCCCTGCCGGGCAGGCAGCCGCAGCCGAAGAACCCGGACCGTCGGGGCCGCTCGACGGATGGGCGATGGTCTGGACGCTTCTGGGCATCTTTGCCGGGGGCATGGCCCTGAACCTTACCCCTTGCGTATACCCCCTCATCCCCATAACCGTTTCCTACTTCGGAGGCCGGGCCACCCGGTCGGGAAAGGACCTGGGGCGCCTTGTCGCCCAGGGTCTCTGCTATATGCTCGGCCTGGCGCTCGCCAATTCGGCCCTCGGAATCGTCGCGGCTCTCACCGGGGGACTGATGGGGGCCATGCTGCAAAGCCCCGTCGTTCTCACGGCCGTCGCGTCGATCCTTGTCGTCTTTGCATCGAGTCTTTTCGGTCTCTGGGAGCTTCGTCTTCCCGGCCGTCTCACTCACGCCGCGTCAAAATCCTATACCGGCTGCTTCGGAAGCCTCTTCATGGGGCTCACCCTGGGAGTGGTTGCGGCGCCGTGCATCGGCCCCTTCGTCCTGGGACTTCTCACCTGGGTGGCCGGCATGGGCAGCCCCTGGCTCGGGTTTCTCGTCTTCTTCACCCTGAGCCTTGGCCTCGGACTTCCGCTCTTCCTTCTGGCCGTCTTTTCGGGACAGATCGAAAGGCTTCCCCGCTCCGGGGACTGGATGGTCTGGGTGCGAAAGCTCATGGGCTGGGTCTTGGTCGGCATGGCCGCATATTTCGTGCGGCCCGTCCTTCCCGGATCCCTCGGCATCCATTTGATCGCCGCTGTTTTCCTTGCTGCGGGGCTTCACGTCGGGTGGCTGGATAAAAGCCGGGCATCCTTCAGGGCCTTTCGCTCGGTGAAAACGGGGGTGGGCATCGCCTGCATCGTTCTGGCCTCTTTTCTCATCGCATCCCAGGTCATGCGCGGTCCGGGAGTGGACTGGAAGCCCTATTCGAGCGAGGTCTTGCAGGAAGCGCAACGGCTGAGGAAACCGGCGATCATCGATTTTTACGCCACATGGTGCACTCCCTGCCGCCAGATGGAAGAAGTCACTTTCCACGATGCGTCCGTCGTGGAAAGGGCAAATATGGAGTTCGTCATGGTCAAGGTGGATGTCACCAAAGGCGGCAATCCGCTCCATGCAAAACTGCTGCGGGAATACGGAGTGAAAGGCGTTCCGACGATTGTCTTTCTGGGCACAGACGGAAAGGAAAGAAAAGAGCTGCGCCTGGTCGGCTACATCCCGCCAGGCCAGTTCGTCGACCGGATGGCCGCGGTGACAAAACCCGGGAACTGAGAAAGGAGAAACCGTCATGTTGAAGGTAAGATTTTTCCTCAACGAGCCAAATGGAAAACCCTGAAAGAATTTCCAGGAGATGATGCCCAGGCTGGGCGGAAAGTACGATATCGAAATCGAGGTGACATCCAAACCCAGGGCAGAGTACCAGACGGATGAGTACTTCGAACTGGACTTGCCCGTCGCTCCCGCCGTCATGGTGGGGGAGGAAATCGTGGCGGAAGGATCCAACGTTTCCCGGGAAAAGGTGGAAAGCACCATCTGCCGCCACCTGGGCCTGCCCGAACCGGAACCGGAGAAAAAGGGGTTTCTCGGACGGTTCCTGGGAAAATAAACCGCTCCCGGAGTGGGGTTGCCGCCGGACGGGACCGGCGGACGGCGGCCGCACCGCTCCGGGATTTGCCTTTACCGGCCTCGAGCGTAATGATAGTATCTGCCAGTTTTCTTTGCGGGGAATTTTTCCCGGAGAGCATTCTTCAACCTGCAACGGTGATGACGGCTCTAAACGGGGCACGGCGGGAAAGCGGGAAAGAAAACAGGTGTGTTCAATGAAACCCGGTAAGAGGCATCGGACAAAATGGAGGATTTCGGGCATCGGCAGGCCGTCGGCCGTCGCGCTGCTGGTGTGCGTAATCGGCACGATCTCCACTTTCCAGTTATACAATGCCCCCCGGCCGCCCATCCTGCAGAACCTCGAAGACTCGGCCCACCCGTTCCTCCGGGACAGGTTGCCCTTCACCGTAATGTCCGGCAAGCCCAACATGCGACATGGGGGCATGTCCTGCCGGACCGTGCATCCCGCAGCGATTGCCGCTCTTGATTTTCAGGTCTCGAAACCATCCTTCGCATACGAGTACGAGTTCATCGGGGATGGACTTTTCAACGCCCTGCTCGTGAACTCGGCGCTCGCCGTACGCGCCCCCCCGGCAACGCCCCGCCTGTCTTGAAGCCCGTCAACCCAGGAAAGGATCCCTCGGCAGCAGGCTGAGACCGTTCGGTCTTCACGGGGCGTCGTTCACCGCAAGAAAGGAAACGGCGGCACCTGCGGCCGACGGCGCGAACGTTCCTCGGCCCCGGAAACACGTGGAACTTCGGAGCGCTTTGCAGCCGGCGATTCGGACCGGCGGCGCATAATGAGTCAATTTAAAGTGAAATGTTGCTTAACGGTGAGGTTCTAGTCATATGCATGAAGTTGATCTCCTGTCGAACATCGGACTCGCCATCGTTGCCGCAACCGGTTTTGCCCTCCTCGCCAGGGCATTGAAACAGCCCCTGCTCCTGGCCTACCTGGCAGCGGGGATTGTGCTCGGGCCGAAAATCGGCTTCGGGCTGATCCAGGATGAGGCGAGCATTACGCTGATCTCTGAAATCGGACTCATTCTGCTGCTTTTCATCATCGGCCTCGAGATCGACGTGAAGAAGCTCTTCTCGGCGGGGCCGACCCTCGTCGTCTCGGGCGTCTCCCAGTTCCTGATCTGCGTGGCGCTGGGAATCGCTTTTTTCGTCCTCACCGGTTTCAGTCTCGGCGGGAACGGCCGCTTCGACGCCCTCTACCTTGCCGTCGCCCTGGCACTGAGCAGCACGATGATCGTCGTAAAGATCCTTTACGACAAGTTCGAACTCTCCACCCTGCCGGGGCGAATCACGCTGGGAATACTCGTCTTTCAGGACATCTGGGCCATTCTCTTCCTGTCCCTCCAGCCCAATCTCCTGCAGCCGGGCGTGTCGATCATCCTGCTCTCGCTCGTGAAAGGAGCCGGTCTCGTTCTGTTGAGTCTGGCCATCAGCAAGTATCTCCTCTCCCGGCTGTTCACCTTCATTGCAAAGATTCCGGAACTGCTCCTGGTCACCGCCATCGCCTGGTGCTTTCTCATCAGCGACATTGCGGGTGAAGTCGGGCTTTCCAGGGCGATGGGAGCCCTTGTGGCAGGCGTGAGCCTTTCCACGTTTCCCTACAACGTCGATGTCATCTCCAAGGTGACCAACATCAGGGATTTTTTCGTAACCCTGTTCTTCGTCGGCCTCGGACTCCAGATCCCCGTTCCGACCGTCCCGCTCCTCACCTCGGCGGCTCTGGCATCGCTCTTTCTCGTCGCAACAAGGTTCCTTTCCCTCTTCCCCATCCTTTATTTCATGAAGAACGGCCTGAGAGCCAGCCTCATCCCGTCCATCAACCTTTCGCAGATGAGCGAGTTTTCCCTCGTCATCGCGTCGCTGGGCCTCGGATTGAAGCACATCGACTCCCACGTCGTGGGGATTCTCACCTTTGTCTTCGCCATCACCTCCGTCGCTTCCACCTACATGATCCAGTACAACCACCAGCTTCAGCTCATCATCGCCCCGATCCTCGGCAAACTGGGCTTCAGGGACATCGATTCGCAGTCCTCCTCCGGGAAGGAGACGAAACAGCCGAAGGAAATCGTTTTCCTCGGCTTCTTCCGGGAGGCGAGTTCGATCTTTCACGAGATCGAGTCCATGCAGGACCCCGACGGAAAGCCTCTCAAGGACAGGGTAATGGTCGTCGACTTCAACCCCGTGGTTCATTCAGAACTCGGCAGGCGCAACGTCGAATGCATCTATGGCGATATTTCGTGCCTCGACACTCTGAAGCACGCAAATGTCGATCGCGCCCGAACGATCGTCTGCACCATCCCGGATTCCATCCTCCGCGGCACCACCAATGAACGACTGCTGCATCTTTCCAGGCACCTATGCCCACGGGCGCAGGTGATCGTCACCGCCAACAGCCTGGAAACAGCGAGGGACCTCTACGCTCAGGGCGCCGACTTCGTCTTCATCCCCCGGATTCACTCCGCAAGGTACCTGGCCGGGATCATCTCGGGGTCCCGGACCGAAAAGCTTGAAAAATTCAGGGAACAGGAAATATCGAATCTTTTGGATCGCCACGAAGTACTCGGCTGATGTAAACGTGTTTATAATGGTTCGAAAAATCACCACCTCGCAAGGGATGCCGGTGTCAGGCCCCGGCCGGAGAAGCGGGTGGTTCCGGAAAAATCGTCGGATATACGGAGGAAGTGTCGGTAAGGCATGGAATTTCTATCGCGCTGCTTACAGATATGGATGAGCTGGATACTGCGCTGGCCGCGTCTCGTCCTGGGAATCGCCCTGGTATCGGCCCTGGCGTCGGTTGCCTACACGGCCGCAAAGCTCGAAATGCTGACCGACCAGCTCGAACTCATCGCGAAAGATCATCCGCTGATCGCTCTGAGCGACAGGCTCGATCCCTTCAATGCAAAAATGAACAGGCGGTTCGATGTGGTCATCGAAGCCCCTTCCCCCTACCACGCGATTTCCTTCGTCAAGGAACTCTCCCGCCGGGTCGAGGGGGACACGGATCGCTTCGAGGCATTTGTCTACCGGGTGGATCCGGAGCCGTTAAAATCCTGGCAGATGCTCTATCTCGACAAGAAAGACCTCGTCGCCTTCAAGGAAAAGATCGACACCCATGCCTCCCTCATCGAAAACCTGACCGCCGATCCGGAATTGCTCGGATTTTTAAAAGCCTTGAACAAGGAGATGGCCTCCCGGGTGGTCGGTGAACTCTTTACCGGCTTTCTGGACGGGGAAAAATCGAAAGAAGCCGACGAGGAACCGTTCGACCTGAGCTTTCTCATCGCCACGCTGGAGGGAATGTCCAGCTTCGCCCACGGGATCCCTTTCTTCAAGTCCCCATGGGCATCCCTCCTTGCCGACGCTTCCCGCGACCTCGAACTGGAAGGGTATTTCTGGGAAAGCAACAGGCGCTTCCTGATCGCTTTCGCCACACCGAGGAAGTCGGAAGACGGGATCATCGTGACCCAGGAATCGCTGGTCCAGCTCAGGAAGCATATCCAGGAAGTGCAGGTCTCCTTCCCGGAGGTGAAAGCAGGGGTGACCGGCCAGGAAGCCTTGAACAACGACGAGATGAGCACCGTCCTGGACGACATGGCCGTGGCCACCTGGCTTTCGATCGTCGCGGTGTTCCTTCTCCTGGTTTTGTTCCGGCGAAGTTTCCGCCGCCCCGTCCTCCAGGGGCTCTCTCTTTGCGTCGGCCTCAGCTGGTCGTTCGGCTGCGCCACCCTCTTCGTCGGGCACCTGAACATGCTCTCGGTCGTGTTTGCCCCACTGCTGTGCGGACTCGGCGTAGATTCCGGAATCCACTGGTACTCCCGGCTCGAGGAAGAGGAACGGACGGGCCGAAGCCGCATGGACGCCATCATCCGGATAGTCAACGAGCGTTCGGGACCGGGCATCCTGCTTGCCGGTCTCGGCACGACTCTTTCCTTTCTGCCCTTCATGCTGACGGGATTCAGGGCCCTCGTGGAACTCGGCCTGATTACCGGCATGGGAATTCTGCTCAACCTGGTTGCCGATTTCAGCGTGCTGCCCGCCCTGACACTCCTCTTCGGAGAGCACAAAAAGCAAGGGCCGTCCTCCGTAATGGATGTGCAACCACGGGACTTCGTCCGGCTCAGTCCGCGCACTTCCCGCATGGTGCTCTGGGGGGCCGGGACGACCGCCCTGTTCTGCCTGCTGGGCGCATCCCAGGTGTATTTCGATCTCAACCCCCTGCGGCTTCAGACAGTCAGCGCCGAGTCGGTCATCTGGGAAAAGACCCTGATCGAGAACTCCCAGCACTCCGCCCTTTTCGCCAGTTCCTTTGCAGGATCGCCCGAAGAGGCAAAAGCAAAGTCTAAGACGCTCGAAGCTCTGCCTTCGGTTTCGGAAGTCCAGTCCATCTTCACCCTCCTCCCGGAAGACCAGGAAGAGAAGATCCCGTTGCTCCGGGCCCTTCAACCGGGGATACCCGCAATCCGCCCGACGGTTTTGCAGCCAAAGCCGTCCGATCGTGACGAGTTCATCGAGGTGCTGGAGAGGATTCGGTTCAAGCTCCAGGAGGAGGAAGCCAGGAAAGAAGGCGCCGAGAAAACTCTCGTCGAGCAGATGGCGCGCACTCGCGCACTCGCCTCGGAGATCATTGTCGCTCTGCGGAATTCTCCCGGGGCGATGGACGGGCTTTTGGACTATCGCGGGCGGTTTCTCGAGGATCTGACAAACAAATGGGACACCCTCCTGAAGGGGGTCAACGCGTCTCCCATGAAAATGGAAGACCTGCCGGGGATTCTCAGAGGCTGGTTCTATCAGAATGGAACATTTCTCCTGCGCATTCTGCCGAAAGAATCGGTCTGGGAGGAACACGCCCTGTCGCGCTTCGTCAAAGAAGTTCAGAGCGTCGATCCGGAAGCGGTCGGAGACCCCGTGTCTCTCTATGTTTTTGCGACGGCGTTCAGGAATGCCTGTATCAATGCCTCCGCTTTCGCCGTGATCGCCATTTTCATTCTTCTTGCGCTTACATTCAGAAACCTGCGCCTCACCCTGCTCGCTTTCGTGCCGCTGGCCCTGGGGTCCGTCTGGACGGTCGGGATCATGGGTTTTGCGGACATCCAGTTCAATCTCGCGAACAGCATGTTCATGCCCCTGGTGGTTGGAGCCGGCGTGGAGTACTCGATCATCATCCTGAGCCGCTGGAGGGAAGGAAGGATGTGGCCGGGGCATCTCCCTCTGAGCACCACCAAAGGGGTCGTCCTGGCCGCGCTGACCACGACCGCGGGCTTCGGAGCACTGATGATATCCAATCACAGGGGCATCTTCAGCCTTGGGTTCATCGCCTGGGCGGGAAGCCTCTGCGTCCTGGTCAGCGCCGTGGTGATCCTCCCGGCGATCTTCGGGTCCTGTTATCGAAAGGCTGCACGGGAATGACGCACCCGGGAGAAATCATTCCGGGAAAGCCCGGCAAGCCGTGAATATATCGAGGACTTCTTCAGTATAAATCGGTTCCTCAATGCACCGGCGGAGAGGAAGCGACGGGAAAAAACTTGAAGCGGAGAGGCAAAAGCCGCTTCAACGATGCTCCTTCTTCCATGGAGGCCCTCTTTGCGGTACCTTCGACTGAACCGCAGCATGGCTGCCGTTTTCGTGCTGGCCGTCCTGTCCGCCGCCGGGTGCTCGTCACTGGCAGTTCCCAGCCATCCCGCCGCAGGAATCACAGCGGAGGAACCCTCACCCCCGCGGGAAGGATGGTGGAACATCCGTTTCAAAATTTACTGGCCCGACACTTCCGAAAAACCGTCCTGGTACGTGGACGCCCTGCTGGCCGACCGCGTCGTGGGCCCCGTACTGGCACGTCATCGCAGGGACCTGGCACTGTGGCGGTTTCACCGGAGGGCGGCCGACGACGACTCAGGGCACCAGTTCAGCCTGATTTTCTATGGCACTCCGGCAACCGCCCGGAAGATCTACAAAGCGATAGAAGCCAATCCCCTCCTGGAAGAGATGAAAACGCGAGGACTCGTCGTCAGGATCGCCTGCGACGATACGGACAACATCAGGAGGCCCGGACTGGAAGGCCAGAGCGACAGGCACTGGTCTCCCGTCGTCCAGAAATCATGGCCCTATTTCATCATGGGAGTCAGCGAAATGTGGCTCGACCTGGTTCATCGGATTGCCGACGAGGAGCGGCAGACGACGGAACCGGCAACCATGGAGGAAATCCAGGAACGCTACCGGAAGATCAACGCGCGCGTGGACGAACTGTGGGGGAAGGAAGGAGGCCATGCGTTTCTGCATCATCTGAACGCCGTTTTCGGCTACGAACCGGTCACCGTGCGGGGGAAATACCAGGTTTCGTTTTGAATCCCCCCGCCAGCGGAAGCCTTCCCCGTGCATGCCGCCTTCACGAAGACAGAAAAGCGCTTGGCTCTCATGCGGGAAAACCCGGACAGCGTGTCCGAAGAACACTGCCGTTTTCTTCAGACACGCGGCGTCCGGAAGAATATCCGCCAGGGGCCGATCAGTGCGCGCACCCGCCCTGGTGCCCGCCGCAGGTATGGTTTTCGTCGAATTCAGGCAGCTTGCCGTCCAGGATATAGGACATATTCTCGCTCACGGTTCCTTCCGCCCCGCGGAACACCTGAATCCCCCGGGCTTTCAGCTTCAGGAGAGCCCCCATGCCGATGCCCCCCACCACGATCGCGTCGACGTCGCGATTGCCGAGCGCTTTCATTGGCTGGCACATTCCATGAGCGTGGTGCAGGTCGTTGTTGGCGATCTCTTCAACGCTCATGGTGTCGGTATCCACCAGGACGAAACCCGGCGCCGATCCGAAGTGTCCGTACACCCTGCTGTCCAGTCCCTGCAGGGAATTCGTCGGGAAACAGATCTTCATCTTCCTGTATCTCCTCTCTCTTTTCGAAGGTCTTGCACGATGCGGCTCCGCCGCACCGGCTACTGTTCTCGGCAACGGTTCCGCGGGCAGCCGCCCCCGGTTCCAGGGGAAGGGTCACATGCGTCGGCGCGGCAAAAATCCCTGCTCCTGCACGCGGGGCATTCTTCCGGCACGTCCGCCGCCTCCATACCATTCCAGGTGCGGCGGCATTCGTTGCACCGAAAGGTCGGCGCGTCTGCGGAACCCGGGACTCCGCCCTCTATGCGCAGAACGAAACCGCCCGCCAGTGCGCGCGCCACCTTGCGCCGGGCGGATTCGACGATCCTTCCGAAGGTCTGGCGCGAGACGTCCATCCGCATCGCGGCTTCCTCGTGGTAAAGCCCCTCCAGGTCGGCAAGCCGGAGTGCTTCGAACTCATCCTCCCCGAGAAAGACCTCTTCCAGCAGCGCCACGGGCGCGCCGACGGGCCCGAAAACCCGGCACGGAGGCTTTCCACCGATTCTTCTGCAGCATTTGCGCCTAGGCACCTTTCCTTCCTCCCGCAGATAATTATGAGCATATGCCCATAATTGTCAAGCCCCTCCCCCGGCTTTCTTTCTCACGAGACCCGGCTCCTGCGGCGTCGCGGCCATAGTCACCTTCCCGGCAGGTCACCGGGCCGGGCGGCAGAATTTCTTTCCATTTCCGGGTCGAATTGCTTTTCCTGAAATATCCCCATGCCGGCAAGACCCGTTCCCCTTTGCGGACGGCGATCCTGCCCAATGTTTTTCGGCGTGTCGCCGCGATGTCGTCTCTCGAGAAAGAATCAAGCCGCAAATGTTGCATTGATATTTGACTTATCTTTTACTATGATGCCGTTCCTGCGAAATACGGCTAATAGATCCCGTTCCGGCGAAAAATGGCATTGTGCCCCGACGTAGCACCGTCCGCCGGCCGAGTATTCCGATGACCTGCATCACCCCGGGCGATTGCGCCCCCAGAGAGGCATCCTGATCCCATGCGAACACTCGTCGTGGAAGATTTCGTGCAGATGCGCAAAATGGTACGCCGAATGCTCGAGCAGATGCAGCGTTTCGACGCGATCGATGAGGCCATCGATGGAGAGGTTGCCTGGAGGAAGATCGTAGAGAGCGAAACAAACTACGATATAGTCATCTGCGACGTGGGGCTTCCCCGCATGGACGGCCTCACATTCCTGAAGCGCTGCAGGGAGCGTGAAGAGTACCGCTACATTCCCTTCGTCATGATTTCCGAATCGCCGCATGAACCGATGCTCGCGTCGGCCCTCGGAGAACTCGGCGCAAACGATTTCGTCGTGAAGCCCTTTTCCTTCCAGCTCTTCGTGGAACGCGTCGAGATGGTGCTACGGCGCATGCGAAGCCGTGAAGAGAGGCTTTACCGGAAGGCGGAGCAGCTTACGGAAACGGGCGCCATCAACGACGCCCTCGACCTGATCGGCGAGTGGGAAAGAGACAACTGCATGTATCTCGCCAAGTGGTACAACCTCCGCGGCGAATGCCTCATGAGAAACGGTGCGCTGGAAGATGCCGCGGAGCAGTTCGAAAAGGCCATGGCCATCAACAGGATCTTCATCAAAGCCTTCAGAAACTACGCGACGGTACAGCAGGAACTCGGCAATATCGATAAGGTCATAGACACCCTGAAGCACATCGAAGAACTGGCGCCGGTGGACGCGGAGAGGACCATCCGACTCGCCGAAATGCTGCTGCAGAGGGGCGAGGAACAGCAGGGCCGGGAATACCTGGAAAAGGTCCTCAAGAGGGGCGACATCCCCAACAGGGCGTCGATATTGAAAAAAGTCTCGGCGGTCTACCTGGAAAGCGGACTGTTCGCCGACGCGGAAAAAGTCTACCGCCTGGCACTCGGGGAAGAACCCGAAGACATCGAGAATATCAACAAGCTTGCCATCACGCTCCGCCAGCAGGGCAAATTCGAAGAAGCGGAGATGTGCTATCTGAACGCACTCAAGGTACACCCGCGCCACCCCGGCCTCTACCACAACCTCGGCGTCCTCTATATGGCGCGCCATGACGGAGTCAAGGCGAAAAGGTGCTTCGAAAGGGCACTGACGTTCGATCCGAAATCCGAACAGACTCAGATGATG
Source organism: Desulfobacteraceae bacterium (assembly GCA_021372635.1). Classification (GTDB taxonomy): domain Bacteria; phylum Desulfobacterota; class Syntrophobacteria; order Syntrophobacterales; family Syntrophobacteraceae; genus JAJFUA01. Next base: position 9,334 of record JAJFUA010000156.1, on the reverse strand, counting down.
CTCGCCCAGGCGGCGAAGCTGCTGGCCAGGAAATGAACCTGCGCCACGCTTCGCTTCCGCGGATCGCCCCATCTCCGGCAGCCTCTCCTCAGCCGGGCCGCAGCGATTTGGAATGAGCTTCGAGGCTGGCAGGGAGATCGGCTTCAGACTGCGGCGTCATCCTGGAGGTGCAGGCCGCACAGACAGCGGTAATCGCAGGAATCGTCGCAACCGGATTCCAGCCATTTCGGATGCAGCCGGCCATCCCGGAGCCGATTGAGAAACATGCCGGCGCGCTCTTCCCATTGCCCGAGAAGACCCTCCAGATCATCGCCGTGCTTGATGCAGGACTGGTGCCTCAAATAGCGGACGGAGCGCAGGTCGATATAGCCGGCCGCCATGGACTGCGAACCCGCCCGGGCTTCCCGAAGCAGTCCTTTTTTTACGGCCATGAGGTAGGCCGGAAGCTGGGGCTGCGAGAGATCCTCTTGCACTTCCCGCGCGCTCGGAGCGGCTCCGGTCTTGTAATCCCAGCAAAACAGTCCCCGTTCCGGGTGGTAGTCCAGGCGATCCAGCCGTCCGCGAAGAGAAATGGAACAGCCTTCGAATTCCAGCCCCTGGAATCCGGACTCCACCGCGATCCAGCGCCAGCCCTCCTCGATGCGCTCCCATTCCCGGTGCAGCCATTCCACCAGGAGGCCGCCCTCCTCTGCGTCGCCTCCCAGGAGTCGCTGCATCTCCACGCTCCAGCAGGGGGACTCGAGGCTGGAATCAAGTTCGGCGGCGGCCGCTTCGATCAGGATTGCCTTGAGTTTTTCAAAAGTGACCGGCCCACGCGTCCATTCCCTGGCCACCCTTCGCGCAAAAGCCGCCAGGATGGCATGGACCATGCGGCCGCGGTCCCGGGGATCCACGCCGCGCAAGGGTTCCTCGATGGCCTGGAGGCCGAGGAGCTTTCGGAAGAAAAAGGCGCCCGGGCAGGCAATGAGCCCTTCCAGGTCACTCACCGAAATCTCCCCGGGACAGTTGAGCCGTGTGACCCGGAAGGATGCTTCGTCGCACGCCACAGTGCCGCAAGTCGAGGAATGCCGCCCATCCAGTCCGTAAAGGCATTCCGAAACCCACCTGGCCCTGCGGAGCGCAGGCATCCCGTGCCGCCAGGGAATACCTGGAGAAACCCGTTCTTCCGACGCCTCCGGCCAGAATGGCGAGGGCAGGCAGGGCTCGCCGGAAAGGGTCATCAGAGGCCGGGTGAGAACGAGGTCCGGGGCTGCGGCGTGAAGATTGCCGAAGAGATGTTCGCCGAACCGGTACTGACTTTCGGGTGTGGCCCCGAGTACCCCGCGGCGCTCGGCCGGGGCCAGGAAAGGGAGGGGTCTCGCCGGCTGCGGCAATGTACCGGCTACAAGTCCCGGCACGAAGAGCCGGCTGAAGGCCAGGCCCCTGGCCTGAAGCCCTCCCAGCACCTGGATTCCCGCGTCCTCGTACCCCACCCGCTGGATCTGCACCCCGTCGCCGGCCGTCCGGAGCCAGTTGTGAAAACGGGAGGGTTGCATCGTCGTCGCTCCGAAAGCCGTTTCGAACTCCACCAGCAGATCTTGCAGGCGCTGCCAGGAAATCCGGTCGCTTTCGTTTGCGACGACGGGAAATTCCAGCCGCTGCCAGAAGGTCCTCAAGGCGGCGATCCAATCGGAACAGGTCCTGGACCGCTTTTCCAGAAAAGGCGCAAGCCCTTCTTCCACCTCTGCGCCCCCGCGGGGCAGGATCTGCTTCTCGGAAGGGCTGAGCGAGTTCATGAGATCCGGCAGCCCCCCTTCGATTCCACGGCTGCGCCAGGCCAGGTCCCACTGGCTGAGCGCCCGGGAAGAGCGGGCGAAGGCGCCATAGAAGGGTGAGCGCAGGAGCGTAAACAGGGAAAGGCGCGTTTCGCCGTCCAGGACGACTTTCAGCGGGAGAAAAGCCGCATGGAAAAGCGGCTGCTGCGCGAGCCGCCTGTCCGGCAGCAGGTTGTACGCGGCGGCATCCCCCTCCACGGGAGGGCCGAAAAGGTCCTGCAAATGCTTCGAGATCATGGGGCCGTAAAGAGAGGAATCGAAGAGGACGACTCCCAGTTCATGAAGCGGGAATCGCGCGGCCGCAGCGGTCAGGTCTTCGAGTATCGTATACAGCTCCTGCTCCGGATCGGCGGCTGCGAGAGCCCTCGGTTCCGCCGCGCCCCGTGGAAGGCCGATGCGAACGACTTCCGGCTGGCTGCCGAGCAGATCCAGGAGCACGTTTTCCTTGTAGCCGGCGAATTCGAAACCGACGATGGCCGCCTTGCGCGGGATGAGGTCCGGGCGGCGCTGCAGCGCCTCCGTCAGCCGCTCGGGAAGAAGCGCGCGATGAAATTGCCGGTCCCGGTGCAGCCTCTCGCTGCTGGCATTCCAGATCTCCCGCCGCCATTCGACGAGCCGGTTCGCAGGCATTCCCCTTCCCGGGTCCACTCCGAAGCGCAGGCAGCTTTCAAAGCTTTCCTCCAAGGAGAGGACAAGAGAAGGATCGGGCTCGAGAGGTTCCGGCGGCGGGGACTTTTCAATGCACTCCTGTATGGTCCTCCAGACCGAAAAGGGCGAAGCCGGCCGCTCCGGGGACCAGGCTTCCTCCCACGTTCGATCGAGCCACTGGTTCAGGGTCATAACAGCGGGCGTGTCCCATCCCTGCTTTCCGCTTCCCGCCTGGTCGAGCCGATAGCGCCACTGGATCTGATGCTTGAGCCTGTCCGTTTCCGTGAGCACCAGGCAGCCGTTTTTCATGAGATCGACAAGTTGAAGCTGTAAGTCGAGATTATTCATGGGGTATTCCGGGTAAGGCCGTGCCGCTCCAGCAGGCCGGTTCGAGGCTGTTTCCCGTCCGGTGGAGGACGTTCCGGAACCCGGCGGTTTCACCGGCGGAAGGGGCCGCCTTCCGCCCGCGGCAAGCGGGTCCTTCAAGGAAACATTTTGACAAAAGCCGGTGAGGCTGCCTATATACAGTCGACAACTAGCGGGTATTACCTTATACCTTCAAACAGAAAATGTCAGCCTTCTTCTGAACCGAACGGACCGCCAGCTCTGCTCCTTGGTCATGAAAACCCGTCAGGGGAGATACGTCACACCATGAAGAATGTATTTTCCAACGTTCTCGAATGCATCGGCAACACCCCCATGATCCGCATCAACCGCTTGAATCCCAACCCCGGCGTGACACTGTATGCCAAGTGGGAAGCGAAGAATCCCGGCGGCTCGATCAAGGACAGACCGGCCCTGTCGATGATCGAGGCCGCCGAGAGGGATGGACTTCTCACTCCGGACAAGATCATCGTGGAGGCGACCAGCGGGAATACGGGAATCGGCCTGGCCATCGTGGCGGCGGTCAAGGGCTATCGCCTGTTGCTCGCCATGCCGGAAACCGCGAGCATGGAACGGCAGAAGATCCTGAAAGCCCTCGGCGCCGAGTTGCTCCTCACTCCAGGCTCGCTGGCCACGGACGGCGCGATCGAAGAAGTCTACAACATGGTTCGCGAGAACCCGGACCGCTATTTCCTGGCGGACCAGTACAACAACAACTCCAACCCCGCCGCCCACCAGTATGGAACGGGGCCGGAAATCTACGACCAGACGGACGGCAGGGTCAACGCGGTGGTCGTGGCCCTCGGCACCACGGGAACGGCCATGGGCATCCTCCACGCAATGAAGGAGAGGAATCCCGCGATCGAGGTCATCGCCGTCGAACCCTACCCGGGGCATAAGATCCAGGGGCTGAAGAACATGAAGGAGTCCTACGTTCCGGGAATCTTCGACAGGCAGGCCCTGGACCGCATCGTTCACATCAGGGACGAAGACGCCTTCGAGATGACCCGCAGGCTGGCGAGGGAAGAGGGCATCTTCGCGGGAATGAGTTCCGGAGCGGCCATGGCTGCCGCCGTGCAGGTGGCCGAGGAGCGGGAGTCCGGCATCGTGGTCGCCGTTCTGCCGGACGGCGGCGACCGCTATCTCAGCACGACCGTGTTCACGAGGATGCTCGAGCCGGATTTCCGGTTCTTCAACCTCCTGGAGCGGAAGAAGGTTGACTTCAAACCGGTCACGGAGGGAAAGGTGCGCATCTCCGTGACGGGGCCGACGATGGACACTCCGCTGACCATCGAGGAATCGCGGCGATTTCTGCTGGCCGACCTGTTGGGCCGATTTCTGCTGGTCAAAGGTTTTTCCGTCGATATGGTGATTCCCATGTCGGACCAGGACAGCCGGACCATCCAGGGGTCTCTGCAGGCGAAGATGAAGCTCCCCACCTACTCCCAGCAGCAACTGGAGTCCTTCCAGGAAGACCTGGACAGGCTGGCGATCCACAGGACCTATAGGTGTCCGCGTTCCTCGGAACACGTGGATACGATTTCGGACTTCACCCGGTCGCTCGTGGAGAAAGGGGTCGCCTATGAAAAACTCCGCTCGGTCTATTTCAGCATTTCCCGATGCAAGGACTACGGGGCGCTCTCCCGCATCGACCTTATGAAGATCCGACCGGGCACCACGGTCGATCTGAACGCCTACGAAAAGCTCAGCCCTATAGATTTCACCATCCTGAAGCGGGCCACTCTCGCGGAACTCAAGCGGGGCCTGTGCATGAAGACGGATTGGGGCAACGTGATCCCCACCTGGCATATCGCCGCCGCGGCAGTCGCGATCCACGACCTGGGGGCACCCATCGACATCCAGGTGAGCGGCGTGGACTTTCTCTTTCCGCACCTTGAAAACGTCCGGGAGATCGGCGAAGCCGTAACCGGGAAACCCTTCGCCAATGTCTGGATGCTTTGCGAGCGCCTGTGGTCCACCAAGGAAGAAAAGGAAAGCGGCCAGGTTTCCGAAACCGCGACCGTCAGGGACCTGTCCGACCTGGGCTTCTCTGCGCCGGAACTGCGCTACTGGCTGCTGACGACTCACTACCGCAAGCCGGTCCACGTCACACCGGAAAACATCCGGAATTCGATCAAGGCTTACCGGCGGGTGAAGGAGTTCATCTCCCGGGTCCAACTCACCCAGGCTGGCAGCGAAGAGAGCCAGGTGCTGCCCGAGATGAACTTCCAGCTGGAGCAGAGCTTTTTCGACGCCCTGGCCGACGATCTGAACATGCCGAAAGCCATGGCGTCTCTTTTCAGTTTCGTCCGCAACGTCAATCCGATCCTGGACCGCCGCGAGTTCACCGAAAAGCAGCGCAAGCAGGTCCTGGAAGTCCTGCGCAAGGTCAACGGGATCCTGGGCGTTTTCGATCTGGGCCTGTGCCCGCTCAGCTTCGAAGCGGAAGAACTCATCCGCCAGCGCGAAGAAGCGAGGAAGGCAGGAGATTGGACAGCGGCGGACCTTCTTCGGGACAGCCTGCTGGAATTCGGGGTTCGGGTCATCGACGCGCCGGGAGGAACGCGATGGGAGTGCTTCGCGTGCAAGCCCGCCTGCCAGGGCGGCCCGCGAACGTGAGAGAAGGGACGAAAAAGACCGGCGGACCTTCGGAGCGAGACGGACGCCTCACCCCGAAGGTCCCGGGGACCATGACGTAATACCTGCCGCGACCGTCTTTTACACGAATTCGTAGACGCTGTCGGCGATTCCTATGGAGTGCGTGGCCTCGAACAGCCGGACGGCCTCTTCGAACGCGTGTTCCGTAATGCGCATCTTGTACTGCAAAGGGATGGTGTTGAGCTGGGCGGTGAACACCTTGTTCGCGTTCTTGATATTGCCGCCCGTATTGTTCGTTTCAGTGGCCCACTTGCACATCTCGGCCCACAGTTCGTCGGGAATGCCCCGGTACGGGCGCTTGATGTATTGGCGGTCGGCGGTGGTGAGCGCATTTCCGTTCTGATTCATGGCCATGCCGAAGGTGATGTTCTGCCAGAGAGTCCCCACGTTGCCCTTGCGGATCCCGTATTTAATGAAGGAAGAAATCTTGTCGAGCGAAGTGCCGGTGATGCCGTGCTGGGCTATGTCCACGCTCCACGGCTGAATCGCTTTCCAGATCTCGTGGGTCAGTTCGAGTTGAATGCCTTCCTGGGTCGTGCCGAAATAGGTGCCGTGAATGGACCCGTTGTTGATCGCCAGCAGGTTGGGACGAATGCCCTTCCTGTCCAGTTCCTCGATAAACCACTTCGCTTCGGCAGGCTGGGTGAAGCCCTCCGAACTCCCGCTCTTTGCGCCGATCTCGCCGAGTTCCACTTCGAGATTCAACCCGGCTTCGACGATCGGCTTCGCCAGATCGGAAGTTGCGGCCAGGTTGTTTTCGTTTTCCATGTGTGACGCATCGATCGCGAAGGATGTGAACCCTGCCTCCAGTTCCCTTGCGATCAGCGTCCTCACGTTTTCCACCTCACCCGGGTTCTTGACGGTGATGTGATCGCCGTGGATGGCGAACGGCACTTCCGTATTGCCCAGCCGTTCATTCTCCCGGATGATATAATCGACAAAGGACTCCGGAGTGAATTCCGTGTAGTTCAGTTCCGATTTTGCAATCTCATAAATCACAGGTGCCCTGCTGGCCATGGAAGCAAGCACGATTCCGGCTACCGGAAGACGAGCACGAATATTGCAAGCCATAATCATAGCGTCGTGCTTCTTTGCTGCCTTTATCAGCGCTTGTCCGTTCACCAGCGGAACACTAATCGCGGGGAACCGCTTCTTCACGTTTTCGGGATGTATGCCAGCCTTGCTTGCCATTTTTAATACCTCCCTGCTCTGTTTGAAATCTGCCGATCGGTTCGGCTTTCGCCCGATTCCGCCCACAGCCTCCGTCGAGCGGAAGCCCTTCGCGCCCGGCCCCGCCAGTCTCCCGGGAACGTCGGCAAGGGAGAGCCCTTGACGGTGCTTGCCGGTTGCTAGTAAAGATAAGCACTGATCGCTTGCTCTATAGGCGATTCTTCATTAAAGTTCAAGGGTCAAAGGGACGGCTCGCGTCTGGCGGGAGGATGCCCGCCGGACTGCTCCGGCCGCCGGTTTAGAATCGAAAGGACTGGCCCTGCGGAGGCGTTCCCCCGCATCGGCCCTGAAAGCCGGTCATCTCTCGGATAATCCGGCATAGATCAAAGGACGCGCATTGAAACCGGAACAAGCGGCAAAATCCGGAAAGGACCTGTTTCGCGAGCGTTTCGCGGCCGAACACCCCCTCGTCGGGGGCGAATGGGGAAAAGCCGCCGAGAATCTGCGACGCATTCCGCCCTATGCCGGAGCGCGAACGGTTATGGTTTCACTCCACCCCGCCCTGCGCCAGGTCTGCCTGAATCTCCTGAACGACCGGAAGCGGATCGTCCTTCCGACACCGGGCTTGCAAAAAGGGTTCGTGCTTCTCGACCCTGCGGCGATCCCGCCCAGCAAGCGCCTTCCCGCTATTCAGATGAAGCTGAAAGACCCCTCGTTGGTTAAACTTCCCTATCACAAACCCATGAAGGAACCCGTCGACATGATCGTCACCGAAAGCCTCGCCGTCACGCGGGACGGTAAGCGCATGGGAAGCGGCGAGGGATTTCTCGATTTGCAGGCCGCCATCCTGCACGCCCTCGGCTGGACAAGTCCCGAACTGCGCGTGGTGACGATCGTTCAGGAAGACCAACTGGTGGAGTCGCTCCCGACGGAAGACACCGACGTGGACATCCATTGGATCGTAACCCCCAGGCAGGTGATGGAGGCCTTTCGCGGCGTTTTTTCCGGCGGCGGGATCCTCTGGGAAAACCTCGAAAACAGGGCCGTGCGGCGAAACGACGCCTTGTATTACCTCTACCGCCGATCGGGGAAAGGACCGCCGCAGCCGGCTCAAAACATCGGAGACAGGCCAGAAAACACTTGATCTATTCTCTTGCAGTCTCTATTGTACGGCGAATTTTGTTAGACACGATATTGTCTGTATATTGACGGGACGTAAATTCATGAAAATTGGAAAGTTGCTCATTCTGATCATTGCGGCCGGGTTCCTGGCGGTTGCCGCCGGAGTCCGTGCCGAGGAACAGTTTACCGCATCGGTCAAGAAATACGGCTACCGCCTTCCAGAGGAATCGGTCGTCGGAGCACCGACCTGGTGCAAGATCAAGCCGAAAGAGACCATGCTCGACATCGCCAGGCGCTACGGGCTGGGCTTCAACGAAGTCGATCTTCTTTATCCCCGGATGGACGCCTGGATCCCGCCCGACGGCAAGCGCATCGTCATGCCCACATTCTGGGTGCTTCCACCCACCCAGCACGAGCAACTGGTGATCAACCTGGCCGAACTGCGGATTTACTTCTTCGAGAAGAACGCGGGCACGGTACAAACCTTTCCCATCGGGATCGGCGACGAGGGATGGGAATCCCCCCTCGGCATCTATTCCATCATCGAAAAGCGCCCCAACCCGATCTGGTACGTTCCCAAATCCTTGCAGGCAAAGTATGGCATGGCCTCCATGCCTCCCGGGCCGGAAAACCCCCTGGGCGAATACGTGATGAAGTTCCTCCCCGACTACGGCGTTCACGGAACGGCCATGCCATGGGGAGTCGGCCGACTCGTCAGCCACGGGTGCATACGCTGCTACCCGGAGCATATCCGCATCCTGTACCCCCAGGTGCCTTTGGGCACCAAGATCGAAGTAATCTACGAACCCATCAAGTTCGGCCAGAAAGGCGGCCAGATCTACGTTGAGGTTCACCCGGACGTTTATCGGAAGTTTCCCGATTTCGACCAGTTCGCCGCGGAAAAGCTCTCCAAGTACCCTCAATCGCAGCAGGTGGACCAGAAAAAATACATGATGGCGGTCCATCTTCAGAGCGGCGTTCCAACCAATGTGTCGCGGATTGCGGGAGATGACAATTGTCTGAAGATAGTAGAATTCACGCAGGAATGAATCCCCAGACCCGTTTCTTATCGGAACCAATAGGGTTTCCGGATTTTGGGCAAAAAATTCCTTGCTTTCGCTAAAGTTCTAGAGTAGCATCTTGGTGTTTTTGCTGGCGATTATTACGGATCGTTGTGTAAGACCTGAAGATTACATGTAAATGAAGATTTCGAGAGGGGGTGAGAATCGGGTTGGTTTGCGCCCTGAGAAATTTTGAATGCTTGTAACGGTGAGGGATCAGTAAGTAAAAGTGTTGGTGATTTTTTTGTCTTGTGAAGGAGGAAAGAGATGAAGAGAATACTGTCCGTTTTGTTTGTGGTGGCTTTTGCGTTTACCCTGGTTTCTGCTTGTGCATGCGACAAGGACGCCAAGAAGTGCATCGAGCTGTGCCAGCAGGCTACCGATAAGGCAGCCGCCATCGAGCAGCAGTGTGCAGCCAGCGCCAGGGCAGCCGAAGCAGCAGCACAGAAAGCCGAAGCAGCAGCTCGCAGAGCTGAA
>JAJFUA010000332.1 GCA_021372635.1 Desulfobacteraceae bacterium | reverse complement strand
GCCGCAGATGAACAGGATATTGGTCGTGTCGATCTTGATGAATTCCTGCTGCGGATGCTTCCTGCCGCCCTTGGGAGGGACGTTGGCGACGGTCCCCTCGAGGATCTTCAAAAGGGCCTGCTGGACCCCTTCTCCGGAGACATCTCTCGTGATGGACGGGCTGTCGGATTTCTTGGCGATCTTATCGATTTCGTCGATGTAGACGATTCCACGCGAAGCCTTCTCGATGTCGTAGTCCGCCGCCTGGATCAGGCTTACGAGAATGTTCTCCACGTCCTCCCCCACGTAACCCGCTTCGGTGAGGGTCGTCGCATCGGCGATGGTGAACGGCACGTTCAGGATCCTGGCGAGGGTCTGCGCGAGCAGGGTTTTGCCGGAACCCGTGGGACCGATCATGAGGATGTTGCTCTTCTGGAGTTCGACGTCGTTCTTGTCGAGTTTCAGTTCGATCCGCTTGTAATGGTTGTGGACCGCCACGGAGAGGATCTTCTTGGCGCGTTCCTGCCCGATGACATACTGATCAAGGATCGCCTTGATTTCAGCCGGCTTCGGAATCTGAGTGGCCCGGGCGGATTCCTCCCGTTCGTATTCCTCCGCTATGATGTCGTTGCAGAGTTCGACGCATTCGTCACAAATGTACACGGTGGGGCCGGCGATCAGTTTTTTGACCTCGTCCTGGCTCTTCCCGCAAAAGGAGCAACGCAACTCCCCGCTCCGATCATCTCTCTTCCTGGCCATTCAAGTCCTCCTGAGCTACCATCTTTATCAATTGCATACCGGTACGTCTTCCGGTGTTGAACTCAACGGGTCTGTTGCTGCCAATCGGCTCCATGCCTGCATTTCCATTGAAGTTCTTTACATTATAACCATCGGTATTTCTTTTAGCCACCTTTAAATGACTTCGCCCGACGGCCCGTTTTTCCCCTGTTCTTACCCCGTTCCCCTACAATTGGTAACCGGATATGCGCGAAACGTCAACAGTAACCGGCAGGAAACGTCGCGGGGCCGTGGAATGCGCTGAGGACTGCGGGGGACGGGATCTGCCGGCGGGAGGGAAGGGGGGGCGCGGAGCGCAAACCGCCCGCCGGCCGGAAAAGGCCGGCGGGCAGCGACTCCTGCCGTCGTACGGACAAAAGCTCTTCCGGTGAAACTCATGGAGCGGCCGCCCGGGCGCCGCGCGGGAGCCTTCGGGCATGCGGGAAAGCCGGGACGCATGATCGCATGCGAAAGACGCGATGCTACAAAGTCGTTTTCACAGCCCGGTTGCTGATCACTTCGTCCACCAGCCCGTAATTCTTGGCCTCTTCCCCGGACATGTAGAAGTCCCGTTCGGTGTCTCGCTGGATTTCCTCCACGGCCTTGCCGGTATGGGTGGTCAGGATGAGATTCAACTCCTCCCGGAGCCGCAGGATTTCCCGGGCCTGTATTTCGACGTCGGTGGCCTGCCCCTGGAACCCGCCCATGGGCTGGTGGATCATGATGCGGGACCGCGGCAGGGCGTAGCGCTTGCCCTTCATCCCGGCGGCGAGCAGCACGGCGGCCATGCTGGCCGCCTGGCCCATGCAGAGCGTCGAAACGTTCGGCTTGATGTACTGCATGGTGTCGTAGATCGCGAGTCCGGCGGTTACGAGTCCGCCGGGGGAGTTGATGTAGAAGTGGATATCCTTGTCCGGATCTTCCGACTCCAGAAACAGCATCTCGGCGATGATCACGTTGGCCACTTCGTCGGTGACCGCCGTGCCGAGGAATATGATCCGATCCCGGAGCAGGCGCGAGTAGATGTCGAATGCACGCTCTCCACGGCTGCTCTGTTCGATGACGATGGGAATGAGGGACATGTCTTTACTCCTGATCCGACGACTTTTCCTCTTCGGAAGTCTCGGTGTAGACCGCTGCATCCTGGATCAACTGGATGACCTTGTCCTGCGTCTTGGTCTCCTGCGCCTGCACGACGACCGCGCTGTCGGCGTATTCGCTCTTCACGCGTTCGATGTCCACGCGGGCAAAAATGGATACATGGCGGTAGATTTCGTCCATCTCCTCGGGAGTGAGTTCGACGTTCTCCTGCTTGGCGATCTGCTGGAGAATCAGGCGTCTGCGGATGTTCTTCTCCGCCTGGGGACGGTATTCGTCGCGAATTTCGGGCGTGTCGAACCTGGAGATGTCCACATCCAGGCCCTGGCTCTGGAACTGACGCTGCAGGAGTCCGATCTGGTGTTCGACTTCCCGTTCGGTCACCCGCGGGGAGATATCGAGGGGAACCATTCCGATCAACTGGTCGACGATCTGCTGACGGACTTCCTGGGTGACCTTTTCCTCGGCGGATTCCTGGAGCCGCTGGCGGATCTTTCCGCGGAAATCCTCCATGGTCTCCGCCTGGCCCGCCTTCTTCGCGAACTCGTCGTTCAGTTCGGGAAGGATCTTCTCCTTGATGGTCTTGAGGGTCACGTCGAAGCGAACTTTCTTGCCGGCCACCTCGGCGGTGGGAGCGTCTTCCGGGTAGTCCAGTTCGAACGAGAAGCTTTCCCCGGCGGCGTGGCCCTCCAGGTGGCTGTCGAAGTCGGGGTGGATGATGTTTTTGCCGACTTCGATCAGGTAATCGGTGGTCGCTCCCTTTTCATAGGCCACGCCTTCGATGTACGGGAGGAAATCGAGCAATACGGAGTCGCCCCGGGCGGCGGGCCGATCCCCTTCGATGGCGCGAAGTTCTGCGTGCTGCTCCCGGATGCGTTCCAACTCGGCGCCGACGGCATCGTCGCCGATTTCGACGGGCGTGCGGTGCAGGGACAGGCCCTTGTAGCCTTCCACCTCGAACGGCGGACAGACGTCTACGACCGCGGAATAGGTGAACGTGCCGTTATCCTCGAACTTCGCCTCGCTGACATCCGCCTCGATCAGGGGTTTGAGATCGGCTTCGCGGATGGCCTCCGGGTAGGTCTCTTCGATGAGGTGGGAGGAAAGCTCTTCCTCGACGGCCTTGCCGTAATAGGATTTGAGGATATTTCGGGGCACCTTTCCGGGTCGAAAGCCTTTGATCCGCACCTGTCTGGAGAGATCCCGGTATTTGGTCTCCATCTCTTTCTGTACTTTGGGAGCGGGGATCTCCACGTGGATCTTTTTCTGACTGGCACTGAGGTCGACAACGGAAACATTCATTTCCACGTTTTTTACCTTTCTGTTGGAACGGGGGATGATCCAATCCTTTTTTGATTAACGAACATCGAGCCTGATGCGAGAGGGGGGAGTTGAACCCCCATCC
>JAJFUA010000104.1 GCA_021372635.1 Desulfobacteraceae bacterium | reverse complement strand
GGATTTCTTCAGTCATTTCCTTTGCGGAGGGACCAGAGCATGGCAGTGCACCACCTGGCAGGCAAGCCCGCACCCAGATCTCTTCTGGTAAACGTTCCCCGGCTCGTCACCGCCTATTTCACCAGGCACCCGGACGTCGAGGCGCCCTCGCAGCGGGTCGAATTCGGGACGTCGGGGCACCGCGGATCGTCTTTCAAAAACAGCTTCAATGAAGAACACATTCTTGCGACCACCCAGGCGATCTGCGACTATAGGAAGTCGGCTTCCGTCGACGGCCCCCTCTTTCTCGGCATGGACACGCACGCGCTCTCGGAATGCAGCTTCGCCACGGCCCTCGAGGTGCTCGCCGCCAACGGCGTCGACGTGATGATCCAGAAGGGCCTGGGCTACACGCCGACTCCCGTCGTATCCCACGCGATACTCACCTATAACTGGCGCGCCCCTGCGCACCTCGCCGACGGGATCGTGATCACCCCGTCCCACAATCCTCCCGAAGACGGCGGATTCAAATACAATCCCCCCCATGGCGGGCCGGCGGACACGAACACCACGAAATGGATCCAGAACCGTGCCAACGTCCTGCTGAAGTCGCGCCTCGCCGAAGTGAAACGCATCCCCTACGAACGCGCCGTCGCGTCCGGTACGACCCACGAACACGATTACATCTCCTCCTACGTGGAAGACCTGCAAAACGTCATCGACGTGGAAGCCGTCAGGGCCTCCGGAATCCGCATGGCGGTCGATCCCCTGGGCGGGGCGTCCGCCGCCTTCTGGGACCCCATCACGGAAAGGTACGGTTTTCGGATCGATGTGGTCAATCCGGTGGTCGACCCGACGTTCGGCTTCATGACGGTCGACAGGGACGGCAGGATCCGTATGGACTGCTCCTCTCCCTACGCCATGGCCGGCCTTATAGGGCTGAAGGACAAATATGACGTGGCGTTCGGAAACGACCCCGATTCGGACCGCCACGGGATCGTGACCCGCAGCTCCGGCCTGATGAATCCTAACCACTTCCTTTCCGTCGCCATCTGGTACCTGTTCCAGAACCGCCGCCAGTGGAAAAAGGACGCGGCCGTCGGAAAGACTCTCGTCAGCAGCAGCATGATCGACAGGGTGGCGGGTTATCTCGGCAGAAAGGTCGCGGAAGTTCCCGTCGGGTTCAAGTGGTTCGTCGCCGGGCTGATCGACGGCTCGTACGGTTTCGGCGGAGAAGAAAGCGCGGGGGCCTCTTTCCTGCGCAAGGACGGCTCCGTCTGGACGACGGACAAGGACGGCATCATCATGGACCTGCTCGCGGCAGAGATCACGGCCGCGACCGGCAGAGACCCGGGCGAACATTACGCCTCGCTGGTCGAGAAGTTCGGCAATCCCGTGTACGAACGCATCGACGCCCCGGCGACACCCCGGCAGAAGGAAGCCTTCCGGACGCTAACGCCCGAGAGCATCACCGCGACGTCTCTTGCGGGGGACAGGATCCAGGCCACGCTTACCCGCGCTCCCGGCAACGGGGAACCCATCGGGGGGCTCAAGGTGGTCACGGAAAACGGCTGGTTTGCGGCACGCCCGTCGGGAACGGAAGACATCTACAAGATCTACGCGGAAAGTTTCCAGGGGAAAGCCCACCTCAGCCGGATCCAGGAGGAGGCGCAGGCGATCGTGGCGGCCGCCTTCCGCGCGGCGGGGGCTTCCGCCTGATGAGCCTCTCTTCCGCGCCGGGGTTTCAACGTCCTTTTTATCCGCCGGATGGCCTGAACCTTCTCATGAAGCGCCTGTCGATGCAGTCCTTGATCAGGAAGGCGGTCCGGCCGCTCCAGACCAGGCCGTTCCTCCAGAGGATTCCCTTGCCGTCGCCCATGTTCAGGATCAGCAGGTATCCGCCGCCCGGTCGGAAAGGCACCAGGGCCTCCCCGTTCAGAACCGCTTTCAGGTTCGCGTACAGCACGGGGTTCTCGCGCACCGCGTAGACCCCCACCTTCGCCAGCGGCCGGCCGGCCAAGCTGATGCAGTCGCCTCCCCCGAAGATTTCGGGATACGCAACGCTCTTCAGGTATTCGTCGATGAGCAGTCCGCCGTCGGGACCGGTGGGAAGCCCCGAATCGGCGAAAATCTCGGAAGGCCGGACGCCGAGCGCCGAAAAGGCCAGGTCAAACCGCATCTTCTCTCCATCCGACAGGATCAGCCATTCCCCCCGCACCGCTTCCACCCTGGTTCCCTCCCGGATCTCGATTCCCCTTCTTTTGAGCGATTCCAGGGCAAGCCTCCTGACTCTTGCCGGATGTCCCCGGAGAACCTCTCTTCCGGCAATCAGCCCGATTGCCGCGGAGGCGCCGATCCGCCGCAGCAGGGCGTGGAGATTTCCAGCCACCTCGACTCCCGCGGCGCCCCCTCCCAGGACGAACAGTCGGAGTTTCGCGCCTCTCGCCGCCCCCATGAGCCATTGTCTCGCGCGGTAAAGATTCACGATGGGCTTTACGGGCAGGACTCTTTCGGTGCCGTCGCCGCCGGTGATCGGGGGCACGTCGCTGCCCGTGTTGAACGAAACGGCGTCATAGGCGATTTCGCCATGCCCCTCCAACTGGAGAACCTTTCGAAGCGGATCGATCCTGCGCAC
>JAJFUA010000084.1 GCA_021372635.1 Desulfobacteraceae bacterium | reverse complement strand
TGCCGGAGCATTTGGGGCACCGACTCTTTCCTGGTACCAGCCTGGCGCTGATGAGGACAGAGTCCCCGAAGTAGTGGGTCGATTCATAGTGGATACCCTTCAGCCCGAAGGCATGGTACAGTATGGATGTGGACATGGCTCGCTCTCCCCTCCTGTTCGATTGGCGTCAAACACGAAGGGACTCTTGCCATGTCCATTTTCTTTTTGCAACCCCGGGTACTCATTATCCGGATGAGCCCACTCTTTCGCATGCCCGATGCCACGGGAATTTCATCCTTCCGTTGCTCCGGGAGCATTTTCCACGCTGCTCGCCAGAAATCCGCCTGCCCTGCAGCGGTACCGGAAAGATCCGCTTTACGCGCCGCAACCGTTTCTGGCATATTCGCGCCGCGTCGGACTTGCCTTTCGGCTCGGCGGATGATAGACGAATCCGCAGGATGGACAGATGAAGCAATCCCGGGGGTTAAGGCTCTCTTCTGGTGCCGGCGCGTCTCAGGATGCATCGGTACCGTTTCCCATGCGGCATGCACCGGGGAGTGCTTTTCATCCCGGCAAAATTGCCGGACAGCAACAGGCTGCCGGCCCAGCGGAATCCATGCTCGTTTACCAGGAAAGTGGATAAGATGGAAAAAAGCACTTCCAAGATAGCCGGGTTCTTCCGGGAGACGCTCGATATCAGCTTCCCCCTCTTCAAGATCATGATTCCGGTGATCCTCATGGTCAAGATATTGAAGGAAACCGGCGCGGTTGAAGTCCTCGGAACTCTGCTTGGCCCCGTCATGCAGGTGGTCGGATTGCCGGGCAGCATGGGGCTGGTCTGGGCAACCTGCATGGTCATCAACATCTACACGGGGGTGATCGTCTTCCTCTCGCTTTGTGCCGAGAACCCTCTCACGGTAGCCCAGGTGACGGTGCTGGCCACGATGATCCTGATCGCCCACTCCCTGCCGATAGAACTCAAAATCGCCCAGGGCGCCGGGGTGCGCATGCCGGCCATGGCGTGCATCCGCATCGGAGGGGCACTCGTTCTTGGCTGGCTGATGGACCGGATCTACACACTCGGCGGATGGTTTCAGGAACCCAACACGATTTCCTGGATCCCCCCCGCCACAGACCCATCCCTGGCCGCATGGGCAATCGGACAGTTGAAGAGCCTCGCCTTCATCTACGCGGTGATTGTATTCCTTCTCCTGCTGTTGAAACTACTGGGCCGCCTCGGTGTCACCGACCTCATCGCCAGGTGCCTGCGGCCCGTGCTCGCGATCCTCGGCATCGGCCCGGCCGCCTCGACGGTCACCATCGTCGGCATGACCCTGGGGCTCGCCTACGGAGGCGGACTCATCATCCAGGAAGCCAGGTCCGGCCGTCTGAACAAGAAGGATATCCTGTTCTCTCTCATACTGATGGGCCTATGCCACAGCATCATCGAAGACACTATCGTCATGGCGGTTCTTGGCGCGCAACTGTCAGGCATCTTGTTCGGTCGAGTCGTTTTCACCCTGCTGGGCGTTTTCCTGATAGTCAGGATCGTGGCCATCCTGTCTGAAACGGCTTTCGATCGGTTCCTCTTCCGGGAAAAAACCTGACAGCGAAGGAACGGCTTCCCCGCCGGGCATTGCTTCCCGACCCCAGTCCGCCCCAGGGTCTCCCAGAGTGCATCACCGAAGGCCCCGATGACCTTCCGTGGCCCGACTGCGCTCCTTCCTTAAAAAAACACACGCTCAAATTTCAAATCTGTCGCATAATACAGCGCGCATCGAAAGAGATGACGATCGCGGAGCAAAGGGCCTCCGTGCCCCGGATCTCCGAGGGGGCGGGCATCCCGCTTCGAGCGCAGCTGCCGGGTGCATGCCCGATCCGGCAGGATTCCGCACGTCGGAGGATGGAAGGATGAGAGACGAAAAGAAGAGTAAAGAGCATCTGATACGGGAGTTGAATGAACTGCGCGCGCGGGTGGCCGAACTGGAAGCCGGGCGGGATGGCCATCGGAGGGTCGAGGAAGCCCTGATGCAGAGCGAGGAGCGCTTTCGCTTCATGGCCGAGACAACGGGCGACGTCCTTTATCAGCTCAAGTACCGGCACATGAAGTACGACTACATGAGTCCTTCCATCAGGAAGCTGACGGGGTACACACCGGAAGAAATCAATGAACTGGGCTTTGCGAACCTGATCGAAACCATCGAGGATGTCGGCGAGAACAGCCTGTCGATGGACGTCATAGCACGGGAGCGGGAAGCCGGGAAAACCGGCGAATACCATGCCGACTACCTTGTGCGAACGAAGGAAGGGAAGCTCAA
Organism: Desulfobacteraceae bacterium; assembly: GCA_021372635.1. GTDB lineage: Bacteria > Desulfobacterota > Syntrophobacteria > Syntrophobacterales > Syntrophobacteraceae > JAJFUA01. The sequence continues at coordinate 7,414 of JAJFUA010000084.1, read as the reverse complement.
ATGGCTTGGCGACCATTCGTTTCCCTGGAAGGACGCGTCCGGCAATTTGATCGGCTCCGTGGGAATTCTCAGCGACATTACGGAGCGCAAGGGCGTGGAGGCAACCCTCCGGGAAATGAACCAGGAACTGCAGCGCCTCGCTACCCTGGACGGCCTGACGCAGGTGGCCAACCGGCGAAAGTTCGACGAATTCCTCGGCCTGGAATGGCGGCGCACCCGGCGCGAGCGGCTCCCCCTGTCCCTGATCCTCTGCGACGTAGACCATTTCAAGCTCTATAACGATACCTTCGGGCATCCGGCCGGCGACGGATGCCTGCTGGCAGTCGCCCAGACCATATCCCGATGCGTGAAACGCCCGATGGACCTTGTCGCCCGGTACGGCGGCGAGGAATTTGCCGTGGTCCTGCCGAACACGGATGCCCATGGAGCGCTCTTCATCGCGGAAAATATCCGGCGGGAAATTCACAACCTCAAGATCCCCCACCCGCAATCGTCCGCGGGGAGCTATCTCACCACGAGTTGCGGCGTGTCCACCATCGTCCCGCAAGACGGGTGCCCGCCCAAGACACTGATTTCCCTGGCCGACGAGGGCCTCTACGAGGCCAAGAGGAAGGGACGCAACCAGGTCGTCATGAGACACCAGGCGCTGCCGCAATAAAGCCCCGCATGCCGCGTTCCTGAATCCCGCTGCCGCCGGAAAGTCTGCCGCGTCAGGCTCCAGGCTCTCCCGAAGCCTTGCCGGTAATGGAATCGATCCGGATGCGGATAAGCAGCGTCCGGTTCACGAGTTCTTCCGGCATTTCGTACCTGTCGACCGCATGCTGCCGGAGGATAATTTCCAGCCCCCTTTTTTTCTCCTGCGGATCGTCCACGAGGACGGCTTTCCCGCAGCCGATCACGCTGGCATACTTCATCGTGCACCCGGACCGCGTCTTTCCGGGAACCAGTTCGACGCCTGATTCCACCTCGAAGCAGACGTTGCCGTTCTTCCGGATCAGGTCGATCTTCCTGCCCTCCCGAGCGGAGTGAACGTACAGGGTGCCGTCTTCATATCCGTAGTTGACGGGCACCACGTAGGGCATATCCCCGTCGCACAGGGCAATCCGGCACACACAGGCGCTCCTGACGATCGCCTCGATTCGCGCCGACTCCAAAACTTCCCGGTCCTTTCTTCGCATCCGTCGCTTTCCTTTCCTCTGTGTGTCCCGACTCCGCACCTTTTTCCCCTCGCACATCGTCGACCTGATCTCGGGGCCTCTTCATGAGCCTGCTCCGGCGGAGCGATCCTCCCCGGCAGGAGGCAGATCGATGGGAGTGTTGATTCGATAGGGATTGACAAAACTCTTCGTTTCTTCTATCTTTTACAAAATTGGAGAAAAATTCGCCATGGGTATTCATTCGATTTTAAACCTTCACCATTTGCATTGCATTTCATCCCTGCCGGGCGGGCGCGGTTTTGCGTCCTTTTCGGGCTTCTTTTTTTTCTTTGGGAGCATCCGCCCGGGACGTTGACCGTCGGTGAACCGACCCCGGGTGGAGCAGAGGCTCCCCCGGGGTTTTATCCATTGAAACCCCGAGGAGATTTCCTCGGGGTTTTTTGTTTGGAGGGCCCCAACAGCCGGAATGGAGAAGAAGCCGTGTTGCTCATTCTGAAGAAAACAGTCAAAAAGGAAGAATTGGAAAGGCTCAAGGAAAACCTGCGCTCCGAAGGATATCTCATCCGGGAAATTGAAGGGGTGGAAGGGCCGATCCTTGGCATCGTGGGGAATTCCTACCGGGAGACCGCATATTACGAAGCGCTGCCGGGAGTGGAAAAAGCGGTGCCCGTGTCCAAACCGTACAAGCTGGTGAGCCGGGAACTGCATCCCTCGCCGTCCCTGATCCGGATCGGCGACGTGGCTATCGGAGGCGACCGCCTGGTCGTGATCGCGGGCCCATGCGGCGTGGAAGAGCGAAAGAGGACCCTGGAGATCGCACGCACCGTCCGCAAGCACGGCGCCGTGCTCTTCCGTGCCGGCGCATTCAAGCCGCGGACATCGCCCTACGCATTCCAGGGCCTCGGAGAGGAGGGACTGAAGATCCTGAGGGAGGTACGGGAGGAAACGGGGCTGGGCATCGTTACGGAGATCACCTCCCCCAGCCAGGCCGACCTCATGATGAAATACGTGGACGTGGTACAGGTCGGCGCCCGAAACATGCAGAACTTCGAACTGCTCAAGTGCGTGGGGCGCCTCGGCAAACCCGTGCTGCTCAAACGCGGCCTTTCCGCGACCATCGAGGAATGGCTCATGTCGGCCGAATACGTGCTTTCGGAAGGAAACGACCGGGTAATCCTCTGCGAGAGGGGCATCCGCACGTTCGAACGCTATACGAGGAACACCCTCGATTTGACCGCCGTCCCGGTCATCAAAAAACTCACCCACCTGCCCATCGTCGTCGATCCCAGCCACGCCACGGGAATCCGGGAAAAAGTCAGCCCCATGGCCCGGGCAGCCATTGCCGCGGGGGCCGACGGTCTGCTCGTCGAGGTGCACACCGAACCCGACAAGGCGCTCTCCGACGGGCCCCAGAGCCTCTACCCCGAGCAGTTCGAACAACTCATGAGGGACCTCTACGTCATCGCACCGGTTGTCGGAAAGCAGCTCGACTACCTGTATCTCGACAAGGCCGCGCTGATGAGGCCGAAAGAAAACCGGGGCGGAGCACCCGCCACCGTCGTCTATAGCGGCGATCCGGGATCGTTCTCCCACAAGGCAAGCCTGCAGTTCTTCGGAACGGAAGTACCGATCGAGAACTGCCCCTCCTTCCGGGAAGTCTTCGAGAGGGTAAACGCGGAACAGGCCGCCTTCGGTATCGTGCCCCTCGAAAACAGCCTTACGGGCAGCATTCACGAAAACTACGACCTCCTCCTGGAATTCGATCTCAAGATCGTCGGTGAACTGACCCTGAGGATCAAGCACAACCTGCTGGGAATCGAAAGCGCCTCCCTGGACACCGTCGAACGGGTCTACTCGCACCCGCAGGGATTCAAGCAGTGCCGGGAGTTCCTCGAAGCGCACCCGGAGTGGGAACTGGTAACATGCAGGGACACGGCCTCCGCAGTCCGCAGGGTCAAGGAGGCGAACGACCCGCGGGAGGCAGCCATCGCTGCCGAGGAGGCCGGGGAAGTGTACCGGATGTCGGTGCTGAAAGCTGGCGTGGAGACGAATCCCCGTAATTTCACCCGCTTCGTGGTCATAACCAGAAACGGGCTGCTGCCTGGCCCCAGGAACAAATCGTCCCTGATCTATTCCGTGAGCGACAAGCCGGGAGCGCTTTTCGAAACGCTCAAGATTTTCGCGGAAAACAAGATCAACCTGGTGAAACTAGAGTCGAGGCCGATTCACAGCAGGCCCTGGGAATATCTCTTCTACGCTGACCTGGAAGCGGACGTGGCGGACGGCGGGAAAAAGCATATCCTGGAGGAACTGGTAAAACGGACGGAATTCTTCAAATTCCTCGGCAGCTATCAGAAGGGAGCCGGAGCGAGCCATTGATCCCTGCCAAGGCCCCGGCCCGGCATCCGCTGCGCCCGGGCCCTCCAAACCACAAAAGCATCGGACGACCCCTCTTCCTCCCCAATGCAATGCCTGTCCGCAACTTTCAGAGTTCGCGGGCGAGGAGCCGTGCCTTCGGCCAGCATTCACACGAGGCGGATGGCCAGCCTTTCGCAGTGCGGGGCACAGTAGCCGCACAGGACGCAATCGTTGCGCTTCACCTGTGCCTTTCCGCCCGTGACGGAAAGCGCCCCGTTTTCGCAGTGAACCACGCACTCCCCACACCCGATGCAGGCGTTGGAGAGGATGTTCACGCGCTTACTCCGCACCGCCGCGCGGCGGGACAACTCCTCCGAAATGGGCAGCCCGCAGGCAAAACGCCAGTTCCATTCCACCTCGGCGGTAGTCACCATGCCGACGGCTACCGAATCGATCTCCTGCATTCCGAAAACGAAGCCGAGAGCCTTCCTGCGTTCGAACAGGAGATTCCCCCCCGCCATGGCCTTCATGGCGTAGACGAACTTACCGGCCTTATGAGCCTCCTGGATGGCCCGGATCATCTCCACTGCCGTCCCATCGATAATGCCCATTCCCTTCATGTTGATCAGGGGATGGATGACGTCCAGATCGGGATGACGTGTCGCGATGCGCACGTTTTCAATGTTGTGCGTGCTGAGGCCCACCATGCGGACGAGGCCCTTTTCACGCGCCGCGACAAGGATTTCCAGGGTCGGCCCCCAGGCATCCTCGGTAAATTTGCTTCGCGCACAATGGCAGAGCACAATGTCCAGCGTATCACGGCCGAGAGCCGACCGTGCCTCTTCGAGGTGCCTCTTTGCCAGGGAACGGTCAGAGCCGGCATCGGTCTTTGTGGAGATGGTGACTGTACCTTTCCATCCTTTGAGACCACGTCCAATGTGCTCGTAGGTACCGTACTTCGACGCTGTGTCGATAAAGGTGACACCGAATTCAACGGCCATGCGCACGAGAATGGCTCCGTCGCGCGGTGACATTTTGAGCTGGAGGGGACCCATGGGCAGCGCCCCCAGGCACAGACGGGTGACACTTCTCCCAAGCTTCGGGATGAAACGGGTTTCGAGCATAATGCGATACGCCCTCTTTTGCGTGTGCGGAATACGGCAACCCTTCGGTCCGGACATCAGGCGGCGGCCCGCCGCCAAGTCTGGCAGTATGCCGTCATAAGCAAAAAAATTCCAGTAAAGATGTTGGCCGTTGCAGCAAATTTTTTCACCCGCCTCCCCCGGCCGGAACCCTGAAAAAGGGCAAAGAGCGACCCGCTCCTGCGGCGACGTGGAAGGGCGGGATTTGGGCAGGTCCGTCTGCGCTCGCGGTGAAGATGAGCCGAAAAGCCGGGTATCGGGTCTCTTTCGTGAGTCATTGAAAACACTAAAATCGACCGGTGCCCCTGTCTGTGCCGCGGCACGTTCACGGGGGGGACGCCGGTAATCCGGTCCGATGGCGCAGGCCAAGACAACGCAGGCAACGGTCATGAACATCGGCAGTTTGAAACGTCGCGCCACTTCCACCGCTCTTCCGCCCATACTCACTGGAGTTGCGTCATTCATTGCCGTCACTCCGCTTCCGTCTGGCGCCGAAGGTCAGTCTCTCGGCAACATAGAACGAAACGGGGAGAGAAAGACGGCGATCAGTGTTACCGCAGTCATGCCCCCGGTCACGACCGTCCCGAGGATGAGCCGTGCGACAGCCCCCGAACCAATAACAGCAACCAGGGGGATAACGCCGAAGATAAACGCGAAGGCCGTCATCAGGATCGGCCTCAGGCGCAACCGCGCTACCGCCAGGGTGGCTTCGATAGACGGCTTCACCGGTCTGAGATAGTGCCCGGGCAGTCTTTCCCAGGGAAAGGAAAGCCGGGCGTCTTGAGGCGTGATGCAGCGTTCAGCCGATGGGGGGCGGCTGCATCACCGCAACGCTATGCAGGAACATAGGCATTCACGGGGACGGGAGCAAGGCCCGCACAATCCAGTAGCGGGCAAGGACGAGGGGAGGGTTGCGCCGGATTTGCGTGGTAATGGGCAACCCTTTCGGAAGGAATATTCCTCAGCAGTACTCGACGGTGATTTCCTTGTTGTATTCTTTGAGCACCTCGGCGATTTGCTCGACGATGTTCCGCCGAATGGAGATGTTCTTCGGCAGAAGAGGATTCTGGTAGAAGGGGTTGATGCTCTGCCCGACCAGAAAATGAATGTAATCCGCCGACAGGATCTCCCTCGTCAGGATGGATGGCCCCGTCCGCTCCACCGGCACCGCAGAGATGTTGCCACGGCACTCCTGGAGCCTCTTCAGCGTGGCGGCCATCGTGAGAATGCCCTCGGTAAGCAGGTCGACATCGGCCATGCTGCCGATGGGAGGGCAGTCTTCCGTCAGGGTGTCGGTGTCGATATGGATCTTTTCGCCACCGTAGTCAGCAACGATATTGCCGGTCGTGCCGCCGCAGATGATCTTTCTGCCCTCGAAATTCAGGAACCGGTTGACGTAGTACTGATCCAGGTCGCGCTCCAGGGGGGGGCCGGTGAATATCATCAGGGTATTCCGCTTGCGTGCGTAGATCCCTACAAAAGTGGCGTCATCGCCGATCCTGTTCCCGTAGAGCGTCTTCGTCTTGTTGACGACGGAGTCGACGACGGTCTTGGCGGAATGGACACATTTCTTGAAGGTGCTCTCAATGTACGCAGCCACATTGTCCCACCCCCATCCGAAATTCATGGTCACCCCCAGGCCTGCGTATAGGATCCCGTCACTGACGATACCGAGGAAGTCGTCCCTCTCCATATAACCGTCCGTAAAACTCAGGGTCTTCCCCAGGATCGACACCTTTTCCAGCGTCATCTCCACGATGCGCCCCTTTTTCAGGAAAAAAACCGGGGGACTGTCGAAGTTGATGATGTTGAAACGGCTGGTCTCATGGTGAATTTCCACGATTACGAAGGTCGAATAGGCGATCCCCCGGGCCTTGCAGATGGGCAGCGTGCCGATGACCGTTTCGATGATGTCCTTGAGAGGAACGGATTCGCGGAGCATGGTCATGATGATCTCGATCGTGAGGGTCGCAAGAATGCTCGCCTTCACGCCGCTTCCTAGGCCGTCCGAGAGCACCACGAGCGTTCTGTCCGGCGTACGAAGAAGTTTTACCTGGTCCCCGCAGAGTTCCTCGCCCTGGCGGTTGAGGCTGCGCGGGTAAACGTCGTAAAAATTACTCGCTGTCCCGACCATCTTCCTTCTCCAGCATATCCAGGAGTCTGAGCAGGCTGACCTTGATTTCGGCGGTCGTCTCACCGAGCAGGCCGGCAATTTCCTGAGCTACGCTCATCTGTTTGTGAACGACCTGGGTGACCTCCTGAATCGCCTGCCGCTTGAGCTTTTTCATCTCCTGCGCCTGCTGCCATTCCTTGGTAAGATCGACAAAGATGGCGGCAACGAGTTCCTCATTCGGAATGGGAAAGATCACCTGCCGGGCGTAGAGCGACACATTGGGATACTCCCGTTCGATTCCGCGAATCTCTATGCCGTCTCGCCAGGCCTGGATAAAATCGTCGACATCGCCGAGTATTTCCACGCCTCTGCGCCCGATGACCTCGCTGCAGTCCACCTGCAGCATCTTGCAGAAGGCGGGATTGACCAGGCGGATCTTCATGTCGAGATCGAGCACGATCAACCCGTTGGGATCGTAATCCCACAGCAGCTTCCACAAAATCGATTTTGTTTCCATTCCCTTACCCCTGGTGTTCGTTTTTCAGAAAAGGCAGGATTTCCCGGGTGAATTTGATTTCCACGTTCTCAGGAGTAATGTCTGTCACCGTGTCCTCACCGATCTTCACAACAATGCCGTGCATGCA
>JAJFUA010000070.1 GCA_021372635.1 Desulfobacteraceae bacterium | reverse complement strand
CGAACCAGGTCCGGGACCTGGAGCAGACGATCAACGCCGCGGACTGCGACGTGGTGCTGTACGCCACCCCGATCCAGCTCAGCCGCCTGGTTTCCATCAACAAGCCCTCCTTCCGGGTGGGCTACGACTACCGGGACCATGACGGGCGCGGTTTGAAAGACGCTTTGCTCGATCGTCTCACCCTCCTGAAGGAGTCCGGAAAGATCCGGTTCTAAGGAAGAGAGTGCCTCATGGAAGCATCGGCGGGACAGGACATCCTTCTGGTCGCCCTGGGCGGCAACGCCCTGGTCCGCAAGGGACAGACCGGCACGGCGCAGGAACAGTTCGATAACCTCCACGTTCCCGTCCGCCAGATCGCCCGCCTCTCGCGGCATTACCGGATTCTCATCACTCACGGGAACGGCCCCCAGGTGGGAAACCTCCTCCTGCAGCAGGAGTGCTGCCGCGCCGTACCGCCGATGCCCCTCGAGATACTCGGCGCGCAGACCCAGGGGCAGATCGGCTACATGATCGAATCCACCCTGGACAGCGAACTCATGGAGTTGGGAATCCAGACCGAGCAACTCCTGGTAAGCCTCATCAGCTACGTGGTCGTGGATACGAACGACCCCGCCTTCCTGAACCCTTCGAAGCCCATCGGGCCGGTGCTTTCCGGGGAAGCGGCGGCGGCCGCCCCCTATCCCGTGCGCATGACCGCGAAAGGCTATCGCCGCGTGGTCGCCTCCCCGCGCCCCGTCAGCATCGTGGAAAAGCGCGAGATCCAGCGCCTGATCGACATGGGGTTCATCGTCATCTGCTGCGGAGGCGGAGGGATCCCGGTCGTCCGGGACGGCCGGGCTTTCGCCGGAGTGGACGCCGTCATCGACAAGGACCTGGCGAGCGCCGTACTGGCCGCTGAGATCGGGGTCTCCATCTTTCTCATGGCCACGGACGTCGACGGGGTGGCGCTCGACTTCGGAACTCCATCGGAGCGTTTCGTCCGCCGCATGAGCGTGATGGAGGCCGAGCGACACCTGCGGGAAGGGCAGTTTCCGCCCGGTTCCATGGGGCCGAAGGTGGAGGCCGCCATCCAGTTTCTGAGGAGCGGCGGAGCGAGGGCCGTGATCGCTTCCATCGACATGATAGAGAAGGCGGTCGCGGGCGCGGCGGGAACGGAATTCGTGCTCTGAAACGGCCTTCGGACCGGAGAAATGCGGGAAGCTGCGGCGCAATCCATCAACCGGGTTTCAGCCGCCTCCATTTTCCGGTAAACTGCGTCTTTCGTCAGGAAAAATACCGATTATTTATCGCAAGAGAAGGAAGAACATGGGAGAAACGCTTCAGTTGGCCGAATTCGCCGCCCGCCTGCGACTGGAGGACTGCCCCGCTCGCGTCGTCGCTCAGGCCAAGAGATGTATCACGGAGACTCTGGGATGCGCCCTGGGCGGGGCACGGACGCCGCTCACCCGCGCCGCTGTGCAGGCGGCCCGACGGCAGGGCGAGGGGGGCTGCGCCACGGCAATCGGCCTAGGGTTCCGCACCGCCCCCGACCGGGCGGCTTTCATCAACGGGATTTCCGCCAACGCGCTGGATTTCGACGGCGGGATCATCCGCCAGGGGCACTACGGGCCCACGGCCGTATGCTCCGCCCTGGCCGCGGGAGAACTGGCGCAGGCTAGCGGCCGGCAGTTCCTGGAGGCGACCATCGTGGCTTACGAAGTGGTATCCCGCGTCGGGCGGGCCATCCGCGCCTCTGCGGAACAGAGCCGGCTGGTTTCCGGCTACGGTCCGCACCAGGGGTTCGCCGCCGTATCCGCTGCCGGACATCTGCTCGGACTGGACACCGACCGGATGGTGCATGCTTTCGGACTCTACGGCGCCTTCGCGCCGGTTCCCAGCACGAAGCAGTGGAACTGGGACAACCGCCCGCTTTCCTGGACCAAGGACATGGTCGCCTGGCCGTCCATGGCCGGCATCAACGCAGCCCTCCTCGCCGAGTCCGGTTTTCTCGGACCGCGTACGATTTTCGAGGGGGAAAAGGGATTCTTCCGGATGGCCGGCTCTGACCGCTATTCGCCGGAAACCCTGGTGGCGGGCCTCGGAACCGAATTCAACATCCTGCACATGTACTTCAAGCCCTACCCCTGCTGCCGCTGGAACCATGCGGCCCTGGACGGCGTCGGAGAGATCCTCGAACGCCGAGGATGGAGCGAATCGGACGTCCGGGAAATCCGGATCGGCGTGGCACGGGAAGTCATGGGAGACCTCGGCGACTACGACCCGGACAACCTGGTGGACTGCGAGTTCAGCATGCC
>JAJFUA010000028.1 GCA_021372635.1 Desulfobacteraceae bacterium | reverse complement strand
CAACCAGGTGCAGATTCACGAGGCGATTGGACTGAATTTTGCAGCAGCACTTCGATCGTTCCTGCGGCAGGATCCCGATATCATCATGGTCGGTGAAATCCGGGACTTCGAAACGGCCGAGGTGGCGATCAAGGCGGCCCTTACGGGGCACCTGGTTCTCAGCACGCTGCATACGAACGACGCGCCCAGCACCATCAACCGTTTGTTGAACATGGGAGTGGAGTCTTTCCTGGTTTCCTCCGCGGTCAACCTGGTGCTCGCTCAAAGGCTGGTGCGGCGGGTCTGCGCGGAATGCAGAGCCGTCGAGGAGGTTGCCCCGGAATCGCTGCTGGATCTCGGAGTGAGGGAAGACGAACTGGGGACATTCGAATGCTTCCGGGGAAAGGGATGTCCCGTCTGCAACAATACGGGATACCGGGGTCGAATGGCGCTTTACGAAGTCATGCCGATGCACGATCAGATCCGGGAACTGGTGCTCATGGGGGCTTCTGCCGCGGAGATCAAGAGGGAATCCATCCGTTTGGGCATGATTACCCTCAGGAGGAGCGGACTGAACAAGCTGAAGGCCGGAGTGACTTCCGTCGAGGAAGTCATTCGCTGTTCCGTCAAAGATTAGACGGTGCCGGTGGCCGGCGTGATGACATGAACCAGATCACCAGGGGAGAAACAGATGCCCGTATTTCTATGGAAAGGGACCGATCGGACCGGAAAAGCCCAGAAGGGAGAGGTCGAAGCCGACAATGTCACCCTGGCGCGCCAGCTCATCGTTCGCAAGGGAATCAACGTAAGAAGCGTCAAGCCGAAGCCGAAGGATATTTCGGAATATCTTCCCTTTTTAAAGAGAGGGGTCCAGGAAAGAGACCTGGTCATTTTCGTCCGCCAGTTTTCGACCATGATCGATGCGGGCATGCCCGTCGTCCAGTGCCTTGAAATCCTGCAGGACCAGCAGCAGAACCAGACCTTCAAGCAGATCATACGGCAGGTGAAGACGGACGTCGAGTCCGGCGCGACCCTTTCCGAAGCGCTCAAGAAGCATCCCAAGGTTTTCGACAACCTGTTCGTCAACCTTGTCGCCGCAGGGGAGATGGGGGGTATCCTCGATGTGATCCTCGGCCGTCTCGCCGCCTATATCGAAAAAATGGCCAAGTTGAAGAAACGGGTGAAAGGCGCCATGACGTATCCCGGGATCGTCATATCGATCGCCATCGTCGTCGTGGCCGTCATCCTGGTCTACGTCATCCCGGTGTTCGCGGGCCTGTTCAAGGACGCGGGCGTCAAGCTTCCCCCCGTCACGCTGTTTGTCATGGACATGAGTTCCTTCGTCCAGAGCTACATTCACTGGATGATCCTCGCCCTCATCGCCCTTGCCTTTGTCTTCAAGAAGATCCGCGGCAACCCGAAGGGCCGGGACCTGACGGACCGGACGTTCTTGAAGATGCCCGTTTTCGGAATGCTGCTCCGCAAGGTCGCCGTCGCCCGGTTCACGAGAACGCTCGGGACGATGCTGACGAGCGGCGTGCCGATCCTGGAGGGTCTGGACATTGTGGCCAACACGGCCGGGAACACGGTGGTCGAGAGGGCCATCCGCAAGGCCCGCGCGGCGATCGCGGAAGGACGGCCCGTGGCCGAACCGCTCCAGGAAACCCATGTCTTTCCGACCATGGTGACGCAGATGATCGCGGTGGGGGAATCCACCGGCGCGCTGGATTCCATGCTGGGGAAGATCGCCGATTTCTACGACGAGGAAGTGGACGTGGCGGTGGATGCCCTGACGTCCCTTCTCGAACCGATGCTGATCGTTTTCCTGGGAGTGACCATCGGCGGCCTGCTGATCGCCATGTATATGCCGATCTTCCAGATTGCCGACGTTGTCGGGCGAAGCAGTTGAGATGATTTTCTCAGGCGGCCGGACAGACAGACTCCTGCAGGATGACGGTTCCCTGAAGCACAGGCTCCAGTGGCTGCTCATTTGCAGGCTTGCCCTGGCCGTCTTCTTTCTGCTCCTGACCATCGGCGTGCAAAGCCGGCGGACCGAAGACCTGCTGTCGGCTCAGCTGCAGCCGCTCTATTACTTTTCCTGCATCCTTTTCGCCTTCACCATAGTGGGCGCATGGAGCCTGGGGCGCATCCAGCGTCTCAGGCGTTTCGCCTACATGCAGCTGTTCTTCGACGTCGCCGCGGTGACCACCCTCATTTTTCTTTCGGGGGGCATCGACAGCCCCTTCACCTTCCTGTACATGCCGGTCATCATCAGCGCCGCGCTGCTCCTCTACCGGCGCGGCAGCATGCTGGTGGCCTCCGCGTGCAGCGTCTCCTACGGTCTGCTGCTCGATCTCCAGTATTTTGCCTGGATCTCACCGCTGCAGATCGTTTCCCAGGCTGTGCCCCCGAGGGAAAGCGGCACCTATCTCACGAGCATCCTGATGAGCATTGCGGGTTTTTACCTGGTCGCGTATCTCAGCGGGTACCTGGCGGAAGAGGTGCAAAAGTCGAGCAGGGAGGTGCGGGAGCAGAAAAGGGATTTCCATCAACTGGAGATGCTGCACCTGAACATTGTCCAGAGCATGAAGAGCGGCCTGCTTACCGTCGGGCCGGATGAAAGGATCGTTTCTTCGAACGTCAGCGCCCGCAGAATCCTGGAGCTTTCCCCGGAAAAGGTCCATGACCGTCCTCTCCGGGAGATCTTTCCGGAACTTGGCACCCCGTCCCTGCTGGAGTCGAAGGAGACGAACAGCGCCAACGGAGTCCAGGAGCCCGAGCGTCGTTCGATTCAGTATCGAAGTCCTTCGGGGGATGTGCTGTATTTGGGGTACAACGTTTCCGTGCTGCACACCACCGAAGGAATGCGGACGGGCTGGGTCGTCATTTTCCAGGACCTCACGCATCTGAAGGCGATGGAAGAGCGGGTGCAGAGGATGGAGCGCCTGGCGTTCGCCGGCAAGATGGCCGCCGAGATCGCCCACGAAATCAAGAATCCCCTGGCGGCGATCAGCGGGGCCGTCCAGATGCTGCAGGTCGAGACCCGGCAGGATACGCTCCACGCGAAGCTCATGGAAATCGTCTACCGGGAGATCGACCGCATCAACGAACTGGTCACCGATTTTCTCTGGATGGCGAAAGTGACCAGGAAACCGGGTTCCCTGGAACCGGTGGCCATTTGCGGGATCATCCAGGAGGTGCTGGCGCTGCTCAAGACCCGGAACAAGGTCGGGTCTGGGCACAGCCTAGGCACCGTTTTTTCGGCCAACCCGACCTGTTCGCTGGACCCGCACCACCTGCGGCAGGTGCTCTGGAACCTCTTGGTGAACGCCCTGGAGGCGATGCCTCAGGGAGGAAACATCCGGATACTGGTGAGCCTTGCGGAGGCGCCTTCCGGCGACGGGCAGGAGGCGGTGATCGAGGTCCGGGACGAAGGTCCTGGGATTCCTGAAGATGTCCGGGGCAGGATATTCGAGCCGTTTTTCACGACGAAACCGACCGGTACGGGACTTGGGCTGAGCATTGTCTACCAGTTGATCGAGAACGCCGGCGGGCGCGTGGAGGTTTGCCGGCACCCGGAAGGCGGCACGAGCTTCTCCGTTTTTTTTCCGACCACCCCTCTTTTTCCCCTTGGCAACTAATTTTCCCCTTGCCAACTAATCCGGGAGTGATTATAAGCACTCACTGAGGGTGAGTGCTAACAAGGCGCTCTCGTCTTGTGGGATATTTCGTTAATCATCATCGGAACACATTGTGCCGAATTTCGGAAAGGAGTCGAATCGATGAAGCTCAGACCACTCAATGACCGTGTCGTTGTCAAACGCATCGAAGAAGAGCAGAAAACCGCGGGCGGCATCATCATCCCCGACACCGCCAAGGAAAAGCCCATCCAGGGTAAAGTCCTCGCCGTCGGAAACGGCAAAGTCATGGAAGATGGAACCAAGCGCCCCCTCGACGTCAAGGAAGGCGACCGGGTGCTCTTCGGCAAATACGCCGGAACCGAAATCAAGGTGGAAGGCGACGAACTCCTGATCATGCGGGAAGATGACATCCTTGCCATCGTTGAATGATTTCGATCAGCTCGATTCAAATATCCTTAGCAAGGGAATACTGAAAGGGAGGAAAGCTTCATGGCAAAGCAACTGATCTATGATGTGAAAGCTCGCGAAGCTCTGCTCAAAGGCGTGAACACTCTCGCCGATGCAGTGAAGGTAACTCTGGGCCCCAAGGGCCGCAACGTAGTCATCGAAAAAGCCTTCGGCGGCCCGACCGTGACCAAAGACGGCGTGACCGTGGCCAAGGAAATCGAACTGGAAGACAAGTTCGAGAACATGGGCGCCCAGATGGTGAAGGAAGTCGCCAGCAAGACCAGCGACGTGGCCGGTGACGGCACCACGACGGCAACCATTCTTGCACAGTCGATCTATTACGAAGGTTCCAAGCTTGTGGCCGCCGGTGCCAACCCCATGGCTCTCAAGCGCGGCATCGAGAAGACCGTCGCAGTCGTCATCGACGAGTTGAAGAAGATCAGCAAGCCGACGAAGGATCAGAAGGAAATCGCCCAGGTCGGCACCATCTCCGCCAACAACGACTCCACCATCGGAAACATCATCGCCGAAGCGATGAACAAGGTGGGCAAGGAAGGCGTGATCACGGTCGAGGAAGCCAAGGGCATGGAGACCACCCTGGAAGTGGTCGAAGGCATGCAGTTCGATCGTGGATATATCTCCCCTTATTTCGTGACCGATCCCGAAAAGATGGAAGTTCTCCTGAACGACCCGCTGATTCTCGTGAATGAGAAAAAGATCAGCAACATGAAGGATCTTCTTCCGATTCTCGAACAGATCGCCAAGATGGGCCGTCCGCTCCTGATCATCTCGGAAGACGTTGAGGGTGAAGCTCTGGCGACCCTGGTGGTCAACAAGCTGCGCGGAACCCTGCATGTCTGCGCCGTGAAGGCCCCCGGCTTCGGCGACCGCCGCAAAGCCATGCTGGAAGACATCGCCATCCTGACGGGCGGCCAGGTCATCAGCGAAGAGAAGGGCATCCGGCTCGAGACCGTCAGCCTGAACGACCTCGGCAAGGCCAAGACCGTCCGCATCGACAAGGACAACACGACCATCGTCGACGGCGCCGGTGACAGGAAGACCCTGGAAGGGCGCGTACGCCAGATTCGGGCGCAGATCGAAGAGACGACGAGCGACTACGACCGCGAGAAGCTCCAGGAGCGCCTCGCGAAGCTGGTCGGTGGCGTGGCCGTGATCAGCGTCGGCGCTGCGACCGAGATGGAAATGAAAGAGAAGAAGGCACGCGTGGAAGATGCCCTGAACGCGACCCGCGCGGCCGTCGAGGAAGGTATCGTTCCGGGCGGCGGAGTGGCTTTCCTGCGCTGCATCCCCGTGCTCAAGACGCTTGGCCTGGAAGGCGACGAGAAGCTGGGCCTGAACATCGTGCGGCGCGCTCTTGAAGAGCCTGCCCGCCAGATCGCCCTGAACGCGGGCGAGGAAGGCTCCGTCATCGTACAGAGGGTCAAGGCCGGCGAAGGCGCTTTCGGTTACAATGCGGACAGCGGCGAGTTCGGCGACCTGATCGACGCCGGTGTCATCGATCCGACGAAGGTTGCCAGGACCGCTCTCCTGAACGCTTCCAGCGTCTCGGCCCTCATGCTGACGACCGAGTGCATGATTTCCGACATCCCGAAGGAAGACAAGGGCGCCCCGGCCGGTATGGGCGGAATGCCTCCCGGAGGCGGGATGTACTAATACCTGACTGACGACGGGAGCCCGCCCGGAGGGACATGGTCCGCCAGGGTCGGACGGCCCGTCGTCGGCAAGGCCCGATTCGGCTGTAGAATCCCCCATCCCTGCACGGCAGGGGTGGGGGATTTTTATTTCAGCGGACTTCCGGGTTGCAGGGGGCGTTCCCGCCGTCGACGCTGCGGCTGGCGCATAATTGCTTGACTTGGCCGGCGGGTATGTTAAGAAAATCAGTTCGACTGAAGGCTTTAGGGCCTGGATGCGTGGGTTCCCCATACAGAAGCTCCTTCCCTGGTTTTTCCTGCAGCCCTCAGTGACCGAACCGCTCGTTACCGCACGCTGACCGAAACGATGCTTTGAATAAAGGGGGAATGGAATATGGATTACAAACAGACATTGAACCTGCCGCAGACCGACTTCCCGATGAAAGCGAATCTTTCCGTGCGCGAGCCGGAGATTCTCAAGAAGTGGGAGGAGATGCGGCTATACGAACGGCTGCGCGAACAGAGCGAAGAACGCCCCCTGTACGTTCTCCACGACGGACCTCCCTACGCCAACGGTCATATTCACCTGGGAACCGCTCTCAACAAGATTCTCAAGGACATGATCGTCAAGACGCGGCAGATGGACGGGTTCAACGCCGTCTACGTGCCCGGATGGGACTGTCACGGGCTGCCGATAGAGCACAACGTCGACAAGGAGCTTGGAGCCCGGAAGAAGGACATGAGCCTGGTGGAGATCCGCAGGCATTGCCGGAAATACGCGGAGCAGTTCATCGACATACAGCGCGAGGAATTCAAGCGCCTCGGAGTGCTCGGGGAATGGGACAATCCGTACCTGACGATGTCCTACGACTATGAAGCTTCCATCGCCCGGGAACTGGGCCGGTTTTTCCAGAACGGCGGGGTCATCCGGAGCAAGAAACCCATCTACTGGTGCGCCAGTTGCCGCACGGCCCTGGCGGAGGCGGAGGTGGAATACCACGATCACACGTCGCCGTCGGTTTACGTGAAGTTTCCCCTGGGCGGCGAAAGCGCTTCCCGTTTTCCGGAACTCGCGGGCAGGCGGGTCTTCGTGCTCATCTGGACCACCACTCCCTGGACGCTTCCGGCCAACCTGGCGATCGCTCTTCACCCGGATTTCGAATACGTCGCCGTGGCGGTGAAAGACGAAGTGTGGATACTGGCCGAAGGTCTCCTGGAAAGCTGCATGACGCTCTTCGGGGTGAAGGATTACGAAGTGCTTCGCCGGTTCCGCGCCTCGGAACTCGAAGGACTCAAGGCCCGGCATCCCTTTCTCGACAGGGACTCGCTCCTGGTGCTGGGTTCCCACGTCACGCTGGAGGCCGGCACGGGCTGCGTCCACACCGCACCGGGGCACGGCCGCGAAGACTATGATATGGCCCTGAAATACGGCCTCGACGTCTACGCGCCGGTGGATGACGCCGGCAAGTTTACCAAGGATGTTCCCTATTTCGCCGAACAGTTCGTCTTTGCGGCGAACAAGCCGATCAACGAAAAGCTGAAGGAACTGGACCGGCTGGTCTTCGAAAAGGAGATCACGCACAGCTACCCCCATTGCTGGCGCTGCAAGAAACCCGTGATCTTCAGGGCCACGGAGCAGTGGTTCATCTCCATGGAGAAGAACGA
>JAJFUA010000019.1 GCA_021372635.1 Desulfobacteraceae bacterium | reverse complement strand
AGAAGGAAGCGCACGCCGGAGTGCGAACCCGCAAAACCGACTTCTGTTGAAAAGTCTTTTTGTAGTCCAGGATCAGCGCCTGGACGGCTTCCTCCTGCGCGGCGTCGTCCGGGTGGATGATCTGTAGTACGTATGAATTCTCCCTGACGATTCGCCCGTCGGGTTCCCGCCACTGCCCCGCGGCTTCCCAGGTGGTGAAGCCATCGGGAAAGAGGGGGGTCGCGACTGCTTCCAGGAACCGCCGCCATTGCGCCGCGCTCACCCTGCCTCCCGGCCACTCCGTTCCGAAGTAGAGCGTGTCGGACACCAGGGCGCTTTCGCCCTTCCGGCAATGGTCGCAGGACAGGGTGGCGCAGCCTCCGAGAAGAAATGCGAAGAGGGAGAAAAGAACGACTCCTTGCAGTAAGGCATCGATCCTCCTTTGTGCGGACAAGTGCCTCATGACCCGACCTCGCAGCGAGAATACGGGCTACCGGGTAATTTACCGGCGGACGGTGTTCGTGCAGTATCCGGCCGAACCGGCAAATCCCCTCAAGTGCCTTTTTTCCCGAAGCTACCAGCTTTTCATGATATTTTCCACTAACCATTCTGCATGGAGTCTGCCGGAAAAGGTCCTCCCTTCGGTGAAAATCGGCTGGCGCCGGAGGGAATTCCGGGAGGAGAGAGCGGAAGCGATGGGTTCGATCCCCCTTCGATACCGCATCGCCAACCCGGCGATGCCCGAATTTTGTGATGGAAGCGATAAATTTGTGTAAGATATCTCAGCAAGGTTTCTCCGGCGTTTTCGTTGGCCGGAACAACAGCCGGGGGCAGGAGCATAGCCGGGATCAGAAGCCAATGCGGTTGCGTTGAGGATTCCCATTCCCCCCTTTTTGGAGGGGGGATCAAGGGGTGTGTGGTTCTAAAAACTTGACGGTTCCAAGAAAACACCCCCCTGCCCCCCTGAAGGGGGGAATTGAGATTGTCGCTCGACCGGGAGATCGCACGCTTAACGCAACAGTATCGGGGTCAGGAGCACGCATGCCGATCGGTTCGCTGCACATTCTCGTCGTCGACGACGAAGTCAACATTCGAAAAACCCTGTCGATCTGCCTGGAAGGGAACGGCCATGCGGCCGTTGCGGTGAGCAACTTCGAAGACGCCGTGGCCGAAGCTTCCCGACGGTCGTTCGACCTGGCCTTTGTGGATCTGCGGCTGGGCACGGCCAGCGGCATGGATCTCATTCCGGCCCTCCTCTCCACCGCTCCCTGGATCAAGATCGTCGTCATCACGGCCTACGCTTCCATAGAGTCGGCCGTCGAGGCCATGCGGCGGGGGGCCACGGATTATCTTCCGAAACCCTTCACCCCCGCGCAGGTCGAGCTTGCGGTGCGCAGGGTCATGGATCTGCGCGCGCTCGAGCAGAAAGTGGCCAGCTTGCAGGAAGCCATCGGGCAGTCTCGCCCGGAGGCCGACTTCTCCTCGGAAAACCCGGCCATGCAAAGAGTGATGAACATGGTGCGCCAGGTGGCGCCCACGAACACCACGGTGCTGCTGTGCGGGGAGAGCGGAACCGGCAAGACGCTGCTTGCGCGCTCCATCCACGCATGGAGCAGGCGGGCGGCCAGGCACATGGCCACCGTTTCCTGCCCTTCCCTCTCCGCCGAACTCCTGGAGAGCGAACTCTTCGGGCACGTGAAGGGGGCCTTCACCGGGGCCGTCCG
>JAJFUA010000446.1 GCA_021372635.1 Desulfobacteraceae bacterium | reverse complement strand
GGAAGGGCGGCTCCGTAAAGCGGGAAGCGGACGCGCGTCGGCTGCAGGCCGAGAAAAGCGGCCACCTTCAGGTACCTGTCCACGGCATGGATGTCTCTGCCGCCCTTTACTCGGTGGGAGTACAGGAAACGGCTCCCTTCGCGCGCTTCCGCAAACCCGATCCGGTACCGGACTCCGGAGAGTGCCGCGATGAGTCCACTCCTGAAGAGCCCCTGCAGGTCCACGACCGCGTCGTAGCGTTCGCCGCGCAGCGCCCGGGAGAGCCGCCGCAGTTCGCTGAAGGTTTCCGCCACCCTGCCGGGGCGCTTCCACTTGTTTTTGTCGATGATCCAGAGTTTGCCGACGAGAGGATGGTCTACGAGGAGATCGTGGAGCCCTTTTGCCACCACCCAGTGAACCTCGGTGGACGGCGCAGACGACTTCACGGCGTCGAGAAACGGCAGGGCGTGTACGATATCGCCGAGCGCGCTCGGTTTGACGATCAGGAGCTTCCTTACCGGCTGTCGGAGTTGCAATACGGACACGGCATTCCATCCATGGGTTGCGAAACGGCGGGGCGCGGCATCAGCACTTCCGTTTGACCACTCGGGGCCAGGGCTGATAGGGTCTCGTCTTCCATTTCTGGTGCATCCAGAGCCACTGCTCGGGGTGTTCCCGGACGTAGCGCTCGATGATCCTGTTGAAGGCGGCGGTGTTTTCTTCGATGTCGCTGATCGTGTTCCCCGTCCGGATGATCGGCACCTCGGGTTCGATGACGATTCTATAGCGCCCGTCAGGTTCCCGGTAGTTGTAGACCGGGACCACGGGGGTTCCCGTCCTGATGGAAAGAACGGCCAGGGCCTTGTTGGTGCAGGAGACGTCTTTGAAAAATGGCACGAAGACCCCGTCGTACCAGTCGACGTTCTGGTCGGAGAGAATGGCAACGATCCTGCCCTGGTGCAGGAGCTTCATGACCCTGCGGACCGAACCCGCCTTGGGAATCGTCTGGTTGCCGGTCCGCTGGCGGAGTCCGTCGATGAGTTCATGAAGAACGGGGTTGTCCAGGGGGCGAACGATGACGTTGAAAGGGCTGGCCTTGATGCTGTACCCCAGCGCCATTATTTCCCAGTTGCCGAAATGCGACCCCAGCACGAGAACGCCCTTGTTGCGCGCACAGGCCGCTTCCATGTGTTCCAGGCCTGTGACGCTGAGAAAACGGTCCAGGTTCTCGGCATGCAACAGCAGCAGGTCGGGCAGTTCCAGCATGACCCGCGCCAGGTGATTGAAAACGCCGCGGCAGATTTCTTCCCGGCGCTCCCGGGTCAGTTCGTCTCCGTAGGCCCGCTCGAGGTTCTGAACCACGATGCGCCGATGGCGCCTGTCGAACCTGTGCCAAAGGGACGCCGCCACCCCGGCGAGTCTCCACCGGGCGCTCCGCGGTATCCGTGCAGCCATATCCATAAATTGTTCCAGAAGCTTCAGAAGGGGCTTCTCGAATCGCATTTCGTCATCCCGTGAATCGTCATCGAATCATGAAGAGGTAGCGGGCAGGTTCCCGGCGGCGGTTGTTCATTGCGACAGGCCCGATTCCAAGGGCTCGGGGGAACCGGCCTGCTTTTCATACTGAGCGAACTGCAGTTCGTAGAGGCGGCGGTACTCGCTGTCCCGGCGGAGGAGTTCTTCATGCCGGCCTTCGTCGACGATCCTGCCGTTTGCCAGAGTGACGATCCGGTCCGCGTTCTTGATGGTGGACAGCCTGTGCGCGATCACCAGGGTCGTTCTGCCGGACATGAGGTTTTCCAGGGCCTTCTGCACCTCGAGTTCGGATTCGCTGTCCAGGGAGGAAGTCGCTTCGTCCAGGAT
>JAJFUA010000320.1 GCA_021372635.1 Desulfobacteraceae bacterium | reverse complement strand
CGAGGAGCCGGCATAGATGTCGGTGAGCAAGGGTCCCGGCAGCTCGATCAGCCTGGACGGCTCGATGCCGGCATAGGGCTGCGGCGCTCCGGCGGGCGCCGATATCTTCGTATTCCCGTCCGCGTCGATAAGGAACGCGGCCGACAGTTCGTTATCGTTCTTGAAAGACGCTGTCCAGGATTGGACCGCAGCCCTTTCCTTTTCCGAACCGGGATGGCGCAGCCAGTGCTGCGCCATGACCAGGAAAGGGCTTCCGAGAATGAAGGATGCACGCTCAAGGTGCTCGCTGCGCCAATGGACCACATCATTCACTTTCAGCGAGACCACCGCGGAGAGTTCCTGTTCCTTCGCCTCCCTGGAGCTTCTCGTTTGCCTGACGGCGTGGAGGTATGCGACTGCGGCAATTCCGAGAGCCATTGCACAGAAAATGACAATGAAATGGAGGGGAGGCTTGCGCGGTTCAGTCTTTGGAGCCATAGACCGTTGCATCCTGCCATTCATTTGTTGCCGCCTGCGGAGAATCCGAGGCATCCGCAACCGGAGGGAGACGGAAGACGGCCCGCATCATCGCCGGGAATCCGTCACAGCCGCCCCCAGTTCGAATTCCCGGCTGTCCACGAAACAAACCCGTTGCATCCGCGGGAAGACTGTGCGTTCGTGTTTCGACCCTTAAGCCCGGGAGATGCGAAGCATATCGCGCACGGCAGCCCTTCAAGCGAAAAGAACCAGGGCGTTCTTGGAACCTAACGGGTTGAAAAAATTGAATACTACAAAGAGACCGAAAATCAAGACAAAACCCCGGCCATTGTCGGGGCCGGGAATCGGTCCGTCAGCAGCCCAGTTCCGCCCGCAGCCACCGCTTCAGTTCTTCGGACAGGGAATAGACTCCCACGCCCGGTTTCCGGCCGGCCTCGTCGACGGCACGGCGAATCATCTCCGCGGGGGCCGGGATGCGTGCGATTTCTTCGGCTTCCCTCATGTCTCTGCGGACCAGGGTAACACCGGGCGGCTCTTCCCAGTCGTAGATCACGAAGTAAAAGGATTCCTGGTCGGGGTATTGAACGAATTCGCCCTTGCGGGACCACCCCGTCCCCCATTCGAGATACGTTTCGACCGCTTTCTCGGGCGTCATATCCCAGTCGATGCGGTCGACGATTTTTCTCTGCAGCCTGAGTTCTTCCAGTCCCCACATCGGTTTCTCCCCCTGTGCAGCGGAGGGCTCCCGGTCAAAGCGGCAACCGGTGCGTCTTCACGTTCCCGCCTGTGCCGACAGCCACCGTTCGATGGCCGCGAGGACGATCTGTTTTTCCTCGACAGTCAGTTCCTTCCCCCTCGGGATTCCATACCATTTTTCGAGACAGCCGCGGCAGCACGTGGCGGTGGCGTGCTGGGCCACGAAGACGGGGTGGTGGCGGTACGGCGTCTGCTTTCCGTCGTTGGCCGGAAAGGCGGGAGCCAGCCTTTCGTCCACGAACCGGGAGGCGTGCGAGAGCACCACGTCCATTCCCCTGTCGTGCAGGTACTTTCGTTCCGGTTCCCGAAGCCTGAACCGCCGGCGGAATGTCGAGCGCGCCAGCCCTGCGAACACTTCCTCGAGATCTTTCATGGCTTCCATGGCTCCGATATCTATTATCGGACCGCACCGCTGCGCGCGTGTGGTCGTGCCCCGGCCGGTAGTCGAAAGGCGGGTTCGCGGCCAGGTCGCCTCGCGATCCACTTTCGATGAATCATATATACCAGAATTTCAGACCGTTGAACACTGCTGCCGGGAAGTGCACGCAAAACCGAAAGACCGGGTTTTTCCCTTCGGGACCTATCAGGGAGAAGTGGCGGGAGCCGCGAGAACCGGCCGACAGAATCCGGGGATTTTGAACGAACTCTTGTGGTATAGTTCCAATCCTGCCATCCGTGCCGTCCCGCGTCCCGGAGGAGCATCGGGGCAACTCTTCTTCAGAGGGACCGAAGCCGATTCGAAAATGTCTTTTACAGGGGTTCGCTCATGCTAAGCGCCGAAAGCCTGGTCGGAAAGCAGATCGATCAATTCAGCATCGAGGGATTCATTGCCAGGGGCGCAATGGGCATGGTGTTCAGGGCCTTCGATTCCGTTCTCGCCAGGACGGTCGCCCTGAAGCTGATCCCGAAGCCGGGCGGCGAGGAACTGACGGACGAGGAGGCGGCATGCCGCGAGGAGGCTCGAAAGCGGCTGATCCAGGAGGCGAAGGCCGCCGGAAGGCTGGCTCATTCCAATATCGTCACGATACATTCCTACGGCGAGACTCCCGAGTTCCAGTACATCTGCATGGAGTACGTGAGCGGCAAGACCCTGGCCCAGGTCCTGAGGTCCCGGGGCGCCGTTCCGGAGCAGGAGGCGATTCCCATCGTCGAGCAGATTCTCATGGCCCTGGACGCCGCCGGAAGGGAAGGCATCATCCACAGGGACATCAAGCCCGCCAACATCATGATAACGGACGACGGGAGAGCGAAGGTCATGGACTTCGGAATCGCCAAGCTCCCCACCCTCTCCATGACGATCACGGGCATGGTCCTCGGCACTCCCTATTACATGTCCCCGGAGCAGATCTCCGGGCAGAAGGTCGATATCCGTTCGGACCTCTTCTCCCTCGGCACGGTATGCTATGAAATGCTGACGGGGCAGAAGCCCTTCGAGGGGCAGAACACGGCCACCATCACCTACAAGATCGTCCAGGTGGAACCCGTTCCCCCGAATGTGCTCAAAGCGGGGATCTCTCCCCGGATGGCGTCGATCGTGTCGAAGGCGCTCGCCAAGGACCCGGCCGGACGCTATGCGACCCCCGCCGAAATGCTGAAAGACCTCAGGAACGTCGGGTGCATGCCGAAGGCCGGGGAACGGGAGGAAGCGGGCGAGACGGTCATGGACTCCACGGTTTACGCCCCCAGGGCAGTGCAGCCGGCGGGTGTGGAAGAAGGAAAGCCGGCTCCGCATGAGCCTTCCGCCTCCACGGAGGGGACCGCGCGGAAACCCGGCCTCAAGTCGATTCTCGAAGGGGAACCCGCGGTTTCCGAAGAGCCGGAACCCGGCACACCCGGACGCCCCGAGACTTCCCATTCCGAAAAGGCGAAGCTCCCGGAACACGCGGAAAGCGACCGTGAGAAGGGCAAAGAGCCGGCCCGGGGAAACGCGGGGGCGAGGATCTTCGCCGCCGTCGCCGTTCTGGCCGGCATCGTCGGGGCCGTTCTGCTCCTGAAACCGTCGGAGACGCCCCCGCCTGCGTCCGTTCCTCCGGCGGCCTCGGCACCGACGACTCTTCCGGCCGTTTCGCCGTCGTCCACAGCCGTTCCCGCCACCCGGCCGCCTTCCCCCCCGGCTCCGGCCACCGTGGCTCCTTCGACGACGGTTCCGGCGACGAAACCGCCCGCGGTCCAGCCCCCCTCCCTTCCGGCCGAATCCTCCATCGACTCCATGCTGCTGGAAGCCGGCAGGCAGTTCGTGAACAATCCGGGAGGGGCGCAGACCATCCTGGAAGAGGTGCTTTCCCGGCAGCCGGACCATTACGACGCCACGCTGCTGCTGGCGCGGCTTCTGACTTTCAGGAAGGAATACGGAAAGGCCGCCCTGCAGTACAGGAAAGCGATCCGTTTGAACGGCAGGGCGCCGGAACTCCACTTCGAACTGGGCAGCATCCTGTTCAGCCAGGCCAATTACGACGCCGCCATCCAGAGCTTCGAAACGTGCCTGACCCTCTCGCCCCTCAACCGGGACGAGGTCCTTGCCAGCCTCGGGTTCTGCTACATGCAGAAGAACAACCCGGAGAAGGCCCGGTCTCTTCTGCAAAAGGCGCTGGAACTCAACCCGGGAAACCAGAGCGCCAGGTCTTTCCTGATGAGCCTGCCGCCCGCGGGGTCGCCGCCTTCGACGCAGCCAAAACCGCCCCAGAGGGCACAGCCGCCCGCCGCGGCGCTTCCCTCCATCGAGGGGAAATACGCCATTGACGGCACGAATCCCAGTGGGACGAAGTACCGGGGCACGGTGACGATCAAACGCTCGGGAACCGGTTTCGCGTTTGAATGGCTCATCGCGAAGAAGACCACCACCGGCTTCGGCGTCCTTTCGGGGAACACCCTCAGCGTATCGTACAAGCTCTCCAATGGCACGACGGGCTCCGCCATCTACACCGTCTCGCCGGACGGCGTCCTGCGCGGGCTGTGGGGGGCCAACGCCAAGGGCACGGAAGTGCTCACTCCCGTAAAATAGCCGGACCGCGCGCAGCCCGGGTTTTCCCCGGCCGTGAGGCACAGTCCCCGGCATTTGCTTTTTCATTTCCGCTTGACATCCCCGGAGGCAGTTTGTATAGAGGCTAGGTTACGGAATGAATTTTGTATCGTATCGATATTCGATGAAAGGGAACAGGCAGATGAAGGGCATGATATTGCAGGAAAGGTACAGCTATTATTATTACGCCTACCTCAGGCGGTCTGCCCTTCCATCCGTTCGCCTCTGAAATAAGGGCCGTGGGCAGACCGCATCAAGAGTCTGCCCACGGCTTTTTTATTGGGAAAAGCCGTGGTGTACGTTCGCCACGGCTTTTTTTATTCCAACGGGCAGGAATGCCGCACACTGCAAAGGAGCAATCATGAAACGTTTCAAACAAAGGCCCGGCATGGCGCTTATAGTGTCGATTCTCCTGGGGGGGTTCATCCACCTCGGCTCCGGTTCCCCTGTCCATGCGGCAGAGCCCTACAAGATCGGCGCCGTCTTTTCCATCACGGGGGTGGGGTCGTTCCTGGGGGAACCCGAAAAGAAGACCGTCGAGATGCTCCGGGACGAGATCAACAAGGCGGGCGGAATCAACGGGCATCCCATCGAAGTGATCGTGATGGACGACGAAAGCGAGACCCCCAAGTGCGTCCTGGCGGTCAAGAAGCTGATCAAGAGGGACAGGGTGTCGGTCATCATCGGTCCGACGCGGAGCGGCGAAAGCCTCGCGGCGGCGAGCGCGGCGGAGGAGGGCAAGGTTCCTTTGATTTCCTGCGCCACGAGCTACAAGATCGTGACTCCCATCGAGAGCCGCAAATGGGTCTTCAAGGTGGCGGGTTCCGACAGCCACGTGGTGGGCCGTATGTACGACTACATGAAGTCCAAGGGGATCAAGAAGGTCGCGATCATGACCGATTCGTCCGGCTACGGGGCCAGCGGCCGCGAAGAACTGGTGCGGCTCGCTCCCGAGTACGGCTTCACGCTGGTGGCCGACGAACGGTTCGGGCCGCAGGACACCGATCTCACGGCCCAGTTGACCAAGATCCGGGGAGCACAGCCGGAAGCCATCGTGAACTGGTCCATCGGTCCCACCCAGATCCTGGCGGTGAAGAACTGGCGGGACCTGGGCATGGACTCCATCCCGCTCTTCCAGAGCCACGGCTTCGGTAGCCTGAAGAACATCGAGCTTGCGGGCAAGGCGTCCGAAGGAGTCCTGCTGCCCCTGGCCCGCGTCAACGTGGGTTCGCTCCTTCCCGACAGCCAGCCCCAGAAGGCGGTCATCCTGAATTTCACTAAGGCCTACGAGACGCTCTACAAGGAACCTCTGTCGTCCTTCGCGGGCCATGCGTGGGATTCCCTGCAGCTTGCCGTCGCGGCGCTCAAGGCGGTCGGTCCCGACCCCGAGAAGATCCGGGAGCACATCGAAAACACGAAGGGCTTCGTCGGTCAGCACGGCATCTTCAACTTCTCGCCGACGGACCATAACGGGCTGAGTAAGGACGATATCGAGATGGTCGTCGTGAAGGACGGCAAGTGGGCGCTGGCTCAATAAGCGGCGGAAAACGGCCGGGGGTGAATCATTGCTGACGCTCCAGCGGAGCAAGAGGCGGCGAACGTGAGCGGATTGGGTACGGACATACTGCAGTACACGGTGAGCGGGCTTACCGTCGGGGTGATCTACGCGATGGTGGCCATCGGCTACAACATCATTTACAACGTGACGGAAATCATCAACTTCGCGCAGGGCGAATTCGTCATGCTGGGCGGGCTGTTCGCCGCCTTCCTGGTCGGCACCGTCCGGATGCCGGTGTTCCTGGCTTTTCCGGCGGCCGTGGCCATTACGGCGGTCGTCGGCTTCGCCATGGAGCGGTTCGTGATCCGGCGTGCCCGGAACACGACCGTCCTGTCGCTCATCATCATCACCATCGCCGTCTCCATCCTCCTGAAGGGCTCGGCGATGCTCGCCTGGGGAAAAGACCCGTACACCATGCCCGCCTTCAGCTCCGGCGGTCCCATCCTGGTGGCGGGCGCGGCCGTGCAGCCCCAGGCGCTGTGGGTGATGGGGGTGAGCGCACTGGTCGTGGCGGCTCTCACCTTCTTCTTTCACGGATCGGCCTACGGCAAGGCGATGCTCGCCTGCGCGGACAATCCCGCGGCGGCCCGCATGGTCGGGATTCCCGTCCGCCGGATGGTCCTCCTTTCGTTCGTCCTGAGCGCCGCCATCGGGGCGGCCGCGGGGGTGATCATCACGCCGATCTCCATGATGGAATTCGACCGGGGCGCCCTGCTGGGCCTGAAGGGCTTCGGAGCGGCGGTCCTGGGGGGCCTGGGGAACTTCTTCGGGGCGCTGGTCGCCGGGGCCGTGCTCGGCCTTGCCGAATCGTTCTGCGCCGGGTATCTCTCCTCGGGATACAAGGACGCCGTGGCCCTGATCCTTCTGCTGTTCGCCCTCTTCTTCAAGCCCGAAGGGCTGTTCGGAAGCGGCGAGGCGGCGAAGCTGAAAAAGTCTTAGGAGGCCGGACATGAGCAAGAAAGA
>JAJFUA010000404.1 GCA_021372635.1 Desulfobacteraceae bacterium | reverse complement strand
GTGCTATATAAGCACTCGAGAAGAGTCCATCAACTGTGGAAATAAAGGAATTTGAAGGAGCATGAAAGATCCCTGGCTCACCCACACGGGCCGCCACATTGCGTTGCTCGTCGTCCTGATGCTGCTCCTCGTCGGCTACGGGACCGCCGGCTTCTTCCTGGTTTCCCACTATACACCGGTCGAAGCCCTCTACATGACCGTCATCACGCTATCCACCGTCGGGTACGGGGAGGTGAGGCCCCTCGATGAAAACGGCCGCCTTTTCGCCGTTACGCTCATCCTCATGGGGGCCATATTCGTGGCCTACAACCTGGCCTACTTCACCCAGCTCCTCATGGACGGGAATCTCCTGGAAGTCTACCGGAGGCGAAAATTGCGCAAGAAGCTCGATCAACTCAGTGAACACTACATCATATGCGGCTACGGGCAGATGGGGCAGATCATCGTCCAGGAACTGCTCAGGCACAACCTGCCCGTGGTCGTGGTCGAAAGCAACGATTCCGTGGTGTTCAAGCTGCGGGAAAAGGGGATTCTCTATCTCGACGAGGACGCCACCGAGGAAGAGAGCCTGCTCGCCGCGGGAATCATGAGGGCGAGGGGGCTGATCTCCGTCGTGAGCAAAGACACCGACAACGTTTTTATTGTACTCACCGCCCGCGATCTCAACAGGAACGTCCAGATATTCGCGCGTGCCGGGGCGCCCGAAATCGAGAAAAGGCTCTTCAAGGCGGGTGCCGACCGGGTGGTCTCCCCCTTCTCTCTCGGGGCGACGCGCATCGCTCACAACGTCATCCGTCCGACGGTCACGGATTTTCTGGAGCTTGCCCTGTCGGGGGAGGGTATGGAACTGAGCATGGAGGAGATCTGCATCCCCCCGGAGGCGGACCTGGTCGGCAAGCAACTCATGCGCTCCGGCATCCGCAGCGACTTCAATCTCATTGTCGTGGCGATCAAGCGAAGGGACGGAAAGATGATCTACAATCCCTCCCCCCAGGAGGTGCTGCACGAGGGGGATATCCTTGTGACGATCGGGCCCCAGGAAAACCTCAGCCGCTTTGGCGGCATCCTCTACGGGTGCAGCTATCCCACGATCAAGCCGTGCAAATCGTAGGTCTTTGCGGATTTGCGGCATGACGGTGCCCCCCCCCAGGCGGCGTTCCGTTCCTCCCTGTGAAACGGGCCTGAAACGGGGAATGCGGACGGGTGCGGTGCGCAGGAGGAGAGGGGTTTTATTGGCCGGTCGCCGGGAGGGGCGGTTCTTACCAAGCAAAACCCCGAACGGCCGAAACCGTTCGGGGTTTTTTTCGAAGCATTCAATCGGCAACCTGCGTGCAGGCGAACCAACGTTCTTCCCGTCTGGGTGTTGCGGTGCTGTTCGCATATCGCACATGCGGCGGCATGGCATCCCGGGAGCACATCCGGAAGAGGCAGGTTTGCTACGCGGTCCTCATCAGCCGGCGTTCACGCCTCTGGATCCGCTTGATGGCCTTCTTCTTCTTGATCCGGCGGCGTTCCCCTTTGGACAGGTAATAATTGTGGCGACGCAGGACGGGCTGGACATTCTTCTGAAAATCTTTGCGGAGCTTGCGAATTTTCTTTTCGATGTTTTCCTTTACTTCAGCCTCCGACATTCAGTATTCACCTACCTTTCCAAAAAAGCCCCCGGGGGCTCGGAATCTGGGTAACTCCAGCGGGCTCCGAATTGTT
>JAJFUA010000376.1 GCA_021372635.1 Desulfobacteraceae bacterium | reverse complement strand
GTCACGATCTTCCCGGCTTCGACCTTCAGGCACACCCCTTTCAGGGCATGAATACCACCGTAATAAACGTGGAGATCATCCACCTCAAGCATGTTTCGCATCCCCCAGGTAGGCTTTGATCACGCTCGGATTGGACTGTATCTCCACGGGAGTCCCTTCCGCGATGGTGATCCCGTAATCCAGCACCTTGATCCGTTGGCAAAGCCCCATCACAAATTTCATATCGTGCTCGATCAGGAACACGGTAAGTGCGTATTTTTCCTTCAGGCTATGAATCAGCTCGGCCAGTTCCGAAGTCTCCCTGGGATTCATCCCTGCGGCCGGTTCATCGAGCAGAAGAAGCTTCGGGTGCGTGGCCAGGGCTCGGGCGATCTCGAGGCGCCTCTGCAAGCCGTAGGGGAGCGAACTCGATGTTTCGGAGGCCACATGGACCAGCCCCAGTTCCTCGAGGTATTCCATGGACTCCTCTCGAATGCGCTTTTCGTCCCTGCGGTAGGCGGGAAGACCGAACATCGCGTCCCAGAAATGGGCATGGAGCCGGCAGTGAAAGGAGACCATCACGTTTTCGAGCACCGACATGTTCGAAAACAGCCTGATATTCTGGAAGGTCCTGGCAATCCCTCTCTGGTTGATCCGATCCACGGAAAGGTGCGTAATGTCATCATCATGCCACAGGATGTGTCCGGAAGTCGGTTTCAAAGCGCCGGTGATCATGTTGAACACCGTTGTTTTTCCGGCACCGTTGGGACCGATGAGCCCGATGAGTTCGCCCTTCTTCATGTTGATGGAGAAACTGTTGACGGCGACCAGTCCGCCGAACTGCATGGTGATGTTGTCAGCGTTGAAAAAGTTGTCCATGCCCGCCCCCCCTATTCTTTCACGATCCGGCCCAGCCTGGACAGCAGGGGGGTCCAGCTCAATTCCCTGTTCCCCGTGATGCCGCGGCGGGCGAAGATAATGACGAGCATCAGCAGAACGCTGAAGATGACCATGCGCATGCCCGGGACTCCCGGAATGTGGATGAACCAGAGGTCGAACGGCTTTTCCACCACTCGAAGCGCTTCTCCTCCCCATGCAAAGAGAATGGCCCCGATAACCGCCCCGGTGGTGCTCCCCAGGCCTCCCACAACGATCATGATGAGCATGTTGAACGTCAAGAAAAACGTAAAGAGCGTCGGCGAGATCGTCGTGATCAAGTGGGCCAGCAGTCCGCCCGCAACTCCGGAGAAAAAGGCGCTGACGAGAAAGGCAAGGAGCAGATGCTTGAAAGGATCCACTCCCATGGCCTTGGCGGCCGTCTCGTCTTCGCGTATGGCCTTCATGGCACGGCCGTAACTGCTGTTCACTAGCTTGGTGATGAGTACGATGGTCAGCAGGGCCACCCCCCAGGACCACCACAGATTCGTGTAGGGAGAAAGGCCCTTCAGGCCGAGGGAACCGTTGGTAATCGGTTGCAGCGCATTGCTGAGCACGCGCACGACCTCACCGAAGCCGAACGTCACGATGGCGAGATAGTCTCCCCGGACCCTGAACACGCTGAAACTGATAATAAAAGCGAAAATCACCGCCACGAATCCCGCGACCAGCAGCGAGACGGCGAAAGGGGCGTTCAGTACGCTGAAGGGCCAGACAATAGGCTGGATGATGTAGTTCATCTGTTTTTCCAGCGGGCTCATCGTGAGCAGGGCCGAGGTATAGGCGCCGATGGCGATGAATGCGTTGGGGCCAAGGTGAAGAACGCCGCAGAACCCGTTGACAAGGTTGTAGCTGACGGCCAGCGTGACGTATATGCCCATGTTGTTGAGAATCCGGACTTCATAGTCCGAACCGTACAACTGGAAAAGATAAAGAACGCCAAAAAAGGTTAAGAGTGCTGCGCAGTTGAGCACCAGTTTCAGCTTATCTTTGCTCATACTTATCCTCGATAAGAATAACGTCTTCTCGGATCTTCCCGTGCGAGACGCTCAGGACTTGTCGATAATCGGCTCACCCATGAGGCCGGTGGGCCTGAACAACAGGACCAGGATGAGAATGACGAAAGCGAACGCATCGCGGTACTGGGCCATTTCCGGAACCATGGCCACGATGAGTATTTCCCCAAGGCCGAGCAGAAAACCTCCCAGAACGGCGCCGGTGATGTTCCCGATCCCACCGAGAACGGCGGCGATGAAAGCCTTGATCCCGGGGAAAACCCCCATGTACGGATTGACCTGGGGATACTTCATGGCCCACATGAGTCCTCCGGCGGCGGCAAGCGTGGAGCCGAGGAAAAAGGTGATCGCGATGATCCGGTCCAGGTTGATCCCCATCAACCGGGTGGCCTCGAAGTCCTTGGAAGCCGCGCGCATGGCCTTGCCCACCTTGGTGTGAAAGACGATGTACAAAAGCCCCAGAAGCAGCAGGATGGTAATCACCGGGGTGTAAAGAGTGAGCACTTGCACGCGAACGCCGAAGACTTCGATGACCTTCGAGAACATCTCGGGTCTTGGAAAGGGTTTGGGAACGCCTTTGAAATAGACCAGCGCCAGGCTTTCCAGCAAAAAGGACGCGCCGATGGCGGAAATCAGGAGCGAGATTCGCGGAGCGTTCCGCAGGGGTTTGTAGGCTACGCGGTCGAGCACGATGCCGAGTGCGCCGGTAAGAGCGATCGCCACGGGAAAGCCCAGGTACCACGGAAGCCCGAAAGTTACAATCCCCGAGATTGCCGCGTACGCCGCGAACATGAGCAGATCGCCGTGGGCAAAATTGATCAGGCGAAGAATGCCGTAGACCATTGTGTAGCCAATGGCGACCAACCCGTAGAGACTTCCCAGGGAAACGCCGTTGATCAACTGCTGGGAAAAAATCGTCCAGGTCAAGTGAACTCCTCATGCGCATTTTGAAAATGAATGAAAATTTCAGATCCCCTCAAAACCAGTTATCCCTTATACCAGTTTTTTTTCAAGAGGCACATGGATTGATTTGCATCCACCCCTCCGTACGGAGCAAAAAAGGCAGGGGAATCGAAATATCGCATTCCCCTGCCTCATGTTCACGGCACTATCGACGGAGGGGTTGCCGGGCGGATGGAACGGAACCTCCAGTATGCCCGGCAACCGGTTTTGCCTCAAGGATTGATCGTTGTGACGTATATGAACTTTCCACCTTCGACCTTGTTGATCACCATGCTCTTGATGGGGTTGCCATTCTCGCCCATGCTGATGATGCCGGAAACTCCCTTGAAATCTTTGGTGCTCGCCAGAGCGTCACGCACTTTCTCTCCATCGGTGGACCCGGCGCGTTTGATGGCATCCACCATGAGGAAGTAGGCGTCGGCACCGAGAGCGTGAAACGCGTCGGCTTCCTTCTTGTTCTTCTCTTCGAACTTCTTCACGTACTCTTTGGCCCTGTCCGTAGAGGCCGCCTGCTTATGGAAATGGCCCGTGAAATACATGTTCTCCACCGCTTTGCCGCCGAGTTCGATCAGCGTATCGGTCTGAGCCCCGTCACCCGTCAGAATGGGCTGGTTGATTCCGAGGTCGCGGGCCTGCTTGGCCATCAGGGCATCTTCCGTGTAGTAGTTGGGCGCGTAGATCACTTCCGGCTTGGACGCCTGAATCGCGGAAAGTTGAGCGGAGAAATCCTGGTCGCCCGTCTGGATGTACGTAGTCGAAACGATCTTGCCGCCAAGCTTCTTGAACTCTTCATCGAAGAACTTGCCGAGTCCGACGCAGTAGTCCTGGGCGTTGTCGATGATGATCGCCGCAGTCTTCGCCTTCAGGTCGTTGATGGCGAAACGCGCGGCAACCTGTCCCTGAAAGGGATCGATGAAGCAGGCCCGGAAGGCGTACTTCTTGCCCTGGTTGACCAGCGGATTGGTGGCCGTGGGGCTTACGGTGGGGATTTTCGCCTTTTCGGATATGGGATTTCCCGCAAGGGCGTTTCCGCTGATTGCCTCGCCGAGAACACCCACAACTTTTTCCTTTTCCAGCAGGAGAGTGATGGCATTTGCGGCCTCGATCTTATCACTCTTCGTGTCCACCAGCACGAGTTCGACTTTCTTGCCGAGCACTTCGGGTTCCATGTCCCGCGCCACCTCGATGCCCATCCATTCCGCAGAACCGTATGCGGCTACCGCACCGGTCATGGGGAGGTACGCCCCTATCTTGATTGTATCGGCGGCAAATGCACCCGTCGCAATACCGACCATCAAGAGCGAAAGCCCAACTGCTGTCAAAACCTTACGTTTGCCCATCGTCTACCCCTTTCTCCTACATCGGTGCGGAATGTGTCGTAATAGCCTCTAACTATAAGAATACATTGTGCTTGATAACACGTAATACCTGTGCTTTGCTTTTGTGCTGTCTACCCTACCCGTTTCCCACTGTCAATAGATAGTTTGAAGCCCTTTCCCAAACGTTACGGTCTCTTCGCCGCACATTCACAGAACGGTCTCTTCGCCGAGTTCCGACACGATTTTCGTGCCCCCTTCCCTCCTGAGGTGTTTCACTTCCCCTTAAATTTTGTTATAGAAGTTACGTTTTTTCTGAAGACTGCCGCTGTGCTCTCAGGAAGGAGTGGTAGATATGAGGACTGCGTTCATTACGGGGGCGACGGGATTCATCGGATTCCATCTCGCGCTGCTGCTCCGGGATTCCGGCTGGAAGATCCGGGCGCTCAGGCGCAAGGGGTCCTCCCATCCTCTGATCGACACGCTCGATGCCGACTGGCGCACGGGAGATATCCGGAATTCCCAGCAGGTCTGCCAGGCCATGGCCGGGTGCGAGGCCGTCTTCCACGTCGCCGCCGACTACCGCCTCTGGGCGAGAAATCCGGCCGACATCTACGAATCGAACGTCGGCGGCACCGAAAACGTGCTCCGGGCGGCCGTTCAAAACAGGGTCGAGAAGGTCGTTTACACCAGCAGCGTCGGGGCACTCGGACTCACCAGGGACGGTTCCCCCGCCGATGAAACCACCCCGGTCGCTCTCTCCGACATGGTGGGCCATTACAAGAGATCCAAGTATCTCGCGGAAAGAAAGGCCGAAGAATTTCTGCGCCAAGGACTCCCCATCGTCTTTGTCCACCCCAGCACTCCCGTCGGACCGGCAGACCACAAGCCCACCCCGACAGGGAAAATCATCGTGGATTTCCTCAACGGCCGCATGCCCGCCTACCTGGACACGGGCCTGAACCTCATCCACGTGAAAGACGTCGCGGCGGGACATTTGCTGGCACTGGAACATGGTCGCGTCGGAGAACGCTATATCCTGGGGAACCTGGACCTTACCCTGTCAGAGATCTTCCGCCAGCTCGAAAGCGTCTCCGGCGTGCGCGCACCCCGCATTCGCCTCCCTTATCGGCCCATATACGTACTCGCCCATGTTTGCAGAATACTTTCCTGGATTACCAGGAGAGAGCCCCTGATACCTT
This sequence comes from Desulfobacteraceae bacterium, assembly GCA_021372635.1. Lineage (GTDB taxonomy): Bacteria > Desulfobacterota > Syntrophobacteria > Syntrophobacterales > Syntrophobacteraceae > JAJFUA01. Next base: position 17,093 of record JAJFUA010000376.1, on the reverse strand, counting down.
TTGAAGGCGTAAAAATGGCCCGCCGGTACATGTTTTTCGATGCGCGGAAAGCAGTATCGGAACTCGGGCTTCCCCAGACCCCCGTTCGGGAGGCCCTGGCGGAAGCAGTCAACTGGTTTCGGGAATATGGTTACGCACCTGATTGAGAATTGAGGTCCACATGCGTTTTCCGATCAGCTTGTACATGTCGATGACCGGTTATCTGCTCAAAATGAAGCTCCAGGGAAACGACCGTTTCCCCCTGGTGCTCATGCTCGAACCGACTCATCGCTGCAATCTCACCTGCGCCGGTTGCGGGCGCATACGCGAATACCACGATACCATACAGATGGAGATGACTCTCGACGAATGCCTCCGCTCGGTGGACGACGCCGGCACGCCCGTCGTGACGGTCACGGGAGGAGAGCCGCTTCTCTACTCGCACGTCGTGGAGTTGGTGCAGGAACTCCTGGCCCGCGGCAAGCACATCTATTTCTGCACGAACGGGATGCTCCTCGAAGAATCTCTTCCCCGTTACCGTCCGGATTCACATTTCACCTGGAACGTGCACTTCGACGGCACGGAACCCGTGCACGACGCGATCATCGGGCGCCAGGGGGGATTCCAGAAGGCGATCCGGGGCGTCCGCGCCGCAAAGGCGGCCGGCTTCCGCGTCAGCACCAATACGACCGTTTACCGGGAAACGGAGGTTTCGGACCTGGAAGAGCTTTTCGGGCAGCTTGCCGCCGCGGGGGTCGACGGCATCCTCGTGGCTCCCGGATTCAGCTATGAAGACGTAACGGGTGAGGTCTTCCTGACGCGCCGTGAAATCATGGAAAAATTCCGCCGGATTTCCAGGTGGCAGAACCGCTTTCCCCTGATCAGCAACCCCATCTATCTCGATTTTCTATCCGGCAGACGCACTTTCAGTTGCACTCCCTGGGGCAACCCCACGAGGAACTCTCAAGGCTGGAAATCGCCCTGCTATCTCATCACGGACACACATTACGCGACCTATGGCGAACTGATGGACCGGACAGACTGGGACTACTACGTTTCGGGACGCGATCCCCGCTGTGCCCAGTGCATGGTCCACTGCGGCTACGAACCGACCGTGGTCCGGCAGATGACCGGGCCGGATCTTCTTCGCATGCTGAAATGGAATCTTCATGCTTGATTTCCTGCGCCTCACAGCGGGAACGGTCTGCCTGCGGCCGTACGTCTTCGCCTTCCTGTCCGTGTATCTCCTGGCGGCTTCGGTCCACCTCGGCTGGCGGCGAACGCTCCTCTACATCCCCCTGGGCTACACCCTGGCCTGGATCTCTGAGTTCGCCTCGATCCACTGGGGGTTTCCCTACGGGGACTATTATTACATTGCCACCACAGCGGACAGGGAACTGTGGGTTTTCGGAGTGCCCTTCATGGACTCCCTTTCCTACGTTTTCCTGTCCTACTGCAGCTACAGCATGGCAATATTCCTGCGCAGCCCTCTCGCTTTCACGGGCGCCAACCTCTTCGTCCTCGAGACGCGGGAAATACGCCGTTCCTTCCAGACGCTCGTCCTCGGAGCGTTTCTCTTCGTGCTCCTGGACATCATCACCGATCCGGTGGCCCTCCAGGGGGAGCGCTGGTTTCTGGGGAAAATCTACGGATACAGGAATCCGGGGATCTATTTCGGCATTCCGATGAGTAATTTCGGAGGCTGGCTGATCGTCGGCCTCGTCATGATGGCAGCGCTTCAGTACCTCGACCGTTTCGAAGGCCTGGACCCGCAAGGCCCGTCCCGTCTTGGAGTGCTTCCGGCAATCGGCCTTGCCGGCCCCCTGCTCTACCTGTCCGTCCTTGCCTTCAATCTCACGGTGACTTTCTGGATCGGGGAAGCTCTCATGGGCACCGTCGGGTGCATCATCGTATTCTTTACCGCGCTGATGGCCCTTTTCTTCCTGCTGTACAAGCAGGCGAACCAGCCTTCCTACCCCATAGAGCGCCACTGCAGGGATTTTCCGTTCTCATGCGCCTCCGTCTTCTTCTCCCGTGCGCCAAAGTCGTTCCGCAGCGCGGGAGTCTCCATGAACCGGCGCATGCAGGGCTAGGAAATCTCTCAAAACGTCGCCCATGTTCCGGCCGGCGAGCGAAGATCGCTTCCAGTTCCGGTAAAAGGTCCCGATAAGCTTCGGGTCGCGGACGACGGCCGCCAGGACCTTCCGGATGTCCACAGCTCCGCGGGAATCGGTGATCGTATCGAGGTCGAAGCCGATCTCGTGCTCAGCGGCGTCGCTCACAGCTCCAAGGCACAGAAACGGAATTCCCTTCGATGCCGCATGGCGCGCGGCCGCTGCGCTCTCCATGTCCAGCACGGTCGTCCTGTCCGCGAATTTCGCGAGCAGAGGGCCTTTGGGCAGCGGCCGGTTCGTGGTGACGAACCGGGCAACCCTGACGCCGTGCCCGGAGCAAAAGCCGGAAAGTTCACGACCGATGTGCGCCTGAATGCCGCCTGACACGGTTTTTCCGGAATCGTCATAAGCGAAAAAGCTGTCGCCCAGGACGACGCTCCCGACGGAAAGATCTGCCGACAGCGAGCCGACAAACCCGAATTTCAGAATGCAATCCGGCTGCAGGGAATGCGAAGACCACTGCAAAGCCTCGCCGAACCGCTCCTGTCCCATGCCCGTTTCCACGAGGAACCATGTCCATTCCCCGTTATCTTTTGAAAAAACCTTGAAGGGTTTCTTCGCAAGCCGCCGCCACAGCCCCGTCATCCCGAGCATGTGGGCATATTCCTGGGGCAAGGCGGCAAGGAGCAGGATTCTTTTCATCGAATCGTTCCCGAGGTATTCGAAGGATCAGCCGGTTACGCGATGCATCCGCTGGGGAAAATCGGTGAAAATGCCGCTCACCCCCGCGGCGATCAACGCCCGCATATCCTTTTCCTCGTTGGCCACCCATGCGAGCACTTCAAAACCTTCACGGCGCAGAAGGGCAATCTCTTCCGGCCGAATCCTGTCTGCCCGGGGATGGTAGGACTGTGCCCCCAGCTTCGACATGAGGGCCAAAGGATCGCTGCGGTGCGTGCCGACCAGTGCCCCCACGGCGATTTCGGGAGCCGCCCTCCGGCTGCGTTCCAGGTAGGCATGATTGAACGAGGAGATAACGACGCTTTCCGTCATTCCCATTTCCCGGATCATGGCAACCGTCTTCTCCACAACCCTGGAGTCCCCGGGAGCGCGGGTGAGGTCCTTGATCTCCACGTTGACGAGCCAGTCGTGCTCTTTCGTAAACCGCAGAGCGCTTTCGAGGGTCGGCGCCTGTTCGCCCGCATAGGCGGCAAGGTCTTCCTCCGAGACTTCTCCTGCCGCAATGCAGCCGAAGGGATCTCTGCGGAGAAACCACGAACCGAAATCCAGCGAGCACAGCTCTTCCCGGGTCAGGTCGAAAACCCTCCAGGGCCTTCGGGCGGGAAATCGGTCCTTCGCGTTCGAAGTTCTGAGGAGTGCAGCGTCGTGAACGACGACAAGCTGATCGTCGGCCGTCATCGAGACATCGAGTTCCCACATGTCGGCATGGCATCCGACCGCTTTGCGGGCTGCCGCGAGCGTGTTTTCCGGAGCGATGGACCGTGCGCCGCGATGTGCGATGTTCAGGACGCGCCCCTGTGCTTTTTCAAATACCGGATAGCCCATTTTTCATTCTCTCCGATTCGATAGCGGAATGTCTTACCCGGCCATCGGAAATCCGCCCTCGGGCCTGTTTGCCGGCCATGGAACGGCGAAACCGGCTTTTATGAAAAACAAAAGAGGGAAACGACAACGCCTCCCTCTCTTCTCAAAACACGCGAACTTCCGGAAAGTTGTCGCCCGGTTCCCGGTGTTCTATGGAATTCTCAACTTGTCTCCTGGAGCGAGGTCGTCTCCCTTGATCCGGTTCACTTTACGGATCTCCTGAACGCTCACACTGTATTTCTGTGCGATACCACTCAGGGTGTCCCCCTTTTTCACCGTGTGGCTCTTCTCCTTTTTGGCCGGCGCCTGTTCTTTCTTTGCGGGCGCCTGCTTAACGGGAGGAGTGGATTTCACCGGTTCGGCCCTGACGGCGGCAGGCTTCGACTTCGCCGGTTCGGGCTGCGCCCTGGCAGCAACCGGCTGCGGCCCCGGCTCGGAAGACACCGCAGCAGTCTGGAGTCTTCCGCTGCAGAAATTCTTCTCGAAGACCTTTCCGGCGCCTGCGGGGAATTTCAGTTCCTGAGTTCCTGAGGGAATATCATCGGCCCTGAAAACCGGGTTGAGTGTCTTGAACTCCCGGAAAGTGATCCCGCCAGCCTCCGCGACCGTGCGAATCGGGACAGGGCTCGAAAGCGTCACGTGGACCTTGTCGAGCTTCAGTTCCTGGTATCCCATTCCCCTGGGCAGGACATAGCCGTACTGCGCCGCGTTGCCGAGGACCGCCTTGATGGCAAGGATGCGAAACACGTATCTTTCCGTTTCCTGCGGCAGCTTCAGGAAGTAGTAATCCGTCACCCGCTGCGAGCGCATCTCGTCCATGATCCTCTTGTCGCCGCAATTGTAGGCGGCAATGGCCAGTGCCCAGTTTTTGTAGCGCTTGTTCAAATCGCTCAGCAACCGGAAGGCGCCGTCCGTAGCCCGCTCGAAATCGAATCTCTTATCCAGCGAACCACGCTGTTCCAGGCCGTATGACGCACCGGTGCTCGGCATGAACTGCCAAGGCCCGGCGGCCCCTTTGGGGGAACAGGCGTTGGGAAGGAGATCGCTCTCGACAATGGCGACGTACTTGAGATCCTCCGGCAGGTTGTAGTGCCGAAGCCGTTCTTCCACCCACGGGAAAAACCGTTCCATTCTCTTCAGCCAGAGGTAAACCTGCGCGTGGTTGTAAACGATCAGGGTAAACTCTCGATCGAACCTCTCCGCCACATCGGGATGATTGAGGGGCACCGGTTCGCCACACAGATCCATCCTGTCCGGAGGCGGAATGTAGGGTGAGAGGGGCCCCCCCGCAACCGTGTGCCCGGACGAAACCGTGGAAGCCGGTGCAGGCGTGGTGCTTTCGGACGTCTGGGCCGCCGTGACCGAAACGGGAGGAGTCGAGGTGGACGACTGCGGCGACTGAGTCGTCGAACAGCCCCAGCAAACGCCGAGCAGCGCCATTCCCATGATCAACAGTTGGCATGCGTTGCCTTGATTTCTACGCTTCATTGAGAGTCCCCCCACTCGATCGCGCCGACTCTTAACCACAAATCTCCAGGCTATTGAAGAAAAAGGCGATTTCCGTACTGGCGGTCTCCGGGGCATCGGAGCCGTGTACGACATTCTTCTCGATATCGGATGCAAAATCGCGCCGGATTGTGCCGGGAGCGGCATCCTTGTAGTTGGTGGCTCCCATCAGGTCGCGATTCTTGCGGATGACGTTTTCCGCTTCGAGCACCATGACCACGATCGGACCCGACGACATGAAATCCGTAAGGCTTTCATAGAACGGCCGTTCCTTGTGCACCGCATAGAATGCCCTGGCCTGCTCTTTGGAAAGGTGAAGCATTTTCATCGCCGCAATCTTGATCCCGGCCGCCTCGAAACGCTTCACCACCTCACCAATCAGACCTCTCTTCACTCCATCGGGCTTAATAATCGACAGGGTTCTTTCCATCTCCATCTCCTTGATCAAAATAACATTCTCGTCCAACGCATATACCCGTGGGTCCCCTTCCGCGCACACCGAACCGAAATCCCCACCCGGCGCGGGAAGGCTACCATACCGCAATGCCAATAATCGAAAGTGAAAACCTGCCAGGAACGTTTACATCAGACTCGTGCGAGTGTCCATTCAAAACCGTTCAATTTCATCGAAAACAACTGCCGGGCGTCAACGCGCTTCATCAACGCCCCGGCAGGTTTGCGCCGGTTCGCCCTGCCGGTCAGCCGTCCCAAAACGCCGTCCCGGATGCCTTCGGGAAGCGTCTCACTCTACCTGTCCAGTCAGGACAGAAGGTAGTAGACGCCCGACGCGACGGCAAGGAGCAGAACGGCGGCGGTCACCAGTGCGCAAACGCCGGCCATCGTCTTGTCCAGGAAGCCCTCACGCCTCTTTTCGTTGTACCCGAGCAGCAGCCCCAGCAGAATGCCCGAAACGAGCCCCGCTCCGTGAGCCCAGTTATCGATTCCCGGGACCAGGAATCCAAACAGGAATATCCCGATAACCCAGCCGCGGATCTGCTGGTAGACGACCTGGCCGTAGACGCCCCCCCGGCTTTTGCCGTAGTACAGTCCGGCGCCGATCAACCCGCACAGCGCACCGGAAGCTCCCAGCGTAATGGGAATACCAGCGAGATACGAGACCCAGTACCCGACGACACCGCTCACCGTGTAAATGACGAAAGTCCTGTACGTCCCGTATTCCTCGACAGTGAACCGTCCGATCTGGTTCAGCGCCAGCATATTGAAGAGAATGTGCAGGATGCTGCCGTGAAGATAGATGGCAGAAACCAGGGACCACCATCTGTGCAGCAGATCGATGGGTTTTGCACCGGATGCCCCAAGGGCTACAAGGCTTGTGGTATCCGGTGAAAGAAACTGGAAGGGGTTCAGTGTGAGCCCCGTGGAGAGAGGGTTCATCAACAGGGAAAGGACGAACATTCCGGCATTTATGTAGACGATCGTTCGTATGAGTTGCACGGGATTGCCGAAACCTCGCGTCCATGGGTTGTTTTTCCATTTCGAACCCGGATTGGGCAGACCGCAGTAGGGACAATGGGGCTCATCGAGACTGATGAGTTTCCGGCAATTGGGACACAGGAACGATTTTCGCTGTCCGTTGACCATCAGGGCTCCTTGAAATGGGAAAGTCGTATCGGGCATCCATGCTTCATTCCAGAACAAATGAACCCCGTCCCTTTCGGGTGAGTTCACCCCCAATAACACTTTCGAACCGGTTTTGATGATAATTATGATTTCACCGGGCGCATTTTCCCGGTCCCGTCGACTTGTCGGAATGCAGTCCGCCGCTTCTCCCCTGCCCGCTTCCCTCCATGCCCCGCCTGCGGAAGATCGTTGCGCGGAAAGCCAAGTAATCGTTTTCGATCTTGAGAAAATCTGCTAGAAACGATTCAGCTGCCTTCGGCAGCAAATCGAACAGCGTCGCCAAGACGGAGGAGGGTCCCGTTCCGATGAAGATCACCGAAGGATTGCACGGTTTCCTGTGGAATTCGATCAGTGCCAACAACTGCAATACATACCTTATCGACGGGCCTGCCCGGGTGCTCATCGACCCCGGCCACATGCGCCTGTTCGAACACGTCAATGCCGGCCTGCAGCAGATCGGCATGAGCGTCGCCGACATTCACCTGGTGATCACCACTCACGGCCACCCCGACCATATCGAAGCCGTCAAGCTCTTCAAGGACGCCGGCGTTCTTTGCGCGATGAGCGAGACCGGATGGAAGCAGCTGGCGGAACGCGGGAAATTTTACGGGGCCGCCTTTGAGGTCGAATCCTGCAAGCCCGACTTCTTCCTCGGGGAAGGAGACATCGACGTAAAAGGCCTCGCTCTCCAGGTGCTCCGGACGCCCGGGCACTCCCCGGGTTCCATATCCCTCTACTGGAAGGAAAGAAAGACGCTGTTCACCGGGGATCTCATCTTCAAGGACGGACTTGGGCGAACCGACCTTCCTGGCGGTGACGGGAACACGCTCAAGCACAGTATCAATGCTCTTTCGCAGATGGACGTCGACTGGCTTCTGCCGGGTCACGGTGACTTCGTCTCCGGGGCCGGCCAGGTTCGCGCCAACTTCGAGCGCGTCGAACGATACTGGTTCCCATACGTCTGACGGACCGCAGCAGTCACTCGAGTTTCGCCGGCCCGCGTGCGGGCCGTACATCCGTCATTGTGCCGCAAGTTCGCCCCCCGCTTCCGACGCCCACGCGTCCGCCTCCCGTTCAAAAGCGATCCGTGCCCTTTTTGTCTCCTCCACGCACTCCGCGTCCCCGGCAATATCCGCAATAACGGCCGGTCCGGAAATGCCGCGGCATTCCAGGAAAGAAAGGCGGCGTCTTCGTGCCTGCGTTTCTATCTCTTCGACCGATTCCGCATACCGTTCGAAAAGCGTTTGCAGTCTCCGTGTCATGACACCTGCAAGGGCTTCCAGCAGCGCAAAGGTTCCCGCATTGTCCCGATGCGGATCCAGCCTTCGCGCGAACTGCCCAAGGACAGCACTGCCGTCCGTGATCCGGAACTCCGCCATGAGACGGGTCAGTTCACCGGCAAAACGCTCCACCGTAAGCACTCCGTCCTCGTACCTGCAGATCATCCCTTTTACCCTTGCGATGAATTCAGCTTCCGCGTGACCGCGTTTTTCCTCGTCCGACAGCGTAAGGTTTCGCGTCCGCTCCATCACCAGATCCAGCGTGCTTTTTATCTCCGCCATGCATCACCTCATTCGAGATACACTTCCGAAACCAGTTTTTCCTGCTGCGCCCATTGCCCGAAGAGGCTCCCTTTCGCGATCAGCCGCTCCATGCGCCTTCGAATCGCATGCGGTATCGGGGTGGGGGCCAGAGCGGCCCACGGAGACCCGGGGAGAGGCATGAATGTGTGCACGTGAAGGTGCACTCCCATTTCTCCCAGTTCTTCCATGAAGGCGGCGCTCTCGTTCATTTCGTCGATGGACTCGCCGGGCAGGCCCACAATGAAATCGACGACAGACTCGAAACCCCGTTCGATCAGAACCCTGCAAGCTTTCCGGACATCTTCCACGGAATGGCCTCCCCTCATGATTTCCAGCATCCGCGGATTCCCGCTCTGCGCTCCGAAGACGACCATCCGATTGTCGCACAAATCACGGATCAGATCGCTGCTTTCCCCGTTGACGAATTCCGGACGCACCTCCGATGGAAAAGACCCGAAAAAACGTCGGAGACCGGTCCCCATATCTCCGTTTCCCGCGGGTCCTTCGGATCACTCTCCCAGCAATTTGTCGATTTAACAAGCATACCCAACTCTTCCGACAGTGCTTCCAACGCCGGCTTTCACCGGTTCTTCTTCTCTTTTCGCCTTTCCCTGTCGGGTCGGTCCGCGAATTATCGTCCCCGGCCCGCTCCCATAGAATATAATCTTGTAGAATAGCATTTTCTGTGGAATGGATAGGCTGTAAAAATCGGGGATCGGTCTTTGGATCCCCGCGAGGCAAGATCAACCTACCTGGAGGTCTGCATGCGAGGACTGTTCATCCGATGGCTGGTTCTTACGTTTTCCATAGCCGCCGCTTCGTATCTCATCAGCGGGATATACGTGAGCGGCTTCTTTTCCGCCTTCTTTACGGCCGCCCTCCTGGGGGTTCTGAACACCTTCCTGAGGCCGGTACTCATCATTCTCACCCTGCCCATCAACATTCTCTCATTCGGTCTGTTCACCTTCGTCATCAATGCGCTTCTGCTCATGATGGCTTCCGGGGTCATCCCGGGGTTTCACGTCTACGGGTTCTGGTCTGCGGTCTTCGGGTCGCTCGTGATCAGCATTGTGAACTGGCTGCTCAATTCCTATATCAACGATAAGGGCCGAATCGAATACATCGATCTCAGGAAGCGGGACGGCAACCGCTGGGAATAAGGCCCTTCTCCCGTGCATCTCAACCGGAGAACTCCACGATGGCAAAGTCGGCGCCCCGGTGAAGGACGGTAATCCGCACGACGGCTCGCAGTTCCTCGGGATCGATCCTGCGGGAAAGACCCCGGATGAAATCGAACTGGAGTGGCTGGAGCATCACTACCGAGGGGACATGCCTCAGCTTACCTTCAGGGCGGTCCTGATCGGTTCGGTGCTGGGCGGCGTCATGAGCCTCTCCAACCTCTACGTTGGTCTCAAGACCGGCTGGGGACTGGGAGTGGCGATCACGGCCTGCATTCTTTCCTATTCCATTGGAGCGTCCCTCAAACGGCTCGGCATCCTGCGTTCGAACCTCAGCCTGCTCGAGAACAACTGCATGCAGTCCACGGCCAGTTCGGCCGGGTATTCGACAGGCGGAGCCATGGTGAGCGCCATAGCGGCGCTGCTCATGATCCAGGGGACGCATCTGCCGTTCTGGACCCTGCTGCCGTGGACCTTTTTCCTTGCCATGCTGGGCGTCGTCCTGGCGATTCCCATGAAACGGCAGATGATCAATATCGAACAGTTGAAATTCCCGAGCGGGATCGCCGCGGCGGAAACGCTCCGGTCTCTGTATGCCGCGGGAGAAGACGCGAAGAAGAAGGCCAGGAGCCTGAGCGTCGCCGGCGTGCTCGGAGCTTCGGCGTCCTTTGCCCGTGACAACACCTTTGCCTGGTGGCCGGGCTTTCTCAGGATTCCTGGCACCTTGCCATTCCCGGGCGGCATTGCCGGACACGGAATGATCGAGTGGACCTTCGCCTGGGAGATGGGTCTCATCATGATCGCCGCGGGAGCGATTATCGGCATTCGGGTCGCATGGAGCCTGCTCCTGGGCGGGTTGATCAACTACGGCTGCCTCGCTCCCCTGATGTTCAAATCAGGGGTCATCAAAAGCCTGGGGTACAGCGGCATCATGTCCTGGAGCCTCTGGGCGGGTACGTCGCTCATGGTCTCCTCGGGCCTTGTCGGCTTTGCACTCCAGTGGCGCACTATCGGCCGCTCCTTTTCCGGTTTCTCCAGCCTTTTCCGACGCCGAAGCGATTCCGGCGTGCCGTCCGGCGTCACCCGCCCGGAGGAAATCGAGGTCCCAACCTCATGGTTCCTGGTGGGGCTGGGTGTGGCGGGCGCGGGTGTGGTCGCCATCCAGATGCTCAGCTTCTCCATCGAGTGGTGGATGGGCATTCTCTCCGTCCTGCTGACCTTTTTCCTGGCGCTGGTGGCCTGTCGTGCCACAGGCGAAACGGATGTCACTCCCATCGGCGCCATGGGCAAGGTTACGCAGCTCTTTTACGGCGTGGTGGCTCCATCGAACATCCGAACGAACCTGATGACGGCCTGCGTGACGTCGGGCGCCGCTGCCAGCGCCGCCGATCTTCTCACGGACCTGAAATCGGGGTACCTGCTCGGGGCCAATCCCCGCAAGCAGTTCATCGCCCAGTTCCTGGGCATTTTTGCGGGCACTCTTTCGATCGTTCCGGCTTTCTACCTCCTGGTGCCAACCCCCGATTCGCTTGGCGGCGAACGGTTCCCGGCACCGGGCGCACAGGTCTGGAAAGGAGTGGCCGAACTCCTCGCAAACGGCCTCGAAAGCCTTCACCCGACCGCACGGTGGGCGCTGGTGGCGGGAGCCCTGCTGGGAGCCTCACTCCCGATCCTGGAGAGACGGCTTCCCTCCCGGTACCGCTCCCTGCTGCCCTCTCCCATGGGGCTCGGCCTCGCTTTCGTCATTCCATTCTGGAACACTCTCTCGATGTTCGTCGGCGCGCTCCTCGCCTGGATCATCCATCGGCGTGCACGCGACATTGCCTCGAAGTACACCATCCCCGTCGCCTCCGGCCTGATCGCAGGAGAGAGCCTTATGGGGGTTCTGCTCGCACTGGCATCCACTCTCGGGATCATGGGGTAAAGCCAATACTCCGGTTCTGGACATGTGTCTCCAGGTTGGTGTAATAAAAGCATCGTTGATCCGATTGCTTCCCATTTCCCGCACAGCAGGGAAAAGGCGGTGCCTTTTGCATTCGGGCCGGCCCAATCGCCGGCGTCGAACTTGCCCTCGGCAACAACAGTTAGATCCCGGGTTCATTTGCCGATCACTTGAAAGGGGCGTTTTATGAAAGCGGGGAAGGTCCGTTCTGCCATCATCGTCATCAAATCTGTTCTGCTGACCCTCTGGATCTCCATAGAAACGATCGTTGACGTTTACAGGGGGACCTACAGCCGGGAGCGCATTGACAGGCGCCTGAGGTGGTGGTCCTCCGTGCTCCTGAAATTCGCCCGCATATCCCTTACGGCCACAAACGTGGAAGGGGTCCGCCCCACGCCGGGCAAGCCCTGCATTCTCATGAGCAATCACAGCAGCCTGTACGACGTTCCGGTGCTCTTCGCAGCGCTTCCCGGGAGTATCCGCATGCTTACGAAAAACGAGCTTTTCACCGTCCCCGTCTGGGGACGGGGGCTCAGCGCGGGGGAATTCATCCCGATTGACCGGAACGACCGCCGCAAGGCGCTCAAGGACCTGGAGGAAGCCAGGCGAAAGATGGAGAGCGGCATCACGCTGTGGGTCGCTCCCGAAGGGACCCGCTCGCGAACCGGAGTCCTCGGACCATTCAAGAAGGGCGGCTTCATGCTCGCCCTGCGTTCCGGCGCCACGGTCATCCCGGTAGGAATCCGCGGGGCATTCGACGTGCTTCCCGCAAAGACGGTGGACTTTCACCTGGGGCAAAACATCGAGGTCCGTGTGGGGGAACCGATCGATTCGACGCAATTCAAAAAAACGGAAACGGAACGCCTCATGCAGGAAGTGGAAAGGCAGATACGCGAACTGGCCGCCCTGCCGGGCGACGATCCGCAGCCGAAACGAGCGGCTCCAGTCCCGCCGGGGCGATGAACGGACGATCCTTGCCTCCTCCTGTCGCGGCTCTCTTCCGGACATGCGCGTTGACAATTCCGCGGCATCGGTTATGGAAAGATCATTGGAAAATGCAGGAAAATCCTGAGCGGAGGAATGAGCGTTGCCGGAAAAACAAGAAATCCTGACGGACGACCTCGAACTGCTGCTGGCCGTCATGCCCCCCGCCATCCGCGAGAGGGTCGAGGCGAGCGACCGCCTGCAATCGCTCCTGGAGGTCGTCCTTGACCTGGGCAGGCTTCCCGAGGCGCGCTATTCGGATTCTGCGGAAATCATCGCTCCGGAGCAGGTATCCCGCGAGGACATCCATTACGTCGTCTCGCGGATCGGCAGGTTCGGTGACGACAACCGCGCGGGAATCGAGCGCACCCTGCACAGGATATCCGCACTGCGGAACCGGGCAGGGGCTATCGTCGGGCTGACCTGCCGCGTCGGCCGCGCCGTGTTCGGCACAGTGGACATTCTGCGGGACGTAGTCGAGGCAGGCAAGTCCATCCTCCTGCTCGGCCGGCCCGGCGTCGGGAAAACGACCCTCCTTCGCGAAGCGGCCCGCGTTCTGGCCGACGACCTCGGCAAGCGGGTCATTGTAGTCGATACATCCAATGAAATAGCCGGAGACGGAGACATTCCCCATCCCGGGATCGGCCGCGCGAGGCGCATGCAGGTCCCATCGCCCGTCAGGCAGCACGCCGTGATGATCGAAGCCGTCGAAAATCACATGCCCGAGGTGATTGTCATCGACGAAATCGGCACGGAGGCGGAAGCCCTGGCCGCACGCACGATTGCCGAACGGGGAGTGCAACTCATCGCAACCGTGCACGGCAACACACTCGAGAACCTCCTGCAGAACCCGACGCTTTCGGATCTCGTCGGCGGCATTCAGACCGTCACGCTTTCGGACGAGGAAGCCCGCCGCCGGGGTACTCAGAAGACCGTCCTGGAGCGGCGGTCCCCGCCCACTTTCAACGTCCTCATAGAAATCCAGGAGAAGGACCGGCTTGCCGTCCACCACAACGTGGGGACGGTCGTGGACGCGTTCCTGCGGGGGGGGCCCCTGCATCCGGAGATCAGGATGAGACACGACGACGGCCGAGTGGAAATCCTGGAAGCTGACGAACGCACAGACGCGGAGCAGATCCAGCCGTTTTCCGGCGCAAGCCGTGAGACGACTTCCCTGCCGCACAGGCCGCGCAGGAGGGCGCTGAGAATCTTTGCCTACGGGGTGAGCCGTGGCAGACTGGATCGGGCCATCCAGAAATTCCGCGCCCCGCTGCACATCGTGGAAGAAGTCGGTAAAGCAGACCTCGTCCTGACGCTAAAGTCCCAGGAAAAGCGCCGTTCCAACCGGCTCAGGGAAGCCGAAGCGCGGGGAATGCCCTTTTACGTGCTCAAGAGCAACACGCCCGCGCAAATCGAGGCTTTTGTCCGATCCGCGGTGGAAGGCCAGGACCGGCCTCCGGGAGACGAACCACCCCTGCGCGAAGCCGAAGCCGCGATTGCCCAGGTACGCGCCCACGGATATCCCGTGGAACTGGCTCCCCAGAACTCCCACATCCGCAGGCTGCAACACCTGCTGGCCGAGCAGGCGGGCCTCCCCACGGAAAGCAGGGGGCGCGACCCCTATCGCCGTGTCGTCGTCTACCCCCCGGTCGTCTGAAAGCGCACGCAAACACGGTGGCGGCGGCCGTTTTCACAATGGAACCGGTTCGGTGCTCAAAGATCAATTTCCCGACGGGTATCCGAAATCGGTCAGAACCCGCGGGTCCTTGCGCCAGTTTTTTTGCACGCGTACGAAAAGCCCCAGGTAGACGCGCCAGCCCAGCAGCCTTTCGATGTCTTCGCGGGCCTGTTTTCCGATCTCCTTCAGCATTTGCCCGTTTTTCCCGATGACGATCGCTTTTTGCGAATCCCGCTCCACGTGAATCGTCGCCTCGATGCTGATGAGATTCCGATCGGCCTCTTCCGTGAAAGTGTCCACCATGACCGCCACCGCGTACGGAATTTCCTGGTGTATGAGGTGAAAGACCTTTTCGCGGATCAACTCGGCAACCAGGAACCGCTCCGGCTGATCGGTAATGTAGTCCTCCGGATAGTACCTGGGCCCCTCGGGCAGCAGTTCCGCAATTTCCCGCACCACGGCGTCCACCCCGTCTCCGGTGAGCGCCGAAATGGGTATGATGGTATGGAAGTCGCGAATCCCCCTGAACTTCTCGATAACGGGCAGGAGTTCCTTCTTGTCGCGCAGGGCATCGATCTTGTTGATCAGCAGGAGTACGGGGGTATTCACCTTCTGCAGGTTTTCCAGTATGAAGCGGTCGATTTCGCGGTCCGCTCCCGATGCCTCGATGAGGAAGCAGATCACATCCACCTCGCTCAGGGTGGAAAGAGCCGTATCGACCATCATCCTGTTGAACGAGTCGCGGGCTCGGTGAATTCCCGGCGTATCGACGAAAATCATCTGGTGCCCCGGGCTGTTCAGGATGCCCATGATGCGGTTGCGTGTCGTCTGTGGCTTCGAAGCGGTAATGGAGATCTTTTCGTTCAAAATCCGGTTCAAAAGGGTGGATTTCCCGACGTTCGGCGCCCCTACGATCGCCACATACCCCGATCTCAACTTATTTTCCGGCGAAGGATTCGTCATGTGTTGGTTCTCTCCGCTATGCAATTCCCTGATTGGGGCGGTTCTTCGAAAGAGCATTCCAGGCATTCCCAGGACAACGCAGGAGAGCCTTTCACGCTCAGGGTTCCGATCCGCCATTTTTCCTTCCAGTAAGTCACATTCGATCGCCCGGGGCCGACCACCTCACTGATCGCCGCCGCCGGGACCGTCAGGGCAACGTGCTTCGTGCCCCTTTTCATGGTATCGCGCAGACAGGCGTCTACCCTGTCCCGCCACCTTCTCACGCGGACGAGGTAGCCGAAGGCCGGATGAAACGGGCCGGCCACAATGCTTCCGCTCTTGCAGAGTTCCGGGTCGGCATGCAGCCCCATCCGGGCTATTCGGATGCCCGCGGCGACGAAAGTGCCGCAGGCTCCCGCACACCAGGAAACGGCGTCGTCGAGGGACAGCGGAATGTATTCCCCTTTCCGGAACCATTCGGCAAGAACGGTGCCGGAAAGGACGACGGTCGGGTAGAGCCGAACAAAGTCGGGTCGGAGCGCGACGGTTCCCGCAACGGTCATCCGGAACCGGTCCGGGGCATCCCCCGGCAGCCCCGGCATCAGTTGAATCCCCAACGACCAGCCCCCTTCCCTCGTCCTCTTCGCCGCCTCTCTCACGCAGTCGGCCGAGTATCCCCGGCGGCTCCGAACCAGCACGTCACCGGACAGGCTCTGAACTCCGAGTTCCACGGTCTGCACGGGGTATCGGGAAAGCAGCGCGCAGACTTCCGCCGTCAGGCAGTCGGGACGGGTCGAAAAGCGGATCCCGCTGAAACGCCCCGCCGACACGTGAGCGGCGGCGGCTGTCAACAGACCTACCATCGTGTTTTCCGGAAGGGCGGTGAAGGTCCCCCCGTAGAAGGCGATTTCTCCCGGCCTGGAATGGCGTTCGGCCTGTTCTGCGAGATTCCGGATCGATTCGGCAAGCTGCTTTGTGGACGCGCCTTCAGTCGCCTGACCGGTCACCACGTTCTGGTTGCAGTAGACGCACTGAAACGGACACCCTGCATGAGGCAGAAAAATAGGGTAAATGGTCGTTCTGCTATCCATCGGGTGTCCAATGCCCGGCTTTCAACGGCGCATGCATCAGGCGTTCAGGTCGTCCAGGGTCTCGATCGCCTTCTGGGCGGCTTCCTGCTGTGCTTCCTTCTTGCTCTTTCCAGACCCGTGCGACAGCACCTTCCCTCCCAGCGTGACGCTCATGAAGAAGGTCTTGTCGTGATCGGGCCCCTGCTCCGCATCGAGGGCATAAATGGGCGTGAGTTTGAACCTTGCCTGCGTAAGTTCCTGCAGTTGCGTCTTGTAATCCTTGTCCAGCGTTTTCAAGGGATGATCCAAGTGTTCCGGATCGAGATACGCATGGAAAAGGCGCTTGACCACTTCCCTGGCCGGTTCCATTCCCCCGTCCAGGTAAATGGCGGCCAGAAGCGCTTCGAGGCTGTCCGCGAGCAGGGACGCCTTCTGCCTTCCCCCCGTCATCTCTTCGCCCTTTCCGAGCTGAAGGTAGCTTCCAAGGCTCATTTCGAAGGCAAGCCTGGCAAGTTCCCGCTCGTTGACGATGGAGGATCGCAGCCTGGAAAGGTCACCCTCGTTGTATTCCGGAAAGCTCATGAGCAGCAGGTGACTGATGCATAGGCCGAGAACGGCGTCGCCGAGGAATTCGAGCCTTTCATTGTCCTTCTGTTCCATCTGCGGGTTTTCGTGGACGAACGAGCGGTGCACGAGAGCCTGTAGTAAGAGTCCGGGATCATTGAAGCGATAATTGAGAACGTTCTGCAAATCTTCAAGATAACTTGCTTGATTCGTCACTTTTTGCTACCCTGACATTCTACTCATGAAGAGGATTATGGATATTGGCAAGACTGATTTTTCCCCGATCCGAGATAGTTGTCAAGAGTGA
>JAJFUA010000359.1 GCA_021372635.1 Desulfobacteraceae bacterium | reverse complement strand
GCCCATCAGCAACATGCCCCGCGAAATACAGTGGGTGACGCTGCTGAATCCCCTGCGCTACGCCATTTCCATCGTCCACCGGGTTTTCCTGGAGGGCGCCCCGCTCCGGGAAATCGCCCCGGACCTGTGGCCGCTCGCCCTCATTTCCTTCGTCTCCCTGTCCACGGCCGTCCTGATGTTCAGAAGCCGGCTGTCATGACCGGAACGAAGCGGCCCGGCATCAGCTCCGTTTCTCCCGGGTGATCGCGGCCTTTTTCATCTCTTCCCGCTGCTGCAGCATCTGGTAGGCGAGATAGTACTTGTAGATGTTTCGTACGTACTGGACGGTTTCGTTTCCGATGGACCGCGCAACCACGCGTTCTACGTTGTTGAACCAGGAGTTCGGGTCCAGCCCCTGCTTGGCGGCTTTCTCGCGCAGGGAGGCGATCCGGCCGGGACCGGCGTTGTAGGACGCGAAGGCGAAGATGATCTTGTCCATGGGGTCCATGGATTCTCTGGCATAGAAGTCGTCGATGAAAAACCTCAGGTACCGGACGCCCGCGTGGATGTTGTTGTCGAGCTTATGTATGTTCTTGATACTGACCGGAAACGCCGCGGCCGTTTCCGGCTTGATCTGCATCACCCCGACGGCCCCGCTGGGACTGCGCACCTTCTGGTCGAGTCCGGATTCCTGGTATGCCTGGGCGGCAATGAGCAGATAGTCCAGGTTGTACTGGCTTCCGTATTTCCTGAAGAATTTCACGCTGTCGAAAAACCGCTTGCGTTCCTCCCCGGCGGTCGAATTCTTTACCCATTTGTTCTCGCGCAGATAGCGTTTGAACAGGGTGCTCATGAGGGCCGACCCGTGGCCGTGCTGCTGGATGAATTCGTTCGCGATCGCGGTCAGGCGCGGACTGCCCTTCCGAAAGGCCCAGCCGACCTTGTCGCCCGTTTTCAGCGCCAGATGCGAGTGCACCTTGATGTGGTCGAAAACCCCGGCCCAGAACGACGCGATGTGGCTGTCCACTACCGTGATGCCCACCAGCCCGGCGTTCACCATGTCGAGGATGTCCTCCGTTTCTAGATTCTCATCCGCGGCCTTGATCACCACTTCCGCCTTTCCGGCGTTCCGCAGCCGTTCGTTCAGCTCCTTCAGCGACTCGAAATAGCTGCTGGAAGCCCGGACATAGACTTCCCTGCCCGCCAGGTCCTCGATGTTCACCAGGGCCGGCGCCGAAGGACCCGTGACGATGACCTCGGATATGTCGTCGAACTTGTTGATCGGGTCGGAGAACACGGCCTTTTCCCGGCGTTCCGGAGTGATCGTCAGGTTGCCCGCGGCGATGTCCCCCCGCCCCTCCAGGAGAAAAGGCAGCAGTTCGTCGCGCCGTACGGGAATGAAGATCACCTGGTAGGGCCGTTTCTCGGTTTTGAGCTTCGCATTGAGAAATCTCTCGAAATCTTTCATGAATTCGTATGTGATACCGCGCTGCTCGGCCCCGTCGAGGAAATAGAACGTCTTGCTGTATACGGTGAGTACCCTGATGACCTTGAATTTCGCCAGTTCATCGAGGTCTCCGGTGCAGCGATAGCTTTTGATCGCGTCCAGAAAGGCATCACTGTAATGATCGCCGTTCTGCGGCGGGTTTTGAGCATCCGCGGACGCCGCGGGCGCGGCGGCCGTTCCTTCCAGGGCTGACGCGGGGCAGGCCCAGGCAGCCAGAACCAGGCACAAGCCCAAAATCACTTGTACTCGCTTCATGTCATCCATTCTCCTGATTTCTGCAAGATACGCCGGCAAAGGCGGCAGTATACAGCGGAGAAGGATTTTTCAAAAGATCCAGATGCGGCGTGATCGTTCGGAAGGGAGTTGGAAAAAAAAGCTGGACCGCCTGCGCCCGAAGGGAATGTCCCCCCTGCGACCCGGCTGCAGGCGGTTTGAAAGAGCGGTTCAGTCCGCTGCGGCGCTTCCCGCCGCACGATCCGGGGAAGATTCCGTCCCGCGGCGGCTTTCTTCGAAGAGCCCCGCGTACCGGCCGTAGCCTTCCTTTTCCAGGTCCTCGCGGGGAATGAACCGCAGCGCGGCGGAGTTCATGCAGTACCGCAGACCCGTGGGCGGAGGGCCGTCCCGGAATACGTGCCCGAGATGGGAGTCCCCGTGCCTGCTGCGCACCTCGGTGCGCGCGTAAAGCAGCTTGCGTTCGGTCCGCTCGATGATGTTCCCGGCTTCCAGCGGCCTGGTGAAGCTCGGCCATCCCGTCCCGGAATCGAACTTGTCTGCGGAACTGAAGAGAGGCTCCCCGGAAACCACGTCCACGTAGATGCCCTCCCTCTTGTTGTCCCAGTATTCGTTCCGGAAAGGCGGCTCCGTCCCTTCCTGCTGCGTGACCCGGAACTGCAGGGCGGTCAGCTTCGCGCGCAGCACCGCTTCCGGAGGCTTGGGATACTCTTCGCCCCCTGCGCCGGCCTCTCCTTCCCGGGCGGCCTTTCCCCAGGCGCGGGACAGGAACCGGTCCCTGCCCGAATTCAGCCGATAGAAGCCGTACCGCAGCGGGTTCGTCTTATGGTAATCCTGGTGATAGTCCTCGGCGCGGTAGAATGCGGTAAACTGGATGATTTCGGTCACAATCGGCTTGTCGAACCTGCCGGAAGATTCCAGCGCCCTCCGGGACGCTTCCGCCTGGGCCTTCTCCTCCTCGTCGCCGTAGAAGATGACCGAACGGTACTGGGCGCCCCGGTCGACGAACTGCCCCCCGGCGTCGGTCGGGTCCACGTGCCTCCAGAAGACGTCCAGGAGTTGCGCGTAGGTCACCTTTTCCGGGTCGTAGATCACCTGCACCGCTTCCACGTGCCCGGTCTTCCCGGAGGAAACCTCTTCGTAGGTCGGGTTCTCCGTCCGGCCTCCCGCATATCCCGACACCACTTCGACCACGCCGTCCACCTTCTCGAAATCCGACTCCACGCACCAGAAGCACCCCCCGGCAAAAGTGGCCTTCCGGAGCCTTGCATCGTCCGCTTTCATATCCGATCCCTTTCCTTCCCTTCGCGGCTGGGAATGCCCCAGTCCTGCCGCAATTCCCGCAACGACGACGATTGCCGCAATCCAAGCCGCAACCGCTTTCATGGCCTTATCCTTCGCACCCGGAATACGCATTCGCGTTCCCTTGACAGATTTGGCCCGAGTCCGACTCAGCAGGCATGCGGGCCACCCGGGGAAAATCCTTCTATCCGAATTGTTGCATGATTATATTGGATAAGCATTCTTATGATTTTGATAAAGGGCCGTACATCAAAAATCTTTACCTCTCAGTCCCCGGCCCGGAACCGCCCGGCGGGAGAATCTCTCCTGGCGGCGCCGGCCCGCTGTGCTTATCATCTGCTGGAATTTTGAATGGATGGGAAAGAGACGATGTGCGGCACGAATGGCGGCGGTCGCTCCCCGACCACCGGCGGAAGTCACCCCCAGGAGGCGTTCATGAAGGAAAAAGCTGAGGCGATGGTCCTTGCTTCTTTCGTTGCCGATTCGCTGGCACTCGGAGTCCACTGGATCTACGACGTGGAAGAAATCGACCGGAGATTCGGGCGCGTGGAGCAGCTGCTGGCTCCCGCGGCGGGTTCCTACCACTCGTCCAGGCAGCGCGGAGAATTCACCCATTACGGCGATCAGGTCATGGTGCTCCTCGAATCGGTCGCGGCCCGATCCGGTTTCGACCCGGACGACTTCGCGCAGCGGTGGAAAGCCCTTTTCAAAAACTACGACGGCTACGTCGACCACGCCACGCAGGGGACCCTGAAGAATTTCTCCGCAGGCAAAAGTCCGGCGGAGTCAGGGGCTCCCTCCAGCGACTTTGCGGGCGCTGCCCGCATTGCCCCCCTCGCGTTTTTCTATGGGAACGACCTGGAACAGCTGGTCAGGAGCGCCAGGATGCAGACCGTCATGACGCACAAGCACCCGGAGGTGATTCGCGACGCGGAATTCCTGGCGCGCGTCGTCTTCCGCGTGCTGGCGGGCGAACGCCCCACGGCGGCCATGGAAAGCGTGCGGGACGAATTCTTCGGAAAGACCCCCATCGCCGAAGCCGTCACGGAGGGAATCGCCAGCGCCTCGGCGGATACACGGCAGACGATCCTGAAATTCGGGCAGAGCTGCAATACCAGGGGCGCGCTGCCGTCCTTCGTTCATCTGGTCGCGCGCTACGAAGACGACCTGAAGGAGGCGCTGATCGAAAACGTGATGGCGGGCGGGGATTCGGCGGCGAGAGGCCTCGCCGCCGGGATGATCCTGGGAGCGCATCTCGGACCCGGCGCCGTCCCGGAGGAATGGCTCGCCTCCCTGAAGCGGCGCGGGCACATCATGGAACTGCTGGAAACGATCGACCGGAGCGCCTGACGAATTCGCTCGTCACTCCTCTTCCGTTTCCTGGCCCCCCTTGCGCTGCTTCGGCGTAAGAACCATGGCCGACACCACGCGCGACGGCTGCGCTTCGCCTTTCTCGGGGCGGTTCTTCCGGAAGGTGGCCAGGAAAAGCCGCCGGATCGAAGCCACGCCGCGCGAATCGCCCGATCCCGGATGCCACGCAAGGGGAATGTCCTGCGGCTCCGGAACGGCCGCCGCGGGCATCCGGCTTTCGATCACGGGGGCTTCGACAGAGGCGCCCTCGTCCTTGAATTGCAGTGCAACCGGCTCCGGGCTGGGATACAGCGTTCCGCAGCACCCGGTCTCCCGCTCGGAAGAACCCGGTTCCCGGATCTTCCCGCGGGATTCGTGCAGCAGTCCGTAAGCCACCAGCACAACGCCGGCCGCTATACTGAAACCATACAGGAAAATTGTCGTGGACAATGGCATAGCAATCTCCTCGGCCACCCGGCGCCGCCATGCGGGACAGTCTCACGGGGCGGCCTCACCTGATCCTGTCAGACCCTGGATCCCCGCAGATCTCCCAGATCGCTCCGGGAAAAACCCACGAGCGTGTCCTTCACGAGCCGCTCGTCCCTCCAGATGCGGATGCGGACGCGGACCCAGCCCCGGTCCCTGTCGTACGGCTCGGCCCGGAGCAGTTCCCGGGTCTCCCGGTTGTAGTATTCCACGGGTTCGAACAGCCTGGCCGCTTCCTTGCCGGCCTTGCGGCCGATCGAGTTGATGGCGTCCGCCGGCCTGTTGAGGCTCGAAGCTTCCGAGTTGACGGTGCGGCCGGAACCGCTCCCGGAAGCGTACATCTTCTTCTGCGCCTTGTTCTTCTCCGCAAGCGCCACGGCCTTCCGGTTTTCCTTCTTCGCCGCCTCCGCCCGGGCTTTCGTTTCGTTTCCGGCCGCATCCTTCTTCCGTTCGAGCGCCGCCTTCTTCTGCTCTTCGATCACGGCCGCCTTGTAGCGCAGGTGTTCCTCCTGGCGGCGATGCTCGGCCTCCAGACGCTGCTTTTCCGTGTCCACGTTCTTCGCGAGGTTTTCGACTTCCTGCCTCTTTTCGTCGATTCTCTTCTGCTCTTCGGCGAGTATGGCCCGGTTTGCCTCGCGGGCCATTTCGATTTCCTTCAGGGCCGCCTTCTTGTCCCGGTCAGCCAGTGAGAGCGTGATGCCCACGACGCCCGCGGCGACCAACCCAAAACCCACCAACAGCGATACGACCTTTTTGACCACCGGATACTCCTGTTCTCTGATCTTGTTTCGATTCCGCCCTGTGCACACGGTGGAACGAAGCAGTACCCCCGTACTTGCCCACATTTTTATAGCAATTCGGATGCCAGTTCAACCGTCATGACGTTCCGCCGCTGCGGGGGCCGGTGGACGTCAGCAGCAGTCCCGGCGAGGAATCCCGACCGGTTACGTTTCTTGCACGATAGTGGAAATTTTGAGCACCCCTCGTACCCGAAAAACGGAATTACCGGCGCACGGCTTCCTTCATATTGGCGAAATGCCTGCCTCCCGAAAGGAGAATGACGTTTTCCAGCAGCCGCCTCACGCTGATCTCCCCTCCGGCAAGGGCGAGCGTTCCCGTCCGGTCCAGTTCCTCGTCGCTGAGCCCCGCGACGTAGTCGGCCGCCTCCCGTCCGGTCTCCCGGAGAAGATCCATGACCTCCTCCCGGCTGCAGCCCGCATGCTCCCTGGCATGCTCGTTGGCCATGCGGGTGACTTCGTCCATGCCGAGTTCGGGCAGTTTCTCGCCGGCGACGATCGCCCTGGCCAGGGCGACGGCCTGGTAATGCCCCGCCCCGATATGCCGGGCCACCACCCCCACCGGCCATTCCTCCCAGGGGCAGACCCTGCCCCAGTCTTCCCCCGTACAGTTCCGAACGAACGAGATCACCTCTTCGTTGAAAGCACGCAGACGATTCGCCAGGTCCTTCGACTGTTCGCTCATGGCAGGCCTCCTGTTCCTCAAAGTGGGACAATCCGGGCAAGACGCCGTATGACTTTCCTTTTCGACGATATTCTAGTGACGGGAACGCCCGGATACAAGGCGGCCGCACGGGGAGGCGGATTCCCTTCACCCGGCCTCGGGCCGTTCTTCCCTGCCCGATATTGCCGCTCGACATTCCCCTTGGACGCGAATATAAGAGAAATGCTCCGATCAGACAAAAAATCGTTGATAGGAAAAAATTACCATTTCACACGATTCCCGGTCGAAGGCACGAGGAAAAAGGCCTTCGCACAGCCTGGTCCGGAGTAATTTCGCATATGTATAGAGGTCAGGATACAATGTCTGCAGAATGGATAGCACCCTCCCGGCGCGCCTGGAGTTTCCTTGCTCTGCTCTTCGTACTCGGCGTTCTAGGCAACCAGCTCAAAGTCGGCCTCCTCCTGCACGGACTGGACTTCATTTTTGGCGGTATCGCCGTCCTCCTCGTGCTGCGACTGTACGGAATCCCCTGCGGCCTGCTCGCCTCCCTGGCGGCGAGCGCCTGCACACCGTTCGCCTGGGGACATCCCTGCGCCATGGTCACTTTCACCCTCGAAACCCTGTTCGTGGGCCTGTTTCTGCGCTCCGGCCGCACCAGCCTGCTGCTGGCCGACGTCCTGTTCTGGGCGGCGGTCGGAATTCCCGCCGTAATCGTCCAGTATTATTTCTTCCTGCATATCGACTTTGCGACCTGCTCCCTCATTTTTCTCAAACAGAGCATCAACGGCATTTTCAACGCGCTCATCGCCGGCCTCCTCCTGAACCATCTCCCCCTGCACCGCCTCTCGAACAGGAATCATGACCCCCGAACGGTATCTTTGAAGGAAACCCTCTTCAACCTGCTCGTGGCCCTGGTGCTTCTTCCCGCGATTTTCATGACGGTCCAGGAAAGCAGGCACGAAAAGGGGCGTATCGAGCGCGACGCCGTCGCCGGCCTGGAAACTCTCGCGGCAGATATGACGAATCACATGGCCGTCTGGTACGGCGCCCGCATGGATGCGGTGAGGGAACTGGCGGCGAGGGCGAAACGCTGCGGTACGGTTCCCTCCGCCATACTCCAGGATGACACGACGCTCCTGAACCGATCACAGCCGAACTTCTACGGCATGTATATCGCCGATGCCGACGGAATCTCCGTCGCGGCCTCTCCGGAAATCAACGACCAGGGGGAATGGTCGATCGGGATGGATTATTCCGACAGATCGTATTTCCGGGAGCTAAAATGGACGGGGAAGCCGGTCGCGTCGGGCATTTTCACGGGACGCGGCGGGATAGTCACCCCCACCGTCGTCATCGCCGTGCCGGTCTTCAGGGACCGGCAGTTCGAAGGCTATGCGGCAGGCGCGGTAAGCCTGGAGCAGATCCGGAAGATCATCGAATCTTACCGTCACACGAGGGAAGTACGCATCACGCTGGTAGACGCCGAAGACAGGGTGATCGCGAGCACCGATCCCGCCCGCAGCGTGAAGCAGCCCTTCGTATACGGGGAAAAGGGACCGGCACACCCGGTCAGCGGTTCCGTCTTCCACCGGCTGCCTTCCGGCACATATCCATCGAACATGGTCCGATGGGAGCATTCCTCGTTTTCCACCGAATCGGTCATTTCCGCGGAATGCCCGTGGAAGATCGTCCTGGAAGCCCCGGTTTCCACCCAGATGAGGGCCCTGTACGCCGCGTACCTGCGGAATTTCCTCACCATGGCCGGGTTCGCGGTCCTGGCCATTCTGATTGCGGCAGTCCTCAGCCGCTGGGTCACCGGTCCGCTGGAAAGACTTGCCCGGGCCACGGAAGACATCCCCGTGCGGCTTTCGAGCGGACAGTCCATCGAATTCCCGGAGAGTTCCGCGGCGGAACTCCATTCCCTGGCCGGCAACTTCCAGTCCATGTTCCAATTGCTCCGGCAGAATTTCCAGGCGCTCCAGGACCGCGGCAGGGAGCTTACAGGGGCGAACGAGACGCTGAAGAAGGAGGTCGCGTGCCACGCGCGGGCGCAGGAAGCCCTGGCCGGAAGCGAGGAAAAATACCGGGAACTCGTCGAAAACTCCAACACCATCATCATCCGCCTGGACGCTCAGGGAAACATCACCTTTTTCAATGAATACGCCCAGGAATTCTTCGGGTACGCCGAGGAGGAAATCTTCGGCCGAAACGTCGCGGGAACCATTGCCCCGACAAGGGACGCCTCGGATGACGACCTCGAGTGGATCGTCCGGGACGTCTTCGTCTGCCCGCCGGACGACAACTGCCAGGAAACGGAAAACATGCTCCGCAACGGCGAGCGGGTTTGGATCTCCTGGAAGAATACGATCGTCTACGACGAAACGGGGGAGATTTCGGCCATCCATTGCGTCGGGTACGACGTTACCGACCGGAAGAAAGCGGAAAGGGCGCTGCGGGAAACCAAGGAAATGCTGCAGGCCCTGATCGAGGCCTCTCCGATGGGAATAGACGTGATGGACGAACAGGGGAGGATCGTCCTATGGAACCCGGCCGCCGAAGCGATCTACGGCTGGAACGAGGACGAGATTCTCGGCCGGCGCCCCCCGATGCTCACCCCGGAGGAAGACTCCGAACTGCACAGAATGCTGCAAAGGGTTTTTGAGGAGAAGGCACAGAAACCCGTGGAGCGGAGCCGACTGAGGAAAGACGGCTCCACGGTCGACATCAGCCTCTCGGTCGCACCCCTGCGCGATTCCTCCGGCAAAGTGGTCGCGGTGATGGGCATCTTCGCCGACATCGGCGAACGAAAACGCGCCGAGGAGGAACGCAACCGCCTGCAGGAACTGCTCCGGCACGCTCAGAAAATGGAAGCCATCGGCACGCTGGCCGGAGGCATCGCCCACGACTTCAACAATATTCTCGGGGCCATCATCGGATACACGGAAATCGCGTTGAACGACACGGCGCGGTGGCCCTCCATCCAAAGCGACCTGCAGCAGGTGCTGAAAGCGGCCTTGCGCGCCAGGGACCTGACCAGGCAGATCCTCACCATCAGCCGCGACCAGAGCGATCGGCGGAAGGTGCCCGTGGAGATCGGGGCGATCGTGAAGGAAACCGCCAAGTTTCTCAGGGCTTCCATCCCCGCCACCATCGACATCCGCCACAGCATTCCCGAGGAACCCTGCACGGCGCTCGCAGATCCCACCCAGATCCACCAGGTGCTGTTGAACCTTTGCGCAAATGCGGCCGGCGCCATGGAAGAAGGGGGGGGAACGCTGGAGATCGCGCTGGGCGCCGTTTCCATGGATTCGGCCGCGGCACTGGAATACCCGGGTCTGAAGGAGGGGCGGTACATCAGGCTGTCGGTCGGCGACAAGGGGCACGGCATCGACGCGGCCACCATTGAGCACATCTTCGAACCCTACTTCACCACCAAGGAAGTGGGAAAAGGGAGCGGCCTGGGGCTGGCCATCGTACACGGAATCGTGAAGAGCCACGGCGGAGCCATTTCCGTCAGGAGCCGTCCGGGGGAGGGCTCCACCTTCGACGTGCTCCTTCCCGGCGCGGAAACTGTCCCAAGGCCTGAAGCACCTGCCACCGACCCTGTCCCGGGCGGCAGCGAGTCCATTCTCTTCGTGGACGACGAGGAAGTTCTGGTGGAGATGGGTCGAAAGACGCTGGAGCGTCTCGGCTACAGGGTAACCGCGGTGAGGGACGGCGGGGAGGCACTGGAAATCTTCCGGCGGGACCCGCAGGCCTTCGATCTCGTCATCACCGACTACGCCATGCCCCGCATGACCGGGGAAGAACTGGCGAAAGCCATCCTGGAAACGCGGGCGGACATCCCCGTCCTCCTCGCCACCGGCTTCAACCAGCGGATCAGCCTTGAACAGGCGCGGCGGATCGGCGTGAGGGACCTGCTCCTGAAACCGGTCACGCTGCGCAATATGGCGGAAGCGGTCCGGCTGGCCGTCGAAGAGGATTAGGCAAACCCCCTCCCCGCGCGTTTACGGCAGGTTCTCCCATCCGCCCCCCAGCGCCTTGTAGAGCGCCACCAGGCCGGTCGCCAGGTTCCGGGTGCTCTGCGCCAGCGCATCCTCCGAGGTGAAGAGCGAGCGCTGCGCCGCCAGCACGTTCAGGAAATCCACCCGGCCGGTTACGTACAGCGTCATGGAGAGGTCCACCGCCTTGCGGTAGTTTTCCACCGTGACGGCAAGCGCCTTGCGGTGCTCCTGCTCCTTGGCGTACGCAACCAGTGCCGTCTCCACATCCTTCATGGCCGTGAGCACGGCCTTCTGATAGCCGATGAGTGCCTGTTCCTGAAGGGCGTTCT
Organism: Desulfobacteraceae bacterium; assembly: GCA_021372635.1. Lineage (GTDB taxonomy): Bacteria > Desulfobacterota > Syntrophobacteria > Syntrophobacterales > Syntrophobacteraceae > JAJFUA01. The sequence goes on along the minus strand of JAJFUA010000359.1, from coordinate 13,376 downwards.
GGACTTCTATGTTGGCCTGGATGCGGCCGGCGGCGAAAATGGGCCAGGTCACCGACGGACCGAAGGACCACGTGCGGCTGGCCAGGTTTCCCATCGAGGAAAGATCGCTGCTCGAAAGGCCCATCGAACCCGTCAGGGAGAATTTCGGAAACAGGTCGGCGGTCGCCACGCCGATCCGGGCCGTGGAGGCGTGGATCTGCGCTTCCGCCCTGCGGATGTCGGGCCGCCGGCGCAGGAGGTCCGACGGAATGCCCACGGGCACTTCGGGAGGAATGGGCGGAATCGGCGAGGCGGCGGCCAGTTCATCGGCAAGGGCCGCGGGCTCCAGTCCCAGGAGGACGCTCAGGGTGTATATGGTTCCCCGGGCCGAAGACTCCAGCAACGGGATCTGGGACTGCGTGGAGGCAACCAGCGCGTCGGCGTTCGCCACGTCCAGCACGCTCACATATCCCGCCTCGTAGCGCTTCCGGGTAATGCCCGCGGTGCGCTCCTGGGCTTCCAGGTTCTTCCGGGCGATTTCAATCTGCTTTTGCAGCCCCCGCAGCGCGGCGTAATTCGTTCCGACATCCCCGACGAGGCTGACGAGCACGTCCCGGCGGTCTTCCTCCGAAGCCCGGATGTCGGCGTCGGAAGCCTCGACGTTCCGCCGTGTCCCGCCGAAGAAGTCCAGTTCCCAGGCGGCGTCCAGGCCGGCCTGAAAGAGGTTGAAGGTGGTCCCGCCCCCTCCCGCCGATCCGCCGGTGGACCCGGAGGTACGGCTCCTCATGTAGCTCGCGTTGGCATCCACTTCCGGCCAGAGCCCCGCCGCGACCACCCCGCGCTGGGCTCTCGCCTGGCGGATGCGGGCCTGGGCCTGCCGCACGTCCAGGTTGGACTGCACCGCTCTCCGCACCAGGGACGTCAGTACGTCATCGTTGAAATTCTTCCACCACTCCACGAGGTTCGCCTCCCCGGGCGTCGCGACGCTGGTGCGCGAAGCCGCCGGGGTGCCGAGGGCATCGTACGCCGAGGGCACCGGCGTATCCGGACGGCGGTAGTCCGGCCCCACGGCACAGCCCGCCGCCAGCAGCAAACAGGCGCCCGCCACGCAGGCCATGCCGACGCGCAGGGCCGTTCTACGGGCAAAAAAGCGATCCTTCCGATACGGCATACCTGGTTCCCCCTGATTTTCGAACCGGCGATACATGATTTCCGGCTCCGTTATTCGTAGCGCAGCGCGATGATCGGGTCCAGGCGCGAGGCCTTCCACGCGGGATAATAGCCGAAGATGATCCCGACCCCCGCGGAAACGACGAACGCGGCGACCACGGCGTCCAGGGACAGCTCGGTCGGCCATTGCAGCAGCGTCGAGACGAGCAGCGATATTCCCCGGCCCGCCAGTATCCCCGCCACTCCGCCGCAAAAGCACAGGACCACCGATTCCAGCAGGAACTGCTGGAGGATGTTCCGCCCCCGCGCGCCGACGGCCATGCGCAGCCCGATTTCCCGGGTGCGCTCCGTCACCGACACGAGCATGATGTTCATGATCCCCACGCCGCCGACGACAAGCGAAATAAGCGCCACCGCAAGGAGGAGCTTCGTCATCATGGTCGCGGTGGAAGACAGCGCCCGGGTCATCTCCGTCATGTCCCGGATGTTGAAGTCCTCGGGCTCGTCGGGCTGCAGCCTGTGCCGTTCCCGAAGCAACTGGGTGATCTGCTGCACGGCGTTCGACGAGTCGTCCGTGGACCGGGAAGCCGTGAGGATCTGGTCCACGTTGGTAAAGCGGACCGGCAGCGGGGTGTCGGCGGCCTGGATCGCCGACTGCTGCGGATAGAGACTCGTGCTGCTGCTCGGATAGATCTGGTTGAGCGTGTTCACCGTGTCGGACGCGCTCGACGAAGAAGAGGTGGCGGCGCTCTGGTTTACGTTCTGCAGCGAACTGCCCGTCACCCGGTACTTGATGGTGGTCCAGGGTGCCAGGAGGATGTCGTCCTGGTCCATGCCCATCATGTTGGCCCCCTTGCTGCTGAGGACCCCGATCACCTTGAAGGCGACGTTGCGCACCCGCACTTCCTTCCCGATGGGAGATTCCCCCTCGAACAGCTCCCGGGCCAGCCTCTGGCCGATGATGCAGACCTTGCTGGCGTTCCGGACGTCGCGCTCCGAAAAGGGTTCCCCTTCCGTCAGCGCCCATTCCCGAACATCCAGGTAGGCGGGCGTGGTGCCGGACATGAACGATGGCACCCAGTTCCTGTTGCCGTAGACGACCTGGGTCCGGGCCCTCACGATGGGGGCGGAAGCCCTCACGGCCGGGCATTCGGCCAGGATGGCGTCGGAGTCCTGCGGCGTCAAGGTCATGGTGCTTCCCGCTCCGAAGCTGACGCCGCCGCTGGACGCGGTACCGGGCAGAACCACCAGGTTGTCGGCGCCCATGCTCGCAATGGTGCGCTGGATGGCCGTCGACGACCCGCGCCCGATCTCCATCATGGCGATGACCGCCGCGACGCCGATGATGATCCCCAGGGTGGTCAGAGCGGCGCGGAGGACGTTCCTCCGAAGGCCGCTCAGCGCGGTGTGCAGCATCCGCCGCATCCTCATGCCGGACCGGCCGTCGGCTTTCGAAGTCTTGCCCGGCTCCCCGCCTCCCGCGGTCCCGCTCAAGGCCCCGGGCTGTTCGCTTTCGACCACCCCGTCCCTTATGCGAATGATCCGCCGGGCATGCTGCGCCACGTTCGGGTCGTGCGTCACCAGGATGATCGTGACGCCCTCCTCCGTATTGAGCTTCTGGAAGATCCTCAGGACCTCTTCGCTGGTGCGCGAATCGAGGTTGCCGGTCGGTTCGTCGGCAAAGAGCAGGGACGGACTGCGGATCAGGGACCGGGCAATGGCCACGCGCTGCTGCTGTCCCCCGGAAAGCTGCGACGGTTCGTGGTCCAGGTGCTCCTTTAGGCCCACCATTTCGAGCAGCCCCACGGCCCGTTCACGCCCCTCCCTGTCCGACAGGTGATCCACCGCGTAGGACAGCGGCATCATCACGTTGTCCAGGGCGGTCGTCCGGGGAAGCAGGTTGAAATTCTGGAATACGAAACCGATCTTCTGATTCCGGAGCATCGCCCGCTCGTCCGGGGAGAGTCCCGCAACATCCTGCCCTTCCAGCCGGTAGTGGCCGGACGTGGGATGATCGAGGCATCCCAGGATGTTCATGAGCGTCGTTTTGCCCGATCCGGAGGCGCCCATCAGCGCCACGAAATCCCCGCGCGCAATCTTTATCGAAACGCCCTGGAGCACGGGCAGGTCGATTTCGCCCAGGTGATAGTCCTTGTGTATTTCCTGTAGTTCGATGAATTCCATGAACGATCTTTCCCGTTCCATCGCAGCCCCCTTTCCGGCAGGGCGCACCCGCGCCATGTCGGGAAAGGCAAGGGCTTCGAACGCTCGTCATGCGGGCAAACCGCTCAGTGGCGTCCGCCCCGGAAGAGTTTGGGAGTAAAGGGACTCAAGGCGCTCGCCGGGGCGGCATCCTTCGGCTGTTCGCCCACGATTACCGTCATGCCTTCCTTGACCGCGTCTCCCTGCACCTCCGTCACGGTGCCGTCGCTCGGGCCGACGCCCACGGAAACCGGCCTGGCAAGATTGTCCTGCGCCACCCAGAGCGTTCCCCGCGAGAACTCCCCCTGGGAAGGTTCCGCCGAAGCGGCGGCCCGCGCCCCTTCACCGGCTTTCCGGCCCGGTTGTCCGGACTTCTTCTCGGCCCGGTTGTCCTGAACCATCTGATCGGGACGGGGCGTCCAGCGGAGGGCGGCGTTGGGAACGAGCAGCGTGTTGCGGCGTTCCTGCAGCATGAACTTCACGTTGGCCGTAAGATAAGGGAGCAGAACGCCGCTGGAATTGTCCGCCACCACCTCCACGGTATAGGTCACCACGTTCTGCGTCATCGTGGCGTTCAGGCGGACCTTGCCCACCTCTCCCTGGAAGATCTGTCCCGGAAAGGCGTCCACCGTAAAGCTGACCGCCTGGCCGGGCCGGATGCTGCCGATATCGGCTTCGTTCACGGCGACCCAGACTTCCACCCGCTTGAGATCCCTTGCGATCAGGAAAAGACTCGGGGCGTTGAGGCTGGCGACGACGGTCTGGCCCGTATTGACCCTCCGGTCGATGATCACCCCTCTGACCGGCGATTTGATGGTGCAGTAATCGAGGTTCTGCTGCGAGCGGTTGAGGGCCGCCCGGGCCTGCGCCACCGCTTCCTTCGCCTGGGCGATCGCGGCCTTGCCCACCTCGACGTTCGCCCGGGCGACGTCGTAGCCCGATTGGGCCGCATCGTAGTCGGCCTGGGAGAGGGCTTCGGAGCGGCCCAGCTTTTTGGCCCGGTTCCAGTCCCGCTCCGCCTGGACCAGTTTCGCCTGTAGCTGCCCCAGGTCGGCTTCCGCGCGCACGACCCCCGCCTTGGCCTGTTCCACCTGGGCTTTCGCCTGTGCCACGTCCGCGGCGTACAGGGCGTCGTCGATCTTGGCCAGAACCGTTCCCTCGTCGATCTCCGAACCGTAATCCACCGGCTTGCCGTTCAGATCCTTGCCGAAGGAGATGATCTTTCCCGCCACCTGGGACCCGACATCGATGACTTCCTCGGGTTCGACGGTTCCCGTGGCGCCGATGGTTGCGACCAGGTCCCCGCGAACCACGGCAACGGTCCGGAAACCGGCGGCGGCCTTCCCGTTGCCGTCCATGTAGCTCCTGGCCGCGTAGCCGAGGAGCACCACCAGGATCAACAATAAGATTCCGCGCTTTACGTAACGTTTCATAGGCAATTCCACTCTCTCCGGTGAATGGCTCTTCCGCCTCGCGGCGCATCGGGTTCCGCGGCGCAGGCTGCTGCATCGTTACTCCACGGCACGGCCGGTCCCGCCAACGCCGGGTCCCCGCGGCGGATCGGAAAGAGCTGAACCGGCTCTTTCCCGCCTTTTCTTCACATTTCCCAGCCGGACCCGTTTTTTCGGCCGTTTTAAACAGTCGTTTCAAACAACTGTTAGAGGTATTCTTTCCGCCTTTTTATGTCAACCGAAATCTCCGCCGCCGCAGGCCCGCTTCCGCCTCTATTCCATGTCGTGGCCGATCGAAAAAATGTTACAGAAAATTGTCCGCCTTGCCGGAAAGATAATTCTCAAGGTTCCCGAAGCGATCTGGAATTCTCCGCATTTTGATGAACTCTGGCGACGTTCTGCTCAGCCGTCGGGATTTGCCCGGCAGCCGGAAGTAGCACGTAGGTTGGCGGTGAGCGGCAGCGAACCCCAACAGCAGCAACCCCAACAATTCAATCCGGTGAAACACGGCTATGCCGGTCGTGTTCCGGATCGGCCGCATTCGAGCATCCCACCGCTGCATTGCCGCAGAAACGATGGATCGGGGAATTCGGGGGGAGACAGGCAAATCTCAAACGGGTACAGCTTTGGCGCGAGGGGGAGATTTGATGTTGGGGTTCGCTTGACGCTCACCGCCAACCTATGTTCTTCACCCATCCTGAGGGGGAACTTTGGTGTTGGGGCTCGCCCATGTTGGGGTTCGCTTGTCGCTCACCACCAACCTGCTTGCTCACCCCAACATGCGTGCTCCTATTCGCCTTGCAGGGCGACGGCGTCCCGGTGCTTCCGTCTTTCCCGGGAGCTGATGATCCACAGGGCGCCCGCAAACGCGTACGAACCCAGGGCCGCACCGAAGAGAAAAAAGTCCATCAGGTCGAAAACGGCCAGGAAAGCGATGAGGTAGGCAAAATCGCGGTTGCTCAGCAACGCCATGAGGCGGATGGCCGTGGGAGACTGCTGCAGTTCCTCCTCGCTCAGCCGCAGGATACACTGGTACACGGCGACGAGGCACAGGCAGAAGCCGCCCAGGAGGACCCAGAGCATCTTCAGGTAGAGCGTGCTTCCGCTGTCGTGATAGAGGCCGAAGGCTATCCCGATGAATATCGCCGCATGGACGAGGTTGTCGGTAACGACGTCGAGGTAGTGGCCGAAGTCGCTTTCCATGAGTTTCAGACGGGCGACTTCGCCGTCGACGCCGTCCACGATCACGCAGAAGACAAACAGGAACGCGCCAAGCAGGTGGGTCCAATACCCCTGGAGCGACAGAAGATAGGCTGCCGTGAGGCCCATGGTCATCCCCATGAGGGTGACAAGGTTCGGGGTGATGAACGTCCGGGAGGCCCTCCGGCTGATCCAGCGGGAAATGTGCCGGTCGAAATGCCGGGCGATGAAACCGTCGTCCGGCTGGACCTGCAGGGAAAGAGCCAGGGCGAGGGCGTCTTCCGCCGTTTCGGCATTTTTCCACCTGCCGTCCAGGAGGAGGGGCAGCCGGCCGATACCCTGAATTCGCCGGAACTGCGCCGCGAAGTCCTCCTGGAATTCCTCTCCCGACCACAGGGCGCGGAGCGTCGGCAGAACGGCCTGCCGGTCCACCAGGAAGATTCCCCCGGACAGTTCTCCGCTGCCCGGTTCCACGAGGCAGCCGGCCTCCGGTCCGGCGTTGTCCAGAAACTGTGAAAGCGTCCGCTTGTCGACCACGTGGTTGGCACGCAGAAGCAGAACGCGTTCGTCGGGGAATATTTCCATGCGCCCGCAGGCGCGGGCCAGCAACTCCTCGTCCTCCGCGCGGTGGAAGGAGCGCGAAGGCAGAAGGCCCGAAAGGGCCGGCACGACGGAGTCGATCTGTCCGACGAGGTGGATATTGCCGAAGCCGAGGCGAATGAGGATCTTTACAAGCCTGCGAACGGCCGGCGCGCCGAACACCGACTCCACGGCCATGTTGTCTGTCACCAGAAGGATCGCGGTCCGAAACATCGAAGGGCCCCCTTATTCTCATTTTGTAGTGTACGGAAGAAATTCACAAGAGACGGGGACGCTACCAAACCGTGCGGGCGCACGTCAAGGAAAACCGGCCCGGGAAATCCGTCTGCCGCCGTCGAACCGGGAACTATCCCTCCCGGCGCCCGAAGGGGATCCCCAGTTTTCGCATCCGGCTTCTCAGCGTGTTCGGGTTGATTCCGAGGAGCCCGGCCGCTCCCGAGGGGCCGTATATCCTGCCGCCGGTGCGCTTGAGGGCCTGCCGGATATGCCGCGAGATGGCCTCGTCGAGCGGTATCGGTTCCCCTGCCGCATCGAGCGCGCTTCCCCGCGCGGGCGCCTGCTTCGGAAGGTCGAAGTGCTCGAAGGCGAGCGGACCGCTCCCGGACCGGCCCCTGCTGAGAATGAGTTCCCGCTCCACCAGGTTCTCCAGTTCCCGGACGTTGCCCGGCCAGTGGTGCGTCTTGAGCCTTTCGATCCCTTCGGCGGAAACGGGGGGAGGCGGATAGATCTTGAGTTCCTTCGACTTTTGCACCAGGAAATGGTGCACCATGGCCGAAATGTCCTCTTTCCGGTGCCTCAGGGGAGGGATCACGATGGGAAATACGTTGAGCCTGAACCAGAGGTCTTCCCGGAACGTTCCGGCGCGGATCATTTCCTCCACGCTCCGGTGGGTCGCCGCGATGATCCGAACATCCACGGGAATGGTTTTCGTCCCGCCCACGCGCTCGATTTCCTTGTGCTGCAGCACGCGCAGAAGCCTCACCTGCGCCTGGGGCGGCAGTTCGCCGATTTCGTCGAGAAAGATGCTTCCCCGGTCGGCCCGCTCGAAACGCCCCCTCTTCTGGGCGATCGCCCCGGTGAACGCCCCCTTTTCATGGCCGAAGAGTTCGCTGTCGACGAGGCTCTCGGGAATGGCCCCGCAATTGACCTTCACCAGGGGGCCGCCCCGCCGGGGGGAGCTGTGGTGTATCGCATTGGCGAGGATTTCCTTGCCCACCCCGGTTTCTCCCAGGAGCATCACGGGGCTGTTGAGGGGGGCCACCTGCCGGACCAGTTCCATCACCCCCTTCAGGCCGTACTCCGCGCCGATGATCGACTCTCCCGAAAACTGCCGCAACTCTCTGCTGAGTTCCCTGTTTTCGGCGTCCACGATTTCCTTCAGCTTCACCACTTCCTCGTATCGAAGGGCGTTGGACATGGCGATCGAGAAGGGTTCCCTCAATAGTGAGATGAGTTGGACATGGTCCCCGTCGAAGCGCCCTTTCCCTTCCGCGATGATTCCCAGGGTTCCCAGGCGCTGGCCTTCGACCGCCAGGGTCATGAGCAGAACGGAGCGGTTCTTGAAATCGAGGTAGGGGCGGAGGAGTTTTTCCACAAAATCGAGTTCCTCCCCTTCGGCGAGCCGGACCTCCCGCCGGTGCTTCTCCCTCGCCTCAAACCACTCGACCGCCTCCTGGTCGACCGGAATCGGGGGAAAGGACTTTCTGGCGCCGTAAAGATCGACCCAGGCAAGGCTCCGCATGACCCCGGCATGAGGTTCCAGCAGCCCCAGGGAAATCTCCGAGACGGGCATATGCAGTCGAAAGTATTCGATGCAATTGAGCAAAGCCTTTTCGACGTCGAGGCTGCTGCAGATCCGGAGCGTCGCCTGCCGGAAAAATTCGTTTTCGTCCAATGTCATCGCGGGGCCTCCGGGAAATTCCTTACCATTTGGGAACGTGGGCCAGACGCGATCACGATATATCACGGCATCGTGAAATGTAACAAAAAAATCGTTACATTCAACGAAACCGGCTGCAAGCCCGGCGAAGACGGGCGGGAACGGTCCTCCCAAGCAGGCTGGCACGAAAATGGCTTCATTTGTCACCTTGTTTTTCGCCGGCGCCGTTCGGACACGACGCCCGGAGATCTTTCCCATCGCACGTTGCGGAATTACCCCAAAGAGGTGGAATGGCGGCATGACCTGGCTGGAAATCATAAGCGTTCGCACGGCCGGCGCGACGGAAACCGTCGAGGCGCTGGATCTCTGCCGGCAGATCTGCCGCTCCGTTGCGGCCGATCAACCCGTACGGGTGACGATCTACAGCAGCACGCTCTACGCCACGGATTTCAGCGTCCACCTGCGCTGGGAGGTCGACCCGGGGGGGAAGAGCGTTCTCGGAACCGAGGTGAGTTCCACACTCAGCGATTTCGGACTCATCAACCATACTCTCTGGGCGAGCCGGGAGGAATACGCCAGCCGCCGGCACGGGAGTGCAAGATGAGGGGGTCCAGGGTGAGCGAACCGGCACTGCGGCAGTTTCCGGGCCTGAAAAGCGATCCCGGCTGGAATTTCCCGTGAGATGGCTAGAGGTCGTCACCGTCCGCATGCACGGGAAAGCGGAAGGGATTCGGGTCCTGGAGCTTTGCAGCAGGCTCCGACTGCCTCGCATCGCGGGGAGATCGGTGAGTTTTCAGGTGTTCGGCAACAGCTTCAGCACCGACCTCAGCATCCATGTTTTCTGGACGTCCCGGTCGGGACCGGCGGAAAAGAGCGCGTTCGGGTGCGATCTGTGCCGAAAGCTGAGCGATTTCGGAGCCGTCGAGCACACCCTGTGGATCGCGCAGGACTGAGGGCGAGGGGGAAGCCACCGGGTCATTTTCGAGGCGCGGCCAAATGCATCCTTTTTGCCGGCGCATGTGAAGCGCTGGACAAAGCAGGGGTACTGGTATATGCTGGTGGGTTAAAAGGAGGAGAGGATGATCGCCCGGTCGGAACGCGGCGCACTCATCCGCTCGAAGAGCGGCAGGCAGGACTCCTCCAATGACTCCAGGCGGATAGGGATGGCCGCACATACATATTGACGCATTATCAGGTTGAAAGGAAATCAGTCGCCTTGAAAAAAACTCTTTTCCTCAGCCCTCCTTCCTTCGAGGGATTCGACGGGGCAGCAGGAGCCCGCTTTCCTGCCAGGCGAGAAATCACCTCCTACTGGTACCCCACCTGGCTGGCACAACCGGCAGCGATGGTGCCGGGCTGCAAACTGATCGACGCCCCGGCCCACGGCCTCACTATTCAGGATATTCTCCCGATTGCGAAAGACTATGAACTCATCATCATCTATACGAGTTCGCCGTCTCTCGAAAACGATACGAAATGCCTGGACGCCTTCAAAGCCCAGAACCCTTCCGCCGAAATCGGCTTCGTCGGGCCACACGTTACCGTCCTGCCGGAAGAAACCATGCGGCAGGCCCCGAATCTCGACTTTCTGTGCCGCCGCGAATTCGACTACACCTGCCTCGAACTCGCCCAGGGAAAGCCGTACGAATCCATCGGAGGCCTGACCTACCGGGCGCCGGACGGTTCCATAAGGCACAACCCCGAACGCGAACTCATCGAGGACCTCGATGCCCTGCCGAGCGTCCTGCCGGTCTACCACCGGGATCTGACCATCGAGAACTACTTCGTGGGCTACCTGCAGCATCCTTTCATCTCCTTCTACACGGGCCGGGGATGCCGGGCCAGGTGTACGTTCTGCCTGTGGCCCCAGACCCTGGGCGGACACAAGTACCGCGTGCGCAACCCGGAGACGATCATCCGGGAAGTGGAGGAAGGCAAGGATCTCTTTCCCCAGGTCAAGGAATGGTTCTTCGACGACGACACCTTCACGGCAGACACGGAACGGGCCATCGCCATCAGCCGCGGGATGAAGCGGATGGGCCTCACCTGGTCGTGCAACGCCCGCGCGAACCTGGACCGCGAGACGCTCAGGGAACTCAAAAAGAACGGCCTGCGCCTCCTGGTGGTCGGGTTCGAGTCGGGAAACCAGGAAATCCTGAACCGGATCAAGAAAGGCGTAACCCTCGATTCCGCAAGGCGATTCATGAAGAATTGCCACGAACTCGACGTCAAGGTTCACGGAACGTTCATCATGGGCCTTCCCGTGGAAACGAAGGAGACGATCGAGAAAACCATTCGCTTCGCGCAGGAACTGGACCCCTATACGATACAGGTCTCCATCGCGGCGCCCTTCGCGGGAACGGAACTGTACGCCCAGGCAATGGAAAACGGATGGATCGGCAAGGGAACCCTCGTGGCCGAAAACGGCATCCAGATGTCGACCCTGCGGTACCCCAACCTGGAAGTCGACGAAATCGAGGAAGCCGTCGAACGGATGTACCGCCGGTTCTATTTCCGCTGGAAACCCATTTTCCGCATGTTCCGGGAGATGTCGACGGACCGCCACATGCTGGTCCGCCGCCTGCGGGAAGGCAGGGAATTCCTGGGCTACCTCAACGAACGCAAGCACGGGTGCAACTGCAAACCCGCACTGTGACGCAAAGAGAGGATCACCGGCTTAAGCCGCCACATGGGCATACCGACCGTTAACGACAAGTTCAAGGCATGCAGGGGCCTCCTGCTCGATTTCGGAGGCACCCTCGACACCGACGGCGACCACTGGCTCGACCGTTTCTACGATCTTTACGAAAGCGCCGGCATCGACATTCCCCGGGTCGACATCAAGCGGGTGTTCTACTATGCCGACGACACGCTCTACGGCGACCAGGAGGTCTTCTCCCTGGGGCTGCGGCCGCTCATGCGCCGGCACGTGAAGCTCCAGTTCGAGGCTCTGGACATGGAAAACGCGGCGTGGGAAGAGCACCTGATCGACGGGTTCTGCTCCCGGACGGAATTCTTTCTGCGCCGCAACGTTTCGCTCCTGGACCGGCTCAAGGACCGCTACCGCCTCGGCGTCGTATCGAACTTCTACGGCAACGTGGCCGCCCTCTGCGAAGAGGCGGGAATCGCGCGGTTTTTCGACGTAATCCTGGACTCGGCCCGCGTCGGGAAGATGAAGCCGGACCCCGCGATCTTTCAAATGGCCGTCGAAGCGCTCCGCGTCGGACCGGAGGAGACCATTTTCGTGGGCGATTCCTACGAACGGGACATGATGCCGGCCCGGAAGGCCGGGATGAAAACCGTCTGGATGAAGGGGCCCAATCCGCGGATTCCGCAGAATCCCGAGCCGGTGGATTGCTGCATCACCAGCCTTGCCGAGTTGGGAACCCTGCTGCTATGAAAATGGGAATCATTGCCGCCGGTACGGGAGAACGCCTCGCCCGGGGAGGCGTCTCGATCCCCAAACCCCTGCTGCCCGTGAGGGGGGAACCTCTCATCTCGCGGATCATCCATGCCGCCGCGAAGGTGCGGGCCGATTCCGTCGCCTGTATCGTAAACGATCTGAACCCGGACATCGCCGCGTACCTCAGGGGGACGTCCTGGCCGATCCCCGTCGACGTCGTCGTAAAAACGACGCCCAGTTCCATGGAGAGCCTGTTCACCCTGGCCCCACTGCTCTGCGACGGCCCGTTTCTGCTCTCCACCGTCGACACGATCTTCGGACCCGACACCCTGGAATCCTTCTGCGGGGAAGTCCTACGGCTGGCCGACGCCGGCGGGGCGCTTGCCCTCACCCGGTATATCGATGACGAAAAGCCTCTGTACGCGGTCATCGACGAAAACCGTAAAATTACGGCCATGGGCGCCGACGCCGCGGGAAGCGAATACATCACCGCGGGCTTTTACTTCTTCCATCCCGGGATTTTTTCCCTGGTCGACGAGGCCAGGCGGAGGAAGCTGACGGCCCTGCGCCAGTTTCTCGGGCTCATGATCGAAAGCGGCTATCCACTTTACGGCATTCCCGTTTCCAAGACGATCGATGTGGACCACCCGGAAGATATCGAAAAGGCGGAAGCGTTTTTAAAGGAATTCGACGAACCATGAAGCCGATCACCTTCCTGGGTATCTACCGGGAACGGGTTTATTCCCCCGGCAAGGTCCAGGACGACCAGGCAATTCTCGACGCCGTCCTGGAGGCGCTCGCCGCCTCCGGCTGCAGCGTCGGCTCCATCCATGCGGAAGACCTGGAGGCCTCCATGCCGAGAGCCCCGCGGGTCCTCACCATGGCCCAGTCCCCGCGGGTCCTGGACATCCTCGAAAACTGGGGCCGCCAGGGTACGGACGTCGTCAACTCCACGCAGTCCATTCGAAACTGCTATCGCAAGCCGCTGACCGGTATTCTCGCCGAAGCGGGGCTTCCCGTCCCGCCGGGCAGGATCTTTCCCCTGGACGGGGCAGAGAAGGCAATCCCGCTGAACGGTTCGGCCCGGGTCTGGCTGAAGCGCGGAGATGTCCACGCCATCCAGGCGGGCGACGTCGCCGCCGTCTCCTCGGCGGAGGAGCTTTTGGATGCGCTGCGCCATTTCCGGGACCACGGCGTGGAAAGCATTCTCGTCCAGGAACACGTGGAAGGGCCGGTGGTCAAGTTCTACGGAGCGGGCCAGGGCGCCTTTTTCAGGGCTTACCTGGCGGAGACCGGCGAAGACATATCCGACGAAGTGAAAACGCTCCCGACCGTGGCGCAGCACGCTGCAGCGGCGGTCGGCCTGGAAGTGTACGGAGGGGACGCCGTCCTGACCGGGACAGGGGGAGCCGCCCTGATCGACCTCAACGACTGGCCCAGCTTTTCGCGCTGCTGCCGCCCGGCTGCCGGAAGCATCGCATGTTACCTGGAG
>JAJFUA010000358.1 GCA_021372635.1 Desulfobacteraceae bacterium | reverse complement strand
GCTCATCACCGGAGAGAACGGTACGGGCAAGGAAGTCGTGGCCCGGATGATCCACAATCTCAGCCGCAGGAACCGCAGGCCCATGGTCGAGGTGAACTGTGCGGCGATCCCGGAGGAATTGATCGAAAGCGAACTCTTCGGCCACGAAAAGGGGGCCTTCACCGGGGCGAGCGAGAAACGCAAGGGAAAGTTCGACCTCGCCAACGGAGGGACGCTCTTCCTCGACGAAATCGGGGACATGAGCCTGCGGACCCAGGCGAAGATCCTGCGAATCATCCAGGAGCAGGTATTCGAACGGGTGGGCGGCTCCAGGCCCATACAGGTGGACGTGCGGATCGTGGCGGCAACGAACAAGGACTTGCAGAAGGAAATCGCGGAAGGCCGCTTCCGGCAGGATCTCTACTATCGGCTGAACGTCATCCCGATCTATACCCCCCCGCTGCGGGAGCGCCTCCAGGACATTCCGCTCCTGGTGGAGGATTTCGTGAACGAGATGGCGTTCGAGAGCACCATGGGGCGCAAGGATATCGCCCCGCAGGCGCTCTCGCTGCTTCAGGGCTATCCGTGGCCGGGCAACGTCCGCGAACTGAGGAATTTCATCGAGCGGGCGATCATCATGACCCCGGGGCAGACGATACACCCGGAAGACCTGCCGCTCGAGTTCCGGGAAAGTACGCCGACCGTTCCGGAAACCCGGGACCCGTATCGCCTGGGAACCCTGAAGGAAGCCAAGGCCACGTTCGAACGGGAATACCTGCTGCGGAAGCTCGACGAATTCGAATGGAACATCTCGCTCACCGCGGCGCAGATCGGGGTCGAGCGGAGCCACCTGCACCGGAAGATGAAAGCCCTCGGCATCCGGGATGCGGAGGAAGCCCCGGACCTCTTCGATGCCTCCGCCGAACCGGCCCCGGGCGCTCCGGCGCAGAGGAATCCGTAATGCCCGCGCGGCGGCGTCCCCGTTTGCCCGCACCCAGTTCGGGAATGTCGCGGAAAGCGGCTTGACACGCTCGCACGCTGGTGATAGAGTCTTTTTTGCATGTCGGGACGTGGCGCAGCCTGGTTAGCGCGCTTGCTTGGGGTGCAAGAGGACGGAGGTTCAAATCCTCTCGTCCCGACCAGCTTAAAAGAAATCCCCGCAAATAAAGCCTTTTCCAAACGGAAGGGGCTTTTTTGCTTTTGGGGAACGGGTGAACCCGATACCCTTGAAAGTGGGAACCGACTTCCGTCTTCACCAAAAGTACGGGAGATCCATTTTTAGGCTATCAAAATCACACATATTCACTACTGGCTAATAATATCGGACAATCCTCTGAGAAGGCCATTCCCTGCCTCCTCCAGGTCCTTGCCAATATCAAAAACGAGGCTCCTAACCCTGATTCTTCCAGCGCCCCAGAACGTATCTACATGGTTAGGCAACAGAGTTGGATAAATCAGAACAGCTTCATTACATCCTTTTGCAACAGCATAGGATACCACCTGCATCATGTCATCACTCGCAGGCGAATCAGGAGCTTTGTATTTCGTATCGAGAACGCAGACTACCTTCTGCCGTTCTGTGTCATAGAGCACCATGTCAATGTCAATTTGCACTCCACATTCCTCGCTGATTCTAACGCGGTCGTGGCCGGTCAGTATCAGGTGGAGAGGCAATTTACACTTTAGCCATTCATACACAAACATCTCAAACAGTCCGCTCATCTTGACCAGAAAGGGAATCATCTGGTGGTCACCACAATCGTGAGTCGGACCGGTTTGTTCAAGAAAAAACCGGCAGAGTGCATGTAATGGTTTGTAGTCCTCATTAAGGCGATTATAGAATCGGCGAATACAGTCTCTCGGACTGTAGGGATGAATTCTTGCGAATCCTTGAAGTGAGTGGAAAGCATGCCTGACCAGGATAAGAGTCTCATCTGAACACAGGCGGGCACGCAAGATTTTGGAAAGAGACCAGGCCAGGATCTGGTTTTCCGCTACGTCTGCCGTATGTTCCTCGTAATGGCATCGAAGCTTCGCATCCAGAGGGCATTGGAGGGCATACTGGATGTCTATTCTTCCACGCAGGAACGACAAAAGTTCCGTTTCCCCCAGGTAGGTACGATAGAAACCTTTACGCGCACGATCTAAAACGCTCTTCGCGAGTATCTTGGCCAACCGGTCGTAGATATCTTCCAAGGAACCGAAATTCGCTATACCCTCAAGGAGATGAAATGACTGAAGCCGATAGGCATACTCAAGCATTCGGAAGATATTGCTGATAGGCACTTTGGAATTCAGGCGGAATCCAACCAGAGGCGTAACAGGGATGAACCCAATCCAGCCCCGTGAAGTCAACCGCCACCTGTGATCGGTTTTAAATGAGGGTAGATCAACATCAATTCTTTTTTGACTTTGCCCATAAGTCTCCCAGAGTTTTTGAACGGCGGAGTCAAAATGTTCTTCGGGTTCGAAGGAAGCCTGTTCGAACTCGATTATGTCGTAAATTCTTTGTCCGGAATCGATCATAAGCCGATCCGCTGTTTGATGCTGTCCCACCTGTACCTGGTAACCATCTCTCTCTGATCAAAGAAGTATTCTTCAAGGTAGGGCTCGATTTCCATTCGCCATATATCCTCAATATGCTTTTGCAAATCCAGTCGCAGAAAGAAGCTGATCCCGATCTCATAGTGAAAATCATTGATGGCGCTGTTCAATTCTTTCAGCAGTTGGATGAGTCCTTCGGTCGGACAATCAGTCTTGTTCCTTTGATGATATTGAGCAAGTGTATTGTAATCAGGGCGCAAAGGAAGGAAGGCAAAACGTCTTCGCAAGGCGTGGTCAACCAGGGCAATAGATCGGTCAGCCGTATTCATGGTTCCAATGATGATTACATTTCGGGGAATCGAGAATCGATTGCTACCAGCCAGAGGAACCTCTTCGTCGCGATATTCCAGGAGGTACATCAGTTCGCCAAAAACGCGCGCAAGGTTAGCGCGGTTGATTTCGTCTATTATCAGTACAGATCGGCCACTGGTTTTGGCAGCCTTCTGACAGAATTCCAAAAAACGCCCTGGACGAAGTGAATAGCAAAGCGCCCCATTCGGAGCAGTATCGGGCCGGATGCCTTGCATGAAGTCCTCATAGGCATAGGCGGGATGGAATTGGACAAGATCGCGGAATCCACCGTCATTCCCTATAACGATCTTTGCAAGTCGCTGAGCGACAAAGGTTTTTCCGGTTCCAGGTGGGCCATAGATGATCGCCTGCCCTTTGCGTTCCAAAGCTCGAATCCAGCGGGTGACGACATCTGCATCGATCCCGGTTTCCTCCGTAAATGATTGGAGTGAATATTCGTGGTCCACCACGTGACCTTCGCCATTTTCGCTAGTTAATCCGACGCCATGAAACAGTTTATTTCTCTTATTCAGATCAAAAACAGCAGCAAGCAGGCTGGCCCGGTGAGCAAAAGAATACGGGGTTCCCTGCCAATCCTTGAAACGCTCGGCGATATAGGAAAATGATTTTTCGTAGGCTTCTCTGAGTTCAGAACTCATTTTCCAGTCATCGGACATAGAGGTTTCGACTATGCAGACGTCAGGGTCACCGTCCTTCTGCTTGAAGGCATCGCCTTGAATTCTGTCGCATAGATTTTCTGGGATAGAATCCTTGAGAAGAGCCAAGTTTACCTGCATTCTCTTTGAGGTCGCATCTCGACGCAAATCGATTACCATCCAGTTTCCGAAATTCACTCTGAGCAGCCGATCTTTCCACGTTTTTGGCAACGTCACGGATAGACGAGGATCTGCCGGACCATCTACTCCAAGCCGAACGAAGGCATCTTTTAGAAAATCCAGTGCAAGATTGGCATCATTCCAGTCCTTGAATATCGCAGGAATCTTTTGTGGGTCATCCCCATCGGAAGGAGTGTCTACCTTGCGGGGAAACTCAAATTTCCTGACCGCGACCAACCAATGGCAAAACATATCAAACAGGTCGGCCGCGGAAAGCGACGGGGCACCTGGCACGCTCAGGTCAGCAGTCAACTCTTTGATTAGTTTCCGGCCAATTTCATTTGCCTTGGGGTAACTGGCCAGATCGGCTTTGATGGTGCTGCCAGTGAAGTAATTGATCACCTTCAGAGGCTTGCTGTTGATGAGGATGAAGTACTCGGGCTTTAATGCTGCCAAGATAGGAGACAATGTACCTGATTGGAATCCCTTCGTTGCATTTCTGAACTCCTTACAGGCTTGCTCCAGAGTTGATGGATTGTTTATACAACTCTTCACGAATTCCCAAATTGCTGTGGCTATGGCCGGCCATTCAGTCGGGCTGACCCAGGCACCCCCCTCGTACTTTCGTCTTAGCTGATTGTAATTAGCAGCTATGGGGGCATGAGAAGTCCATGTCCCATCGCTTAGATTGGCATCGTTCGCATCATATGGGAGCAACTTCCTGAGCACCAGATCTGTGATATCCTCGTGTCGAGCATCAGCCTCAGTAATCAGTCTGAAATTTACCTGAGCTTGAGTTTTCGAGTCATGAAAAAGGCATTGATTTCTTTGTCCTTCCGAAGAATAAGGGAATTCCTGCAGGAATTCCTTGTAGAAATCGAGAAATTCGCTTCGCTTTTCTGGGGTCACCATCAGTTGTCCTCTCTCTCGAATTTCAGTAAATACGATTTCACGCTTCTCGCTGCTTGTATCACCCCTCCTTTTTGCCTACAAGTTATTTGGAAATAGTCTGATGAAAGATGGATGAAGAAAGACGCAAGTCAACAGGGCAGCTTCCTGGTTGACATACCGATGCCATGCTTTCAGCGAATCCTTGCTATTCAAGACACAACTTGGATTGTGGGGACTAGAGTGTGTGACGACCTCTATCAGGGCGTGAGAGGGGAACGGCTGACGATACGTGCGAAGTGCCGGTTTCAGGTGGCAGCCTGTCTTTCATGGACGGCAAAAACGCAGGGGAACGGCCTCCCGCCTTTCCGTCAGGGCTCCCTCTTCCCCTGCCGCACGGGCAGGCTGATGATAAAGGTGGTGCCCTTCCCCGGAGTGCTTGTCGCCGTGATGCTCCCGCCGTGTCTTTCCACGATCTTCCGGCAGATCGCCAGCCCCATCCCCGTTCCGCCGTAACCGGCGCTTCTCGGGTGAAGCTGCTGGAACGGCTTGAAAATGCGATCGACGAAGCAGTCCGCGAAGCCCATCCCGTTGTCCTCGACGAAGACCTTGCACATTCCGCCGCTCTCGCTCCCCTGCACCCTGATGACGGGCTTCTCGCTCTTACGGCAGTACCTGACCGAGTTGCTGAAAAGATTCTGAAAGAGTTCGCGCACCTGCATGGCGTCGCCATCTATCGTGGGCAGTTCCCCGATTTCCACCTCCGCCCCGGTTTCCTCCAGGACCAGCTCCAGGTCGACGAGGGCCTCCCTCGCCGCTTCCGAGAGGTTCACGGGCCCGAAGGGGGACGGCCGGGTGGCTATCCGTGAATAGTGGCGAAGGGACTGGAGCAGATCAGACATCCTTGCCGCCGCCCGGGTCATGCGCATCACGAAATCCGCGCTTTCTCCGCCGAGGGATTCCCGGAACTTCTCGGAAAGCAGGTGTCCGAAGGTCTGTATCTTGCGAAGCGGTTCCTGGAGATCGTGAGAGGCGATGAACGCGAATTCACGGAGTTCTTCGTTGAGCCGTTCCAGTCTCACCGTATATTCCGTGAGCGCCCTGTTGGTCGCCTTGAGTTCCGCCGTGCGTTCCCGGACGCGCTGTTCGAGTTCGTCCCGGGATTTTCGCAGTTCCTCCTCCATCCGCTTCCGCTCGGTTATGTCGAGGAAAGCGGCGACGGCTCCTTCCGGCTCCTCCCGCTCATTGAGAAAAGGGACCACGTTGCCGAGGAGGAAGTGCTGCGCCCCATCGTCGAAAAGGAATTCGACGGGATAGTCGTAGAGAGCTTCCCCGGAAGCCGCCACCCGCTGGATGGGCATCTCCTCCGGCACAAGTTCCCGGCCTTCGGAGAACAGGCGGTAGTGGGCCAGCCGCCCGGGCTCCGGTCCCGTCTTGGACATGTTCGTTTTTCCCGGTACGCGCGAGAACCGGAGCGCGGCCTTGTTGCCCGAAATGGTTTGGCACTCCCGGTCGTAGGCCATCCAGATGATGGCGGGAACCGCATTCAGGATCGCGTGAAAGCGCATGGCCTGCTCCCTGGCCTCGTTTTCCCTCCTGCGAAGCTCCTCCTCCGCTCTTGTCCGCTCGGTCACATCCAGCACCAGGGAAAGGATGGAGCGCAACCGGCCCGAATCGTCCACCAGCGACGAATTGTACCATTCACAGTGAATGACGGACCCGTCCTTCCGGTAATTGCGATTGCAGGAAAACCGCTGCGGGTTGGCCCCCGTCTTCAGTTCCGTCGAAACTTCCGTCACGTGCTCCCTGTCCTCGTCATAAACCCACCGGAGATCCTCTATGCGCTTGCCGATCACCTCCCCGGCGCTCCAGCCGAATATCCGTTCGGCCTCGCCCGACCAGCGGATGAGCCGCATGTCCGGCCCCCATTCGATCACCGCCAGGGGGGAATTGTCCACATGGTAGCTGAGGCGCTGCGACAGTTCGCGGATTTCCTCACCGGCTTTTTTCCTCTCGGTGATATCGCGGGCGATGCCCAGAAGACCGATGACCCGCCCTTCGGCATCCCTCCAGGGGATCTTTGTGGACAGGAACACCCGGGTGCCTTCGGGTGAAGGCGCGATTTCCTCGAAAACCCCGCCCTGGCCGGACTCCATGACCTCCCTGTCGTTTTCCATGATCACACGGCCCATGTTCGAGTCCTGGTAGAACTCTTCATCGGTCCTGCCGATCACCTCACATGCCGGTTTGCCGATGAGCGCCAGGGTGGCGGCGTTGGCCATGATCAGCCGGCCTTTGCCGTCCTTCACGAATATGGGATCGGGGATGCCATCGGTGACCGCATGCAGTAGAAACCGGCTCTCCCGCAGCGCATTTTCGCTTTTCAGGAGGCCGGTGACGTCCGCACCGACGGCGATGAAGCCGTCCTCCAGGGGGATAATGGTGAATCGCAGGGTTTTGTCGAGGTGTGGAAAACTGTTTTCGAAGCAGGCCGATGTACCCTGGGTCACGGCCTTCTCGACGGTGGACAGGAAGCGTTCGGAGGCTTCGGGACCGTAGATCTCGTCGGCGGTCTTCTCCCTGAATTCATCGACCGAAGTCCCGCCCCAGGCATGAATGGCCGGGGGGTTGACGTCCACCAGCCTCCAGGTCCTGATCCCTCCCGCTTCGTCGCGCACCAGGCGCCAGGAGTGCACCTCTTCCGCCAGGTTCTCGAAAAGAGCCCTAAAGCGTTCGCCGCTGTTCCGCGGCGGCCCTTCCGTGCCCCCACGCCCGTGAGCCTTCGAAAGCTCTTCCCGGAGCCGGCGCACCTCCCGAACGAGTTCGTCCCTGGTCTTGTTCTGGACGTCCATACGGTTCCCTTCGAGATATACCGGGCCGCTCGGCGGCATCCTCCGAAACGGGAGATTTCTAAATGAAAGCGCGTGAAAGGCTCTTCGCCTCATTGGGATGAATTATTAGCACAGGGGGAGGCACACGGCAACATTCCGTTGCCGGGCATTTCCGGCGGGACATGAGAAATGCAGGGCGAGGACCGGCGGCGAAGCGCGGGGTCAGGGCGGAACCGGAGGATGGGCGTCCTGCGAACGTCTCCCCCCGGTTCCCCTCCGCGTTGTCTTCATACACCCCGTGCCGCTACTGCCCCGTCAACCGGTCCGCTTCGTTCACCCAGCCGCCGCCCATCGCCTGGTAGAGGGTGACGGATGCGGAAAGCATCGAAGCGCGGACCTGCACGTAGTTGAGTTCGGCGGGGAAGAGCTGCTGCTCGGCGTTGAGCACGGTGAGATACGGCGTATAGCCGCCGTTGTACTGGAGCCACGCCAGCCGGTCGTATTCCCGGAGGCTGGCGACCAGCCGCTCCTGGGCCTGGATCTGATCGACAAGTTTCTTCCGGGCGATCAACGCGTTCGATACGTCCCGAAAGGCGCTCTGAACGGCGTTCTGGTAGCCGAGCAGCGCCGCCTCGCGGGAGGCTTCGGCCTGTTTCACCTGGCCGGAAATGGCCCCCGCGGTGAAGATCGGTCCCGTTATCGTTCCGGTGAAATTCCAGACGTTGGCCGGACCCGTGAACAGATCGGACAGGCGCTCGCTGGCGGTGCCCAGGCCGGCGGTCAGGCTGATGGTCGGGAAGTAGAGCGCTTTTGCGGCGCCGATTTGTGCGTTGGCGGCAACCAGCGACTGTTCGGCCTGCATGATATCCGGCCGGCGCTCCAGGAGCTGCGACGGCAGGCCGGCAGGCACCGTCACGGGGGAGAGTTCGAGGATCGACTTGCCCCGCTCGATGGGACCGGGGTTCCGGCCGAGCAGAAGGCAAATGGAGTGTTCGGTCTGCGCGATCTGGCTTTCGAGCTGCGGGATCGTCGATGCCGCGGTTTCATATTGCGAGCGCGCCTGCTCGACGTTCATCTGGGAAACCTGGCCGTATTTGAACTGCTGCTCGAAGAGGTAAACGGATTCCCCGTAGGTCTTCAACTTCTGGTTCGCAATACCGAGTTGTTCGTCCAGGGAACGAAGCTGGATATAGGTGTTCGCAATGGAGGAGACGAGGCTGAGGATGACGCCGCGCCGCGCATCCGCGCTGGCGTACAGGTTCGCCCTGGCCGCCTCCGAAAGCCTTCGGACGCGCCCCCACAGGTCGAGTTCCCAACTGGCTCCAGCCAGGAACTGAAAATAGTTCTGCGGGTTGTCGATGGACGAGGGGACGGGGGAAGGACCCCGCTCAGTGATGTTCTGGCGCAGCGCCTCACCGCTGTAATTCACCTGCGGAAACAGCGACGACCGGGTCTGGGTCAGCACGCCCGCCGCCTGCTCGATGTTCGCCGCGGCGATCTTGACACTCTTGTTCTTCGCCAGCCCCTCGGCGATCAGGGAATCGAGCACCGGGTCCTCGAACTGCTTCCACCATTGCGTATTGGCCGTCTCCCGCGCCTCTTCGTCCTCGAAGCGAAAGGACGCGGGGGCATCCACCGCCGGGCGGCGATAGTCCGGGCCGACCATGCAGCCGGCAACCAGTACGATCAATCCAACATAGAACCATCGGCGCATGTCAGTCTCACTCCTGCTTTTCCTGCGGCCCGCCAGTCATGGCGGCCGCCTCCGCGTGCGCGTCTTCATCGGAAACCGCGGCAGTGCGTTTCTCCCTGCCTTCCGTGAACCGGTCGAAAATGTAGAAGAAGAGGGGAACGTACAACATGGCCAGCGTCGTTTCGCCAATCATGCCGCCGATGATGCCGGTCCCTATCGAGTGTCTCGCATTGGCGCCCGCCCCCATCGCGATGGCAAGCGGCAGTACGCCGAGGGCGAAGGCGAGGGAGGTCATGATGATCGGCCGCAGACGCTGTTCGCCGGCCTCGATGGTCGCTTCGATGATCGACCTGCCCTGCTTGCGCAGCTCGACGGCGAAGGTCACCCGAAGGACGGCGTTCTTCGCGCCCAGGCCGATCAGCACGAGCAGGCCGATCTGAAAGTAGACGTCGTTTTCCAGGCCGCGCAGCCAGTTGGCGGCCAGGGCTCCCAGAATGCCGAAGGGCACCGCCGTCATGACCGAACCCGGCAGCGTCCAGGATTCGTACTGGGCCGCCATGACGAGGAAGACGATGACGAGGCCGAAAAGGAACGCGACGGTGGACGTCCCTCCCGACTTCTTCTCTTCGAAAGCCAGGCCGGACCATGCGAAGGTGTATCCCTGAGGCAGAACCTCGTGCGCCACCTCCTCCATCGCCTGCAAGGCCTGGCCGGAACTGTACCCGGTGGCGGCGTTTCCGTTGACCTTGGCAGCGGGGAAGCCGTTGAAGTGGGGCATGAGGTCCGGACCGCTCACCCACCTGGTGGTGACGAGGGCCGAAAGCGGGATCATCGTCCCCTGCGACGATCTCGTGTAGAGCCGTGTAATGTCTTCAGGGTTCTGACGCTGCTGCGGCTCGGACTGGAGGATCACCCACCAGACGCGGCTGTATTCGTTGAACTGGCTCACCGTCAGCGATCCGAACTGGGCCTGGATGGCGCTGTATACATCCTGGACGGGCACCCCGAGAAGCGTGGCTTTCTCTCGGTCCACGTCGGCGCGCAACTGCTGCGTAACGGCGCGGAAGGTGGTGTTCAGCCCCGTGAGCTCGGGCCGGGTCCGGGCCTTCGCCAGGAACTGGTTCGTAACCTCCTCCAGCCTCACGGGATCGCCCCCTCCCATGTCCTGGATGTAGAACTCGAAGCCGCCCGTCGTTCCGATGCCTGGTATTGCCGGGGGTGGAATGGGAATGACCATCCCCTCCTGGATGGAGCGCGATTTGGCAGATACGTTCCGGAGCACTGCCCTGGCGTTTTCGGCGCGGGCTTTTTCCGTCGTGGAGTAGCGTTCGTTGAAATCCTTCAGCGTTACGAAAAACGTCCCGGCATTGGTTTTGAAACCGCCGTCGAGGAGGCTGTAGCCGGAGATCTCCGTGCGGTTCTCCACTCCCGGAATCGACTGGAAGATTTCGTCTACCCGGTCCATGACGTCGTTGGTGCGATCCAGGCTGGCCGCGTCGGGCATGATGATGGACGCCATCACGTAGCCCTGGTCTTCATTGGGTACGAAACTCGTCGGGATGACCTGGAAGAAGTGCCAGATTCCGTACAGGAACACCAGCAGAAGCACCAGCGCGACGGCCATGCGCCTGATCACGAGCAGAACGGCGCTGCCGAAGGCCTGTGTGATACTGTCCACCCCGCGGTTGAACCAGGCGAAGAAGCCTCGCTGCCGGGGCGCCGAGTGCTTCAGCATGATCCCGCACATGGCGGGCGTAAGCGTCAGCGCGATAAACCCGGAAATCGAGACCGATATGACGATGGTGATCGCAAACTGCTTGTAAAGCTGCCCGGTGGTGCCTGGCAGGAAGGCCGCGGGCAGAAACACCGACGACATGACCAGCACCACGGCCACCAGGGAATTGCCGATCTCGACCATCGCTCTCTTTGTGGCCTCCTTCGGCGCAAGGTGGTGGAGCATCATGTTGCGCTCCACGTTTTCGACCACGACGATCGCATCGTCCACGACCATGCCTATGGCGAGCACCAGTCCGAACAGGGTCAGCAGGTTGATGGAGAACCCCATGGCGATCATGCCGATGAAGGTGCCGACGAGGGAGACGACGATAGCGATCGAGCAGATCAGGGTGACCCGGAAGCTTTGCAGGAAGAGGTACACGACGCAAATCACCAGGGCGATTGCTTCGAAGAGGGTGTGAATAACCTCTTCGATGGACATCCGGACGAATTCGGTGGTGTCCAGGGAGATGACATAGTCCATGCCGTCCGGAAAGCGAGGCTTCATCTCCTCCAGCGTCTTGCGGACCGCCTTGGAAACATCGAGGGCGTTCGCTCCGGCCTGCTGGTAGACGGCGATGAACGTGGCCGGCTTACCGTTCAGCTTGCTGTCGACGATGTATTGGCTCAGCCCCACCTTGGCGCGGGCGACGTCCCTCAGGCGCACTATGGCGCTGCCGTCCTGGCTGGCTCGAAGGATGATGTTTTCGTAATCGACAGGGTCCACGAACGGGTGCTGCGACACGACCGGAAAGGTCAGTTCCACGGGATTCGCCGTCGGCTGCTGGCCGATCTGGCCGGTCCCGAAGATGGCGTTCTGGCTCGCCACGGCCTGCTGAATGTCGCTCGTGGTAATGCCCAGGGAGGCCATCCGCTCGGGGTTCATCCAGATGCGCATCGCCTGGTCCGGAACCCCCATGATCTGCGCCTGTCCGGCACCGGGCACGCGCTTCAGCGCGTCGAGGACGTACACGTTGGAATAGTTGGCAATATATTCGGGACTGTAGCGGCTTTCCTTGGCGAAGATCCCGATCATCATCATGATCGACGAGGACTTCTTCTGCACGGACACGCCCTGCTGGGTGACCGCCGAGGGCAGCTGCGGCGTCGCGAGGTTCACCCGGTTCTGCACCTGGACCTGCGCGATATCTGGGTTCGTGTTCAGGGAGAAGTAGACGGTCATCTGCATCTGACCGTTGGAGGAACTCGAAGAGGTCATATAGAGCATATTGTCGACGCCGTTCACCTGGGCCTCGATGGGCGCGGCAACGGAGTCGGCCACCGTCTGCGAATCTGCCCCGGGATAGGTCGCCGACACGGTCACCTGCACGGGAGTGATCGTCGGATACTGTTCGACCGGCAGGGAAACCATCGCCACGGCGCCCGCAAGGCAGATGATGATCGAGATGACCGCGGCAAAGATCGGACGCTCGATAAAGAATCTGGAAAACATGGTCCCGCCTCCTCTATCAGCTTCCCTGTTTGCCTTCGGACCTGGCGGGCACCGCAACCGGCTGTGCTCCGCCGGCGGCCGGGTCTGCATCCGCTTTATACGGCTTCACCGAAACGGTCGCCCCCGCACGAAGGGTGAGTCCGCCGTCGACCACCACCTTGTCGCCCCGGCCAAGCCCTTCGAGAATGACCCAGTCCTTGCCGTACCATTCGCCGACGGTGACGGGGCGCTGCTGTGCCTTGTTCTCCTTGTCGACCAGCCATACAAAATGCCCCTTCGCACCCTGCCGCACCGCGCGTTGCGGAACGAGGATGGCATCCGGCCGGACTGCCCCCAGCAGGCGAACCTTCACATACTGGTTCGGCCTCAGTACCCCCTTGGGATTGTCAATGCTCACCCGGATGAGAAACGTTCCGGTCTGCGGGTTGAAGGAAGGCTCCGCGAAGGTGATGGCGCCCTTATGCGGGAATACCGAACCGTCGACGAGGATCACCTCAACCACGTAGTTCTGCCCCTTCGGCTCGCGCAGCATCCCTTTTTGAACCTGGTCGAGAACGCGCTGCATCTGGTTTTCCGACACGCTGAAGTTCACCCACATGGGGGAGAGCACGGCAACGGTCGTCAACTGGCTGTTCATCTGGCTGATGTAGGTCCCGTCCGTCTGTATTGCGGCGCTCGTGATGCCGGTCACCGGGGAGGTGACGATGGTATAGGAATAATTGAGCTTGGCCTGCTCGAGCTGGGCCTTGGCCTGCTCGACGTCGGCGGAGGAAGTCTGGAACTTTCCGGTCGCGTCGTCGAGGTCCTTTTGAGAGAGAGCGTTGAGGCCGGCGAGAGGCTTCACCCGGGCGAGGTTCTGCCGGGCCACTTCGAGGGCCGCTTCCTGCCGGGCCAGTGCGGCTTTCGCCTGGTCCAGCTGGACTTTGAAGGGCTTCTGATCCATCATGAAAAGCGTCTGCCCCTCTTTCACAATGGAACCCTCCGTATAAACGCGCTTTTCAAGAAATCCGGTGATCCGCGCGTTGATGTTCACCAACCGAGAACTCTGCGTCTGTGCGATGAACTCGGCGATAAACGGGACATCCCGCGTGGAAACGTCGACCGCCGAGACCTCCACCGCGGGAACCGCCACGCTCTTGACAGCCGTGTCCTTCTTCTCACAGCCGCATCCGAACGCGGCCACGACCACCGCCAGTGCTGCACGGACCACCCAACGCGCAGTCTTCCTGTAACCGCCCGACGCACCGTTCTCCCCGAGCACTTCGTATCGCACGTTCGCCCTCCTCACCTCTCAGGGTAAGCCATACCGACAGATCCGCCCTTCTATATGTCTACGACCGGAATGAATGAAAACAAAAGCGAGTTAAGTTTGTTTTACTATCATAGTTGCCATCGGTGCGTAAATGAAGAATGAATGCGGATTCACGAATTGCGGAACCGGATTCCCTACGCGGCGGGAAACGAGGTTGCATTCCGGGGAAATCGAAGTCAGGCAACCGGCAACTTTGCGCTCGATACTCCTGTGAGTTCCCCGGAACATGGGACCGTGGTTCGGCAGGTATCCGCCGACACGTACCGCGCAGGCTGAATCGATGCTGATACCGGAAAGACGGGTGGAGTAAAGCAGCGGACAAAGTGATAAAAAGGAAGGCTCTATGGGGGGATTTCCGGACGGAAATCCCCCCGTTTTTCAAAGGGTCGAACCGGCTTCTTCCCCTCTCACCGGAGGGGAAGAAGCCATTCCCACTTCACGATCAGTTTTCCACCTGGTTGATGGCGCTGAGCTGCCACCTGGAGGAACCGACGTCACGCGTAAAGGTCCAGAACTCCTGAAATTTGACGGGGTTCATCTTGTCGCCCTGCACCAGTTCGCGCGTCGTGGCATCCACCGTGTAGTCGAGCAGGTTCGCCGTAAACAGCACGGTGATATAATCCTTGCCCATCTCCTGCCAGGCTTCGGAGAATTCCACCTTTCGGACCGCTATGTTCTCGAGGCGGTTGATAACCCCCTTCTGCTTCATCGTCTCAAATTCCGCCATGAAGAGCGCGGACATTTCGTCGGTCAGGATGTTCCCGATCCCGTCGAGGCTCCGGTTCGTCCATCCGGCCTGAATCCGGAAGAAAAGGTCCTGGGCGGTTTCCTTGAACCGCTCCGGATCGAAGGACGGATCGTAGCTGCGGATCGCCTCGAAACCGCGCTCCAGCTCCCCGTGCCCGGCGGGAGCTTCCGGGGCGGACCAGCCCGCATTGGAATGGCCCCCCTGGTAGGCATCGTAATTCCCCTCCCGTCCCGGGGCCGCTCCGTCGGAGTAGTAGGCGGTTTCACTCGCCACCCGGCGCCTTTTGATGAAGCGATAGATCAGGTACAGGATCAGGCCGATGAGCGCAATATCCATGAACCCGATTCCCCCGCCGCCATACCCTCCGGAAGCGGCATGGCCGACACCGCCAAAGAGAAGGCTGCCCAGCATTCCGCCGGCAAGACCGCCCGCAAGCCCCTGCATGAAGGGACTACGGCTGAAGAAACCTCCCGACGTCTGTCCAGGTGTGGCGGCGGCGGGGTTCCTTCCCTGCGTGCTGAAGCCGGGATTGGGTTTCGAAGGGCTCGCCGGAGTCGAATAGCTTCTGCTTCCCCGGCTCCCGGACGACATGCCCCGCCCGGCCCGCGCCCATGCGTTCGATTCGGCGAAGACAGCCATTCCAAAGAACAAAATGGTCGACAAAACAAGCATCAACCGGATTTTCTTTCCCAATGCCAATTCCATTTGCTTTTTCTCCTGTATCTGACTGTGTACTCTCTGGCATGAACGCTCCCCCGGAGTCATCCCGACTCTGAGAGAGTCTCATGCGGGAAGCACGGCAGAAACGAATGAACACGCAATACTCGGTTATTTTCATGCAATATAGATGCCAAGCCCCCCCAATGCCCTTGGGCTGATGATTTCCAATACATTGTTCCAAGGGGGAGCCGGCTTACAAGGGCCAGGTTTTTTTCGTTCGTTCGGTGAAGAATGGCTTCCATAACAAACACTTTCGGGTGGCCCAGAACCTTGTATCCGGGCGCGTAGCGCAAGAGGAAACGAACTTCACCGCTCATATTCCGTACCTACACAATCCGTTATTTCCCCGGAGTCCTTCTTTTTCGATTTTCATGTGATCGCCGGCGGCCGGAAGTAGTGCGTAGGTTGGCGGTGAGCGACAAGCGAACCCCAACAGGTTCTATACCGGCGCACGGGCAGTGACAAACTGCATTGGCTGTCAGGCTGGGGCTGCGGGTGTTGGGGTTCGCTGTCACTCACCGCCAACCTACGGGCTACGGGCTAGGTGCTGGGGCGAATTTAAGTCCATCGGGGCGGGAATGGAAATTATCGCTCAGGGGAGGCACCGCGGTCGTGTCGTACGAGAGGGGAATTGCACCGGGCGGAACAGAACATGGCATTATTGTTGCTCTTACCTTGAGGACAACGGGACAGGCGGTTCCGGAGAGCACAGGAAACAAGGTCAGCCCCCTTATCGGTGCCCATTCTTGGACATCTCTTCATGAAAAGCCTGTCCTTTCAGATAGATCGCCCCGCCGCGAAGCATTCGCGGCGGGGCGATCCGGTTTTTGAGGGCCCCTCTCAGCCCATCCGCAACTTCAGAACCGTGCGCCGCCGAAAGACCGGGGACACACACTTTTCCACTCCTTCACACCGCAAGAAATCCTGCGCTGTTCTCCGGTTTCCGCCGCCGGTGCGGCTGAGGGGAACGACGAGCGGTTCGACGCCACCCGCCGTTGAACAAAACTTTCAACCGGGAACGACATTTCTTTCAGCTCCCCGACCGGTTGAACATTTCTTTCAACGGCTTCGGATGCGCGAAGAAGAGAATGGCCCGGGTCATTCCTTCCATTCCACGTTCAGCCGGTAGTCGCCGATCTTCCTGCGCAGCGTGGGGCGGCTGATGCCGAGTATCCTGCAGGCCTCTCCGTAGTTCCCCCGGGTATGCAGCAGCACCTTTTCGATGTGCGCCTTTTCGATTTCCTCAAGGCTCAAGAGTGGCCCCTCGATCACGGGCTTCGGCACCTCCCCGGAGACCGCCGCCTGGGGTGCGTCTTTTCTCCGGATCCAGTTTTCGTCGAATTCAAGAATCTCCCCGGTAGTGAGAATCATCGCCCGACGCAGCACGTTCTGCAGCTCGCGGACATTACCGGGCCAGTCGTAGGCTTTCAACGCCTCCAGGTGGGCATTCGGAATCCGGGACACCTTCTTCTGCATTTCCTGGTTGAGGCGGTGGATAAAATATTCGGTGAGCGGCACGACGTCTTCGGGCCGCTCGCGCAGGGGAGGGATGCGGATGACGAACACCTTCAGCCGGAAGAACAGATCCTCCCGGAAGCCCCCCTCGTCCACCATCTTCTCCAGATCCCGGTTGGTGGCCGCGATGATCCGCGCGTCCAGGGATATCGTCTTGACCCCCCCGACCCTCTGGAACTCGCGCTCCTGGAGAACCCGGAGAAACTTCGCCTGGAGGTCGAGGGACAGTTCGGCAATCTCGTCCAGGAACACGGTCCCCTTGCCGGCCACCTCGAGCTTGCCGACCTTGCGGCTCATCGCCCCGGTGAAGGCCCCTTTTTCATGACCGAAGAATTCGCTCTCCAGGAGATTGTCCACGATGGCGGCGCAATTAACGGCGACAAAGGGTTCTTCGGGCGCCGCTTCCTGGTGGATGGTCTGCGCGACCAGTTCCTTTCCCGTGCCCGTTTCCCCGTCCAGGAGAACGCTTGCGGGCGTCTGGGCCACCTGGGCGATGGCCTTGATGACATCGATCATTTTCTTGCTGCGGCCGATGATCTGGTTGGGCTTGTAGTATTCGGATATGACGTGGCTGCGCTGGGCCATCTTCGCGCGCTGGGCCTTCTGCTGGAGGATCTTTTCGAGCAGCAGGTCCAGGGAATCGAGGTCGATGGGCTTGTACAGGTAATCGGCGGCCCCGAGCCGAATGGCCTTCAAGGTCGCCTCCGTGTCGTGAAAGGCGGTGATCATGACCACTTCGCCTTCGAGCTGTTCCTTTTTGGCGGCGGCGAGCACCTCGGGGCCGTCCATGTCCGGCAGTTGCACGTCCAGGAGAATGAGGTCGGGCTCCTCGTCCCTCCAGTGATCAAGCGCCTCCAGCCCTGTGCCGAAAATGGACACCTCGTAGTTGCGGCCCCGGAAATAGAGTTCGAGAGTCCGCGCCAGGGACGGGTCGTCGTCGACGATCATGATTCTCTTCATGCCACACCTCGAACTCCCGGCAGGGTCAGCTTCACGATCGTGCCCCTGCCCTCCTCGCTCTCCACGGAAATCTCCCCGCGATGAGCATCCACGATCTTTTTCACGATGGCGAGTCCCAGTCCCGTGCCCTTCTTCTTCGTCGTGAAAAACGGCTGGAAAATCGTTTTCAGGTTGCGCCGGGAAATCCCCGGCCCGTGATCGGTCACCTGGACGGTTATGGAACCGTTCGAGTCCTTGCCCCCCGAGACGGCGATCTCGATCGCCCCGCCCGGGCGTGAGGCTTCCAGCGCGTTCCTGAGAATGTTGACCAGGACCTGCTCCATCTTGTCCGGGTCGGCGATGAGCGGCGGCAGGTCCGGTTCTATCCTTTTCCTGGCGGTTATCCCGTGCGCGGCGATTTCGCCTTCGAGTTCCAGCAGGCACCTGTCGATCAGGCTTTCCACGGGCATGTCCTTCTTCTGGAGGTCGAACGGCTTGCTGTAGTTGAGCAGGTCCGAAAACATCCGTTCCATCTGGGCGACCTGGTCCAGGGCGATTTCGTAATGTTCGAAAAGGACCGTCTCCCTGCCCAGGGATCTGCCGATGATCTGGAGGTTGAGCTTGATCGACGACAGGGGGCTGCGCATCTCGTGAGCGACCGACGCGACCAGTTCGCCCACCGCCGCCATCCGTTCGGAGTACAGGAGCTGTTCCTGAGTCGTAACGAGGTCATTATACGCCTTCTGCAAAGAATCCTCCTTCTGCTGCAGGGATGCGATCGAATGGGAAAGCCGTTCCGCCATCGCATTGAAGCTTGCGGCCAGCCGACCGACTTCGTCCCTGCTGGAAAAGGGGATGCGCTGCTCCAGGTTGCCTTCCGCAATACTCTCGGCGGCATCCGCCACCTGGACGATGGGCCCGGAAACCCTCCGGCTGACCAGGTAGGCCATCAGGAAGCAGATCGCGCTCACGAGCACCGCCGACAGGATGGCGATCGTCTTGATCCACTTCAGGGGCCACATCAGCTCATCGGTTTCCATTTCCGCAAGAAGCCCCCAGTCGTAGCGGGGAAGCCATATGTAAGACCCGAGCACCTCGCGGCCCATGTAGTTCTCGTAGATGGAGGTTCCCCTGTCTTCCCCCAGGACGGAGCGAATCCCTTCGGTGTCGAAGCTCCGGTCGAGGATCTCCGGCCAGCCCAGGAACCGCGATTCGGAGATGATTCTCCTGTCCCTGCTCACCAGGTAGGTTTCGCCCGTTTCTCCCAGTCCGAAGCGCTCGACCATGATGGGATCGACGGTTTTCGAAAGATCCAGCACGGCGACGATGACGGCAAGCCTCCGCCCGTCATGCCCTTTGATGACCGACGCAAGCTGCACGTGCCAGGCATCCCTGTCGGGCCGCTGATAGACGGGGCCCATCACGGGATCGTCGCTGTCCCCAAGCCGCTCGATGATGTTCGTGCCGCTCACTCCCCCCGCAGCGAGAAGATCGGGGTGCGTGGCCGCGAGCACTTTTCCTTCCGGCAGCATCACATAGAGGTTTTCATACGAAGGGGACCGCCCCTCGACGATGTCCAGGGTATTCCTCAGCAACTCCACCGCGGACGACGCCGAATCCGCGGGGTCCCTCCGGACGTATCCCTCGCATGCGTCCCGGATCCCCGGCAGGTCCGAGAGAACGCCGATGTCGTCCATGCGTTCGTCCAGCCAGGATTCCAGGTGACTGGCACGGTTTTCCGCTATGGTGGCCATGTGCAGGAAGGCGAAATTCGTCAGGGCCTTTCTCGCCAGCATGGTGCTCTCATAGCCCATGATGCCGATCGGGATCACCACGACCGCCAGGATCGCCACGAAGAAGCGATGGGAGATCTTTTCTCTGATTTTGAGCATGGGTCCTTCCCCGGAAGGTTGCATCACGTCGTCCAGAAGCCGGGAACCGTATCCGGCCGCCGCAGGGAAAAGATTAACGTATCATCCTGGAAAGTCAATTATTTACAATTCAAATGCGGTGGCGGCGCCCGCGTGCCAGGGCGACGGGCACTTCCCGTGCCAGACGATCTCCCGGTAGTTGCCGGGGTCCGTGGCGCCTTCGGTATTGAAGGAAAGGATACTGGAGCCGGGGCCGATTTCCAGTTTCTCCCTGAGCCCCGAAAAATCGGGGTTATTGGCGAGCAGGTCGAGCACACCGATGCCCACGGCGCCGGACTCGCCCGCCTCGACCGCCGCGTCGCCGGGAAGCGGATTCCCCAGTATGCGCATGCCGTTCGCCGCGGCAAAGTCTTCACAGCTGACGAAACCGCTGGAAAAATCCCGCAGGATATTCCAGGCGATCGGGTTGGGCTCGCCACATGCCAGGCCGGCCATGATCGTCCGGAGTTCTCCGGTGACGGCGTGGGGCCGTCCGTCGCCCGCAGCGGCGGAGGCAAAGATGCACGCCGCGTTGGTGGGTTCCACGCAGATGAATTTCGGCGGCTTCTCCCGGAACCTGTTGGCCAGGTATCCGACGACCGCGCCGGGAAAAGCCCCCACGCCGGCCTGCACGAAAACGTGCGTCGGCGCTCTGCCTGCCGCCGCCATCTGGTCCACGGCCTCCACACACAGGGTCATATAGCCCTGCATGATCCACACAGGCACTTCCTCGTAGCCTTCCCAGGCGGTGTCCTGGACGACGTGCCAGCCGTTTTCCCGCGCCTGGCGGTACGCCAGCCGCACCGTGTCGTCATAGTTGCAGTCCGTCACCTCCACCGTGGCCCCGTGACCGCGAATGTTCTCCACCCGGGATCGGGCCGACCCTCTGGGCATGTAGATCACCGCCCGCTGTCCGAGCTGTTCCGCCGCCCAGGCGACTCCACGCCCGTGGTTGCCGTCCGTGGCCGTCGCGAAGGTGACCCGCCCCATCCGCAGCTTCGCCTCTTCGCTGACCAGAAGGGTAAAATCGACCTCTTCGGGAGGTATCCCCAGCTTCCGGCACATCAGGCGGGCCACGGCATAGCTTCCTCCCAGGACTTTGAACGCCTTGAGGTCGAAGCGGGTCGATTCGTCCTTGACGAAAATATCCCCCACACCCCAGGCCCGTGCAAGTCGGCTCAGGCGAACCAGCCGGGTCGGACGGTAGCCGGGAAGCTGCCTGTGAAAGTTCTCCGCCTCCCTGGCCGCCTTCTCCGTAAACGCTTCGGAAACGGCGCCCCCCGCGGGGGACTGGACCAGGGCCTTGAAGCCGTATCGGGAAATGGTCTCTATCATGGGATTCCACTTCATAGGGGTTGTCGATCGAAAACCTCGGGACCCATTCTATCAGAAACTGCGCTCCTCTTCAGCTTCAGAATCCGTGCAATGCCCTGCCGGCCTGAAGGGTACCGGAACGGACTCGCACGGAGGGCTGGACTGGTGAAGTTTTCGGATGGAACACCCAAGTGCATTTATTAACATTCATATACATTCATCTAAGGAGTGGAAAAACACCGGTCTCTGATCTAAAATGTTCAGAAATGTACGGAGTGAAAAGCCGCATCCACCGGGAAATGAGTAACTGCGGCCCTTCCGGGAGGCCAAAACGGCGGGGCAATTATCTTGACTCACCCGGACGTTTCCACTAGACTCGGCAAGTGGTTGCCCTTCGAATGAGAGGGAAACCGGTATTCATTTCACTCTGAGTTTATTCCCGACTTCATTGGAAATTGCGCGTGTTGCGTTCGGGGGATGCCTGCGCATCCCAACAGCGAAAGTGTTTTCATAAGCGTTCACATCAAACAAAGGGAGGTTGCAGAATGAAAAAGATTTTGATCGTGACCTTAATGATTTCAGCCCTGAGCTTTTGTTGTTGGGGAAACACACATGCCCAGACGATTGAAAACGAACTTTATCTGATCACTCCCGTTTCCAAGGACGTTCACGACCCGGTCCTGAAGGCGTTCCAGGGATACGCCAAGAAGAAGTTCAACGTGGACGTCAAGACGAGCGCCATTCCCAAGGGGACTCCGGTCGCCTACGGGCAGATCATCGAGTGGAAGGGCAACCCGCAGGCCGACATCTTCTGGGGCGGTGAAGGAACGCTTTTCGACGATCTGGCCGCCCAGGGACTTCTCGACAAGATTCAGATCCCGAAGAAGATGTGGGACGAGATCCCCGCGAGCATAGGCCAGCCGGTGCCGCTGCCTCTCAAGGACCCGAAGATGTTCTGGGTCGGAACGATGCTGGAACCTTATGGAATCATCTATCAGCCGAAGCTTCTGAAGCGCCTCGGCGTCGAGATCAAGGACTGGGAAGACCTGCTCAATCCCAAGCTCAAGGGCCAGATCGCCCAGTGTACGCCCGACCGGTCCAGCTCCAGCCACGCCACCGTCGAAGTCATCCTCCAGACTTTCGGCTGGGAAAAGGGATGGGACTGGATGACGAAGCTGGCCGCCAACACCGGAATTTTCACGGCCCGCTCCCGTGACGTGCCCAACGTCATCGCCAAGGGCGAATTCGCCGTCGGCTTCGGCGTTCCCAGCTACATGGCTTTCGCGGAAGTCCTGGGCGGCTACGATATCATGTACGTCTATCCCAAGAACGCATACGTAACCCCCGAACCGATGTCCGTGCTGAAGGGTGCGCCTCATTCCAAGGCGGCCCATGCCTTCATCGAATTCATGCTCTCCGAGGAAGGACAGAAGCTGGTTTCCGAACTGGGCGTCTATCCCGTCACGCCGAAGTACAAAGTGCAGGGCGCTCCGGGGTCCAGCCAGGAGAAGGCGGTGGCCTTCACGGGCGGCGTCCGGTCTTTCTTCGACATCCCCGTGGGCAACGTGTACGACACCAAGCTTGCCGGCGACAAAAAACGCATCGAAGAAGTGAACTCCTACTTCCGCAAAGAGATCACCGAGAAGCACAAGGACATCGTGAAGAACTGAGAGCGGACGGGCTCCTGAGAACCTTCGGTCGGGGGACGCCCAACCGCCTTCCGGGGCGGGGGAGTTCCCCCGGGGAGTCTCCGCCTGCTTCGACGCGATTCGCCGACGGTTCCGAAGGGGTACCCTCTCCCTTCGTCCCCTCCTGGTCGGAAGGGCGATGGACAACCATACACCCAGAAGAAAGATCCGGTCGATTTGAGATGGACATAGAACTGAAGGATTTAGTCAAGAGGTTTGGCTCTCTCGAAGCGGTAAGCAACGTTTCGATCCACATTCGCGACGGCGAACTCTTCACCCTCCTGGGTCCCTCCGGATGTGGCAAGACAACGCTTCTTCGCCTGATCGGAGGCTTTCACTATCCCGACCGCGGCGAGATACTCTTCGGGGGAAGGAACGTAGCCGGCGTCCCGCCCTACGAACGAAACATCGGGATGGTCTTTCAGAATTACGCCCTGTGGCCGCACATGACCATCCACGACAACATCGCCTACGGCCTGAAGCTCAAGAAAGTTTCCAGGGACCAGATCGGGGAAAGGGTCGCACGCGCGCTCGGCCTGGTCAACCTCAAGGGGCTCGAGACACGCTATCCCGGCCAGCTTTCCGGAGGCCAGCAGCAGCGGGTTGCCCTGGCCCGTGCGTTGGTTCTGAACCCGGACGTCCTGCTGCTGGACGAACCTCTGAGCAACCTGGACGCCAAGATCCGGCTGCAGGTCCGCGCAGAGATTCGGAAGCTCCAGAAGGAACTTGCCATCACCACCATCTACGTGACCCACGACCAGGAAGAGGCGCTCACCCTGTCGGACCGAATCGCCGTCGTCAAACTGGGCGTTTTGCAGCAGATCGGAACGCCCTGGGACCTCTATGAACGGCCGGCAACACCCTTCGTGGCCGATTTCATCGGCATCAACAACCTCGTTCCCGGCCGACTGCGGGAACGCAACGGCTCCGGGGAGTGGGCATCGGTGGAGACGGAAATCGGCATCTTTGCCTGCGACTGCGACGAACGGCTCAAGCCGGGCGACAAGTGCATGGTCTGCGTGCGCCCCGAAACCGCCGCAATCACCGAGGCGGCGACCGCCGGAGAGGGCACCAACAAGGTTTCCGGGACCGTCGGCTTCGCGTCCTTTAT
>JAJFUA010000338.1 GCA_021372635.1 Desulfobacteraceae bacterium | reverse complement strand
ACTTTTTTTTCGAACTCGGCATGCTCAAGAAAACCCCCCGGTCCGGCTACCAGTTTCTCGGATCGGGGCGGGAATCGGTCGCGGACCATTCCTTCCGGGTGGCGCTCATCGGCTACACCATGGCCCGGATGGTTCAAAACGCCGACCCCTTTCGCGTGGTGCTGCTGTGTCTCTTCCACGACGTGGCCGAAGCCCGGACGGGGGATATGAACTACGTGAACAAACGCTACGTGGAGGTGGCGGAGAACGAGGCCTTCGCAGACTGTGCCGAAGGGCTGCCCTTCGGGGACGACCTGCGGGGACTGCACGACGAATACCGGGAAGGGGAAACCGAAGAGGCCAGGCTGGCCCATGACGCGGATCAACTCGACCTCATCCTGGAACTCAAGGAACAGGGAGATCTCGGCAATTCCTACGCCGCCAAGTGGATCGAATTCGCTTTGAAACGCCTTCATACGGACGTCGGCAGGGAACTGGCCGGACAAACCCTGCATACCGATTCGACGGATTGGTGGTTCAAGGGACACGACCACTGGTGGGGCAAGTCCGGGCAACAGTAGCCGGCGCACTGGGCGGCGGGGCCAGGTCCCCCGCGCTCATCCCCACCATCACCTTTCCCACCGGAATGCCTCTCGTGGAAAATCCCACCATCCGCGGTCAAAGCAAACCGGGAAGATGGAAGCTGGTCAGTTTCCCTGCCCTTTTTTGCGGCGGTCCGCAAGGGAAACGACTTTTCTTTTCTCGGGGACTTCGGAATCGGGCGCCGGGGCTTTCGACTCCTTCTCCGGTTCCTCTTCGCCTTTCCCCTCGGTCCGGTCCTCAGGAAGGGCCGACGGTTCCGCTTCTTCCGGCGACACGACTTTTTCCAGGCGGACCGGCCTGCCGCCCATCGTGAATTCGTCGCCGTTGATATAGGCTTCCCGAAGGATCCAGGTAATCGTCAGCAGGGGGACCTGCAGCACCAGCATCTTGACATGGTACCAGTCCGGCTTGACATCCGCGGTGATGGATTCGATCCGGGCGAAAAACGCCGGCGTCTTCTCCATGTGGACGAGAACGAGATCGCCTTCCAGCGTCATACGATTCTTCCTTTTCTTCTTCCTTTTGCGCGTCCGCGTTCTTCACGGCAACCGGATGCGGAAAATCCCGGGACAGGCGGTACGCATCCTTTAATATCGCACACCTTCCCCCAGGGCACAAGTCACACCTCGCCAAACGTATTCCGCTTCAGTTTTTCGGGCTTTCTGCCGATTTAAAGATGACGGCTCATGTGACATGCCGGCGGCAGAACTGCGCCGGGACTTCCGTCTATTCCCGAAAACAACAGACGATGCGGCGACGAATCCGCAGCCGTCCCCATCCGTCCCGTCTTCGCTCCACATCGTTTTTCGGCATCGCCGAAAACGAACGGGCAAGGGATGATCTGCACTCGAGGAGAATGACATGAACCTGGCAAGATCGGTCCTGTGCATCACCGCAGTTCTCCTGGCGCTCGGCACCAACGCCGTGGACGCCTTCGCTTACAAACGCGCGCTGGGAGATCGCGGAAAACCCGCCGATTACGATGCGACCATCAGGCATTTTCCATCGGCCAGGTCCGGCGACGCGGCGAATTCCATCCAGTCGGCCGCCGCATCGTTCAACTGGAAGTCCCTGGGCATGGTCACGGAGGCCAGGGATCAGGGATCGTGCGGTGCCTGCTGGGCCTTCGCCGTGGTGGGGGTATTCGAATCGAAGCTGCTCATGGCGGGTGCGGGAACGTACGATCTTTCCGAGCAGCAGCAGGTTTCCTGCAATACCGAACAGTCCAAATGCACCGGCGGGGATTCGAGCGCATTGCATTACTGGGAATGGAACGGCCCCATGCTCGAATCCTGCACGCAATACCCGTCCTCCGACGGCGTGACCGTCCCGGAGTGCTACAACTACGACGTCTGCACGACCCTGGACTGGCGGACGACGAATTACAAGAGCACCGACTACTACACGGTCGATACGACGAACATCGCCCAGATGAAGGCGGCGCTGGAAACGGACGGACCCGCCTACTTCCGGTTCGACGTGTACAGCGATTTCTACACGTTCTGGGATTCAGGCGTTCCGGGAAAAGTTTATACGCAGAAGTTGGGTTCCTCCTACGAGGGCGGACATGCCGTCCTGCTCATCGGGTGGAATGACGCCAAGGGTGCCTGGCTGCTCAGGAACAACTGGGGGGCGACAGGCGGGCCCAACGGCGACGGCACTTTCTGGATGGCCTACAAGGGACACGGCGTCGACCTGGGATTCGGCATGGCCAACGCGCGGATTTATTCCTTTCAGGACTGCGGCTACACGGAGCGGGCGGTTCCTTACGATTTCGTCGACATCTCGGGCCTGCCTCCGGATCAGGTGACGGAACTGAAGCTGGCGGACGACGGCGTATACGGCTTCGATCTGCCGTTCCCGTTCATTTACTACTGCCTCCAGTACAACGGCCTGTTCGTCGATTCCAACGGACTCGTCCAGTTATCGTCCGCCGATTCGGTTTTCAGGAATGCCGCTCTCCCCAACACGGACCATCCGGGGCCGTTCCTGGCCCCCTTCTGGTCGGATCTCGCCCCGGGCACTGGTACCGCCAACGGGAAGGTCTACGCCGCCGTCACCGGCGCGGCCCCCGAAAGGGTTCTCATCGTCGAATGGAAGGATGTGCCCGCCCACTATTACAGCCCCGCAAGCCCTTCGGGGATCTTGAGCAACGGCACGATCACGTTCGAGATGAAGTACTTCGAAGCGACCGGCGCCATCGAGTATCACTACCTGGATACCGTTTTCTCCGCCGACAGTTCCGAGCCCGAATACTGGATGAACAACGGGGCCAGTGCCACCGTCGGAATTCAGAGAAACGGAGAAGAAGCCGTGCAGCACTCCTGCAACAAGGAAAACGCCGTCACCGGCGGCAGTGCGATACAGTTCGTTCCACCCGCCGGAAAGACGGGAATCCTGACCGTGGACATCGGCCCTTCGGAAGCGGCGGGCGCCGGAGCCACATGGTCCGTCGACGGAGGCACCGCGCAGGCCGGCGGCGGGTCGCTCATCGTGCTGGCCGGAACGCACACGATTTCCTTTACGGCCGTCACCGGCTACAACACTCCCGCCAGCATGACGGTGACCGTCCCCGCAGGCGGTGCGCTGACGATCACGGGTGCCTACACCAAGACGACCGGATCGCTCACCGTGACCCTCTCGCCCGGCGACGCGGTCAGTTCGGGCGCCCAGTGGCGCCTGGACTCGGGTGCCTGGCTGGACAGCGGGGCCACTCTTTCGGACATCAAGCCGGGCAATCACGCCCTCTCCTTCAAGCCCCTGACCGGGTATATCTCTCCGGCCAGCCGAACGGTGGCCATCACCGAGGGGCAGGCCGCCACCGCAACGGGTGCCTACGTCTTGCAGGCCGGTTCTCTCAGGGTGATCCTCTCTCCCGCCTCGGCCGTAACCGCGGGAGCCAGGTGGCAGGTGGACGGAGGGGACTGGCTGGACAGCGGAACGACGGTTTCGGGCCTCAAGGCCGGAGCGCACACCGTCTCCTTCAACTCCGTCTTCGGCTACACCACTCCGGCGACGAAAACGCTGAACATAGCCAACAACAAAACGACCTCCTTGACCACCGCCTATCCCATGCAGACCGGAGCGGTCAAGGTGGTCATCACCCCCTCTTCGGCCGTGAAAGCAGGGGCAAGGTGGAGCCTCGACGGGGGGCCCTGGCGCTCCAGCGGTTCCACGGCCAAGGGCGTCATCATAGGGGAGCACACCATTTCATTCAGGGACGTTGCCGCCCACGACACTCCCGCGAGCCGAACCGTCACCGTCTCCCACGGAGTCGCCACGATCGAATCGGGCGCATATGTTCTGCAAACCGGATCGCTCACCGTGACCCTTTCGCCCGACGACGCAGTCAGTTCGGGCGCCCTGTGGCGCGTTGACTCGGGAGCCTGGCTGAGCGGCGGAACAACGGTATCCGGCCTCAAAGTCGGAACGCACACCGTCTCCTTCAAGCCCACCGTCGGCTATACCACTCCGGTCACCCGGAAAGTCACCATCTCCAAAGACCTCGATACCCCCGACACGGGTGCCTACATCTTGCAGACCGGTTCTCTCAGGGTGATCCTCTCGCCCGCCGCGGCCGTGACTGCGGGCGTCAAGTGGCAGGTGGACGGAGGAGACTGGCTGGACAGCGGAACGACGGTTCCGGGCCTCAAGGTCGGAAAGCACACCGTCTCTTTCATCTCCGTCTTCGGCTACACCACTCCGGCGACGAAAACGCTGAACATAGCCAACAACAAAACGACCTCCATGACCGCCGCCTACCCCATGCAGACCGGAGCGGTCAAGGTGGTCCTCACCCCCTCTTCGGCCGTGAAAGCCGGGGCAAGGTGGAGCATCGACGGGGGAGCCTGGCGCTCCAGCGGTTCCACCGCAGGGATCATGATAGGGGAGCACACCGTCTCATTCAGGGACGTTGCCGGGTACACCACGCCGGCGAGCAGGAAGGTGACCGTCTCCAGGGGAATCGCCTCGACGGTAACGAGCGCCTACATTCAATGATCCAACGGGAATGAGTATCCTGAAGGAGTGTTCCGGAGGGAAGGGGACCGCCGGGAGCTATTTGCGGCGAACCGCGGGAGATCCGTTCGAAGGGTTCTGCCCGCCGTTCACGTACTGGTCGTCGACGGTCCCCTGGACCAGGGGAAGCGATTTCAGATCGCCCGGGGGATGGAACCCGAAGGTCAGATCGAGCAGCAGGGTCACGATCCGGTAGGTGACCCCCCAGAGGACTTCCGTTCGACCTGCGTCCTCGAATACGAAACAGGGGAATTCCCGCTCTCCCCGGCCGGCGAACCGCCACTCGAGACGGCGCGGAACGATCAGGCCGTAGCGCGCGTAACGGGAAGGATCCAGCAGCCGCCTCAGAGGAATCGAAACGACCCGGTCCACCTCCCGGCTCGGAGTGAACCGGTCCTGCCGCACAACCCAGCCCACCATCGGATGGATGACCCGTTTGAAAAGCACGAGGCACTGCGCAGGGAGGGCCCCCAGGAAGCGTATGCCGAACGGGTTCAGACGCATCTCTTCCCAGCTCTCCCGAAAAGCCGCGGCAAGGTAAACTGAAAGCAGGCGAGCCTCTTCGGGCCTTTTGCGGCGCAGGCTCCGCCAGTGCGGCCAGCGGGACAGGGGAAAGCCCGGAAGCTCCAGCGCCCTGGCCAGGTAAGGATCCACACGCCCCTCGACGGTGCCCCCGGGGCAACAGAGGTCCCCCGCCTGGCGCACCAGCTTCGAGCGCTTGTTCAATATGACGCAGGGTTCGGGAGACCGGCCGTTTCCGGTACGCTGCAGCCCCAGCAGGAGCATGACGCTGGACGTCCACACCTCATGGCAGGCTTCGCCCGCGCAGCGGGACTCCCACTCGGCCCTCTCGGCCAGGACCCGCATGACGCGCTCTTGCAGCGCCGCGGGGTCTCCCAGCAGCCGATTCCCTATCCCACCGTTCCCCTCTGCGATTTCCATTCGTCCCACTTTTCTTCCAGGCGCTTCGAGGAAACCCGGATGCGCGCCTTGATTTCCGGAGCGAAAAGGCTGATCTTGAACTCTTCCAGCATGTCCCTGTACACGTCAAAGAATTCTAAGACCTCGCCTCCGCCTTCCGCAAGGGTGGCCTTTCGCAATTCCTCGCAGCGTTCCGCGTGGGGAAACAGTTGTTCCGCCTTCATCCGGTCCTTCTCCGGGGAGTTGTACACCCGTTCGGCCCTGATCCGGAGCGCCCTGAAGTAGCGGGGCAACTGCTGCACGAACAGCCGCCGGACCTGCGAAAGAAAATCGGCGGACGCGAGGCGCTCCAGTTCCATGGCAAGGAGATCCAACCGCCGCACCATGCCGGGATTGGCCGCCCCCATCTTGCGGAACCTCTGCAAGGCGGCCCGCGCGGCGTCCCGTTCCGCCACGGCGGCCAGGACTTCCCTGACGATTTCGTTCCCCAGCGCCCCGAGCCTTCCCCTGAGCCTTTGCACGGTTTCCAGGAACCTTTCCCTGTCCGGCCGCTGCGGCGCATGCAGGCCGAACAGTTCCCGAA
Source organism: Desulfobacteraceae bacterium (assembly GCA_021372635.1). Classification (GTDB taxonomy): domain Bacteria; phylum Desulfobacterota; class Syntrophobacteria; order Syntrophobacterales; family Syntrophobacteraceae; genus JAJFUA01. The sequence continues at coordinate 1,576 of JAJFUA010000338.1, read as the reverse complement.
GAACGTAATCCTGCAGCCGGCGGTTCGCTTCCTCCCGGGTTCCCATGAAAAAGACCCGGCCCGCGTTGTCCTCGGGAAATACCCACATCCTCAGGTACTGTTTCAACTCGGCGGCGAACACCGTCCGGTAGAGCTGCGCCAGGCCGTTCAGGCTTTCCTTCTTCGCCGTCTCCGGGTCGGTGAAGAGCCGGACGGACACGATCCCGCCTTCGGCGCTCAGCCCCGGATAAGCATAGCGGACGAGCCCGAGGGCATCCCTCCCGATTTCGATTTCTACCGGGAGGTTTCCGAAATCTTCGCGCACTTCCTTTTCCCAGGCCCTGCGGGCATCGTTCCAGAGGTGGTCCTCATGACGCTCCACCGCAAGTCTGCGCAGCGCATCCAGGTCCCTTCCCGCTCCCAGCGGCCGGCCTTCGGGGCCGGTGATTTCGAAGCGCATCCGCAGGTGATCCGGCAGCCCGCCGGTTTCCCACTGATCGGGCGGAACGCTCACGCCGGTCGCGTCCCTGGCGCACCGGCTCAACTGCGCGCAGAAGGCGCCTTCCCGGAAAGGCAGCGCGTCGCGCAGCCTCTGGGCGGTTTCCCCGACCGGGACGAGCTGTTTTCGAAGCCCCTTGGGCAGCGCCTTGAGAAGGGCGGTGACCTTTTCCAGGAGCAGCCCCGGCACGAGCCAATCGAAGGACAATGCCGAGAGCCGCGGCAGGATATGGACGGGCACCGTGACGGTCACCCCGTCGTCCTCCTCGCCCGGTCGGAAGGCGTACCGCAGCGGGAGGTCGGCTCCTTCCAGGGCCAGGGAATCGGGGAATTGCTCGAGAGCCTCGAAGTCCGGCGCCGCCCGAAGGAGGTCCGCCTCGGTCATGCGCAGGAAGCCGTCGCCCCCCCGATCCCGCAGCAGCCGGTCGAAGGAACGGATATCGGCCAACTGGGGCAACTGGCGGTCGTAGAAAGCAAAGAGCGCCTCGTCGTCGACCAGGAGGTCCCTGCGGCGGGTCTTGCTCTCCAGGTCCTCGATCTGCCGGATCAGCTCCCGGTTGTGCTCCATGAACCCATAGGGCCTGGGCATCTCCCCTTCCACGAGACCCGTCCGGATGAAGATCTCCCTCGCTTCCTGCGGGTTCACGCGGCTGTAATCCACCTTGCGGCGTTCCACTATGGGCAGCCCGTAGAGCGTCACGCGCTCGAAGGCCGTTACCTGTCCGCGGCTCTTCTCCCAGTGCGGTTCGGAGTACGTCGACCGGCACAGGTGCTTTCCCAGTTCCTCGAGCCAGTCGGGTTCGATGTTTGCGGCCGTGCGGGCGAACAGGCGGGACGTCTGCACGAGTTCCGCCGCGACGACCCAGCCGCCCCCCCTGTTGAAAAGTCCCGAACCGGGAAAGAGCATCGCCTGGCGGTTCCTGGACGCCAGGTAGACGTTTTTCTCCTTGCGCATCGCGATGTGGCTCAGGTAACCGCTCAAAACGGACCGATGGACGGCATCGTAGCCCGCGGGCTGCGTATTGGGGGCAAAGTCCCCCAGTTCATCGAGGATGCTGTGGATTTCCTCGTATACGTCCCGCCACTCGCGCATCCTCCG
>JAJFUA010000335.1 GCA_021372635.1 Desulfobacteraceae bacterium | reverse complement strand
GCCCATGGTGATGTTGGGCACGAAATGCCCGTCCATGACGTCCACATGAATCCAGTCCGTACCGGCGCGCTCCGCCTCCCGAACCTCCTCCGCCAGTCGGCCGAAGTCGGCGGACAGTATCGACGCGGAAAGTTTCTTCATCGCTTCTCTCGACCTCCTGCAACCGATGCCCGGAAGGTCGCGCCCGCGAAGCAACCCGCGACCGCGCTCAGCCCGTCCCGGCCCGCACTAAACATGAAAGCCGCTGCACGTCCGTCCCGCATGGAAAGAGACGTGCAGCGGCGCCATTAGCAGTATGTGCCGGAGAAAACCACCCCGGCGCCGATGATGAACCACGTGGACGGCTAGAACTGCTGTCCCCTGTTCCTGCCGCCCTGGTTCCCGCCGTGAGACCCCGCCTGCTTCGGCGCGTGTCCCTGGCTCCCTCCTCCCTTCTGGAAACCGCCGGAGTTCCCTCCCCTGCCGCTGGAAAGACTGCGGCTGGAGTTCATCCCGGAAGAGCTACCGCCACGGGAGGACCGCTCGAAACTCGAAGATGTCCTCGCATTCCGGGAGCGATCGTTGAACTGGCTGCCCGACCTGGAGGTTCCCCTCTGCACGTTCCCGCTCGTGGAGTAGTTCCTGTACTTCGGAGAATCGGACATGCCGGAGGTGCGGCCCGTAGACTGGAGACTGCGGCTGCGGCTTCCCGAATCCATGGTGCGCGATTTCACCGTCGCCTGCCCGGAGCCGGTTCCGGTACTCATCCTGGACCGGGGCGAGGACACCTCGCCACTCCGATTCGTGGACCTGACGCTCTGCCGCTCGGTGGATACGGCACCCTGCTTTCCGGTTGATGAGATAGCGCCCCGCGTTCCGGCAGCCGTGCTTCCCTGCCTGCCCACGCTCTGCCCCTGCTGCACGGCAGCCGTGCTCCTGGCCCTCCGGTCCGCTCTCGGAGACTGCAAAGTACCCTGTCCGCCTGCAGCCTGGTTGGACATGACCTTCTGCCCCGCACTCCCCTGCCCCGCGGTCGCATTCCTCATGAACCCTTCCGAAGTCTTCGGAGCGGCCGTATTCGTCTTGAGGCTCCTCGCCTGCGCCGCACCGGCGGCGGATCCCGCCCTGCCCGCTTCCCCGGCGGGAACGAGCCTGCTGCTCAGCTTCGGGGATTCCACGGAAGCCGTCCGCTGGAGGGTACCCGCCCTGGCCGTCGAAACGCTGCGGTTGACATCCCTTGCCGTCAGCCCGGCCGAGTTCCGGAAAGCCTCCTGGTTTCGCTGAATCCTGTTCACCACCGTCGGCATCGGCCTGTTGGTGACCGCCGCATTGGTTACCGCAAACCGGTTGCGGTTCGTGTTGTAATTGTTGATAACCCTGTTGTTGACGACAGGGCTCGCATTGTAGTTGTTGATGATCGTGGTCCGGTTGATGTTCGTCACCCGGACGGAATTATAGTTGTATCCACCGTAGAAATGATTGTGAGGAACAACCACGGCGTGTCCGAGGTAGGCAAAACCGCCGATGTTGATCGAGATGCCCGGCAAAGTGGCCGCAACGACGACTCCCGGCCCCCAGTACCGGTGGCAGTAGAACGGCTCATACGGTGCAAGAGGCACCCAGCCGACGTAGCCGCCCGAATGGATCCAGGACACCCTGCCGGGATACCACCCGAAGCCCCATCCCCAACCGACACTGGGACCGATGCTGACGCTGACCACTGGAGGAGCCCAGTACCAGTAGCTCCCGGCATAAACCCAGTTTCCATAGTGATGCGTCACGTACCCGAACGGTTCGTAGGGAATCCAGCAGTTGTCGTCATAATACACGGACCATGTGCCCACGGTATAGGGACTCCATCCCGCGTCCACGGTGGTGGGCCGCCAGTAATTGCGATAGCTCCCCTCGTAGTAGACCCGTTCCCACCTGCCGTTTTCCTCCAGGGTCTGCGCATCGCCGTGCAATTGCGAAGGCAGATACTCGGTGGAATCCCCCTTGACCGCCAGCCTCTGGGTCCACATTTTGTCCCGGTCGACGTTCCAGTCGTCCCAGTCCGCATCCACGTTCCCCTCGCCGGGGGCGGTACGCAGACTGTCCGCAACGATGGAACCCGAACCGGCGGTGATCTCGAACTTGTTGTTGCCGGCTACATGAATGAAATCCACCGTACCCGTAAGGGCGATGATTTCGACCGACTTATCACCCACGTAGAGATCGAAGGAAGTCCCGGGCTGCGCCGTCACGTACCCGAACGGCGTAGTCGCCTTCACGACCGCATTGCTGCTCTTGTTGTAGAACCGGGCGATACCCGACGCCACGTCGATTTCCGTCACATCGGGCTTCAGAGCGATCATCTGGAGTTGTGTTTCCCCTCCGATGCGCTCCCAGGTGTTGTTGGGAAGGATGATCTCACCCTTCCCGTCCTGACCGGTGTAAAGTGCGTCATCGAAGCCGAACGGCGTGTCCTTGACCATTGCAACCCAGTCTTTTTCCTCGGGGACATATCGCATGATCTGTCCTTCGACATGCGATATGCGGCCGACCAGAATGCCTTCATTCCCCGCGCCGTTCTTTGCCGCGGGTGCCGCAGCGGAGGCCGGGACTGCAGACACCGCCAGGAACAACAGAATGAATGTCAGCCACAATCCCTTTCCAATCGTTTTCATGTCGTATCTCCTGAATAACCAGCTATTTCGATATATGATCCTGTTTTCCCCTATATTTTCAGCGATCATCCCTCGGGACGGCGGCCGCCTTCCCGTCCGCCGGCGGTCGGGGAGAGGATTAGCCGAAGATTCCGCCAGCAAACATTTCTCCCGGAAATCTGGACTGTGAGAGTCGCGTTTTCGGGAGCAGACAAGCCGCGCAGCCGTCCTTTCACGGCACGACCGACGTGCCCCAACCCGCTGGAATTCACAACAACATTAAGCATCGGCACTGCGGGCCCACATCGATCGTTCGGATGGTCGCATTGTATCCATACACCCAATTGCGATTCGTTTCCATCCGGATAAACACTGATTTTTAACCTCCAGCAAGCTGATTGTGAACCGGAGATCTCATGGGGGACGGTATCGGTAGGTTCCCCAGCGCCGCAAGGGTTCGTACGAAAAGATGATTTCATCGGGCAACTCCGGTCTGCTCCGGGGGGACGGTGTTGCCGTGCAGGGGATCGGTCTCCCTCGGGAACGGAGCGAGGACGGTGTGACACCGGAAGGCGCGGGCCAGGCGACACCCCTCGCACGGGGAACGCAGCCGGGCCGGAGAAACCGGTCCCGTCTCCGGAAGTCTGTCTCAGACGCGTGCGATGAGGATGCGCTCGATCGCCGCCAGGAGAGGGGACGGCAGGATGCCGAGAAGCAGGAGCAGAACCAGCACGGCCGCGGAAGCCAGGCTGCCGGAGAAGCCCGGCGGCGGAACCGGGGCCGCCGTTTCTTCCTGGCGCATGTAAAGCGCGACGAGCACCTTCAGGTAGAAGAAAACGGAAAGGATAGCCGAGGAAATTCCCACGAGGGCCAGCACCAGGTATCCGGCCTGCAAGGTGGCTTGAAAAAGCATGAATTTCCCGATGAAACCGCCGGCGGGGGGAAGTCCCGCCAGGGAGAAAAGGCACAGGCCCAGCAGAGCGCCGCTCCAGGGATGCGAATAGCCCTTTCCCCTGTAGTCCTCCAAGAGGTCCAGGTCGAACTCTTCCCGGGAAAGCATGCCGATCGAGCCGAAGGCGCCGAGATCCATCAAGGCGTAGACGGCGGCGTAGAACATCACGGCGGAAGCGCCGTTTTGCCTGGCGGCCAGCAGGGCCATGAGCAGGTATCCCATCTGCGCGACGGACGAATAGGCCAGAAGCCGTTTCACATGAGTCTGCGTCATGGCGCACACGTTTCCGACGATCATCGTGAGCGCGGCCAGCAGCCACAGGACGGGAGAGAGATGCACCCACGCCGCGGCCTCCGTGTCCATCGCAAAACGCAGCAGAGCAGAAAAGAGGGCGACCTTCGATCCCGTCGAGAGGAAGGCCGTGACGGGCGCGGGAGCCCCCTGGTAGACATCGGGGGTCCAGAGATGGAACGGCACGAGGGACACCTTGAAGCCGACCCCCACCAGGATGAGCCCCAAGGCCAGGAGCAGGCCCGTATTGTTCGCCATGAGGAAGCCCGATCCGAGGCTCCGGGCAATGTCCATCTGCCCCGTCACCGAATACAGCACGGCGATCCCGAAGGTGAGGAAACCGCTCGCCACGGACCCCATGATGAAATACTTCAGCGCGGCCTCATTGGCCGCCGGGTCACCCCGCCGGGCCGCAATGATCACGTACAGGGACACGGACAGCAGTTCCAGGCCCAGGAAGAAAATCACCCAGTGCAGCGAACTCCCGACCAGCATCATCCCCAGGGCGGCGAACAACACGCACCCGTAGAATTCGTCCCGTGAAAATCCGCGCCGCAGCGCGTACGGATAGGCAAAGCAAAGGGAAAGGACGGTGATGGCCGCAATGAGCACGCAGAAGAACCGCGCATACCCCCCCGCGTCCACCATGCCGTAGAAGCCGGCGCCGTCCGGCACGGGGACCAGGGCGGCCAGACCGCCGGCCGCGGCCGAGGCGACGGAAATCGCGAACAGCAGCCAGGGCGCGGCCCCCCCCGCGAAGGCCCCCGCACAGAAGGCCAGTAGACCGCCAGCGGCCAGGACGGCATGAGGCAAGACAACGACCCAGTCGGATTGCATCCTTTTTTCTCCTCACTTTGCGCCCGTGCGCCTCAAGGCACGACGTCCGCCCGGGCGGCCATGACGTGTCCCGCCTGGTTGAGCAGTCCCTGCAGCGGGTCCTGCAAAAGGTTCAAAATCGGGGCCGGGTACAGCCCGATCAGGACCACCGCCAGGGCGAGCGGCGCGAGCACTGCAATTTCACGGGGCGTCAGGTCCCGAAGATGTTGCGGTTCCTCTTTCGCCGGGCCGAAAAGAGTCTCCTGGATCAGGCGCAGCACGTAGACCAGGATGAAGACGATCCCGCCGAAACCGATTGCGCCGACGGCGGGATTCGCCTTGAACGCGCCGGCCAGGATCAGGATTTCGCCGACGAAGTTGTTGAGGCCCGGAAGGCCGAGCGAAGCCATGCCGAACAGCAGGAAGAAGCCGCTCAGAACCGGCGCCTTCTTCCACATCCCTCCGAAGGCCGCGAGTTGCCGCGTGTGGAGCCTCTCGTCGAGCATGCCGACCAGGATGAACAGCGCCGAGGTCGTCAGGCCGTGGTTCACCATCTGCAGTACGGCTCCGCTCAGGGTGACGCGGTTCCAGAGCGCCAGGCCGACGACGATCAGCCCCATGTGGGAGATGCTCGAATACGCCACCAGCCGTTTCATATCCTCCTGGGCAAGAGAGATCCACGCGGCATAAAAGAGCCCGATCAACCCGAGCGCGAGCAGAAGGGGAACGGAATCGGCCGCAGCGTGGGGAAAAAGAGGGAACGCAATCCGCAGGACGGCGTACACTCCCGTCTTGAGGAGCAGTCCGGCCAGGATGACGCTCCCGGCCGTGGGGGCTTCCGTGTGTGCGTCGGGAAGCCACGTGTGCAGGGGAAAGACGGGGATCTTGATGGCGAACGCCAGCAGGAAGGCCGCGTACAGCCAGGCTTCGGCGCGCGGCCCGAGCGAAGCCTGCCCCAGTTGAAAGAGCGAAAAGGTATAAAGGCCCGTCTGGGACCCGTGGAACAGGTACAGGCCGATGACCGCGACAAGCATGAGGAAGCTGCCGGTAATGCTGAAAAGGACGAACTTGACGGTTGCCCGGATCCGGTCCTCGTGCCCCCAGATCCCGATCAGGAAAAACATGGGGAGCAACTGCAGCTCCCAGAACAGGTAGAACAGGAATAGATCGGTCGCGAGAAAGACCCCGAGCACGGACGTCTGCATGGCCAGCAGAAAAAAGTGGAACGCGGCGACGCGCGTCGTGACCTGCGTCCAGGAAACGAGCACCACGAGGACTCCCAGGAACGTCGTCAGGAGGACCAGCACCAGGCTGATTCCGTCGAGCCCGAGTCCGTAGTGGATGCCGAAGCGCTCGATCCACGGAGCGTCCTCGATCATCAGCCAGTCCCCGGCGATACGCGCCCCGGGGTCGCGGAACAGGAGGCCGACGGCCAGCAGGAGATCCAGCAGCGCCACGGACAGGCTCAACCTGCGGCAGCCTTCCGGATGCCGGCGCAGGCCGAGCGCCGCGAGTCCTCCCAGCAGCGGCAGGAAAACGATTACGGAGAGCAGGTGAGACGTCATCATTTTCAACCCCTGAACAGGCTCGCGACCAGGGCAGCCAGCATGGCCGCGAGGCCGACGAGGAACATCCGCAGGTACGTCGAAAGCCTCCCGGTGGTCCACAACCGCAACCCCAGGGAGAGCGACGGGAATGCGCCTCCGACGGCGACGAGGCTCCGGTCGATTCCCGCCTCGTCGACGTTCCGCCACAGGAATCCGGCCACCTCCCGGTACGGCCGGACCACCGCCGCATGGTAGAGCCTGTCGAGATAAAACCCCGAAAACAGGAACGCGTAAACGGGGCTCTCACGCCGTTCCGGCCGGCGCAGGCCGGCGAGATCCTTTGGACCGTACAGGAAGAGCGCCAGGAAGAGGCCGCCGAGAGCGACGGCTCCGTCCGTCACGGTCACCAGCCACTCCGTGCGCGCGGAAACATCCGGCGAGAGAATGCTTCCGGCCACCGGGGAAAGATAGAGTGCGATCCATTCGCCCCCTCCCAGCAGAGGCGAAAGATTGAGGATTCCGGCAAACAGGGAGAGTACGGCGAGAGGCTGGAGCACCCGGACCATCAGCAGAGGGATGGGCGCCGGTTCGAGCGGTTCGGGGCGGTTTCCTCCCGTAAAGGTCACGAAGAAGAGGCGGAAGGAATACAGGGCGGTCAGAAAAGCGGTCACGGTTCCCACCGCCCACAGGACCTGGTAGGCCGCCCCGGGCGCCCCCAGGACCGAGAGAAGTATGCGGTCCTTGCCGATGTACCCGGCCGTGGGGGGCACGGCGCCGAGCGCAAGAACTCCGGCCAGGGTCAGCCGGTAGACCACGGGCATGCCATGGCGCACCGCCCGCCCCATACGGAAGATGTCGTGTTCTTCGTGGAGCGCCTGGATGATGCAGCCCGCCGCGAGAAACAGCAGCGCCTTGAAAAAGGCATGGAAGATCAGGAAGGCCATGCCGCCGGCGATATCGCCCGCCCCCACGGCAAGGAACATGTAGCCTACCTGGCTGATGGTCGAATAGGCGAGCAGCCGCTTGATGTCCCTCTGGGCCAGGGCGCAGCACGCCGCGTAGAAGGCCGTGACCGCTCCGACGCAGGCGATGGCCAGGAGCGCGGTTTTCGACAGGGATATGACGGGAAAGAGCCGCATGAGCAGGTAGACGCCCGCCGTAACCATGGTCGCGGCATGAATGAGGGCGGAAACCGGGGTCGGGCCGGCCATGGCGTCGGGGAGCCACACGGCCAGGGGCAACTGAGCGGATTTGCCGACCGCGGACCAGAGCAGCAGCAGACCCAGCAGGGTCGCGACACCGGCCGGGACCGTCGCGGCGTTCGCGTTGACGGCGGACAGGGAA
>JAJFUA010000274.1 GCA_021372635.1 Desulfobacteraceae bacterium | reverse complement strand
GCTCCAGTCCGAACTGCCCTTCATGGGCAACATCTCCCTTTTCGCACTCATCAACGTAAACGTCATCCTGCTGCTGCTGCTCGCCTACCTGGTGCTTCGAAACATCGTGAAGCTGCTCTTCGAGCGCAAGAGGAACATCCTTGGCCACAAGCTGAGAACCCGCCTGGTGATCGCCTTCGTGGGCCTCACCCTCATCCCGACCATTCCGCTGTTCTGGCTCGCCACCCAGTTCATTTTCTCGAGCCTCGAATACTGGTTCAGCCACCAGGTGGAACAGTCCCTGGAGCAGTCCGTCTCCCTGGCCCGCGAGTACCTCGACCAGGGAGGCAACGACCTTGTGGGCGATTTCAGAAGATTCAGACGTGAAGTCGTCTCGCTCCCGGGAGGAGACGACCTCCCGGCCGGGCGCCCCGAGCGGCTCAACACGGATCTCCTTGAAAAATATCATTTGAACAGCATCTACCTTTACGATGGGGCGGGCCGGCTCCGCTGGCAACTCTCCGGCGAGGACATGCCGGAACCGGACGGCCTGTCGCCGCGGGACATCCTCGGTCGCACGGACGAGAAATCGGCGGTGCTGGTAAGCTTTTCGAGTGACGGCAAACGCGAGGGGCTCATCGCACGGGCGCATCTGCCGCCGCCCGGAGGAGAACTGATCTGCGTGCGTCTGCTGCCCGAGCAGATCACGGGAAAGCTTTCGGCCATCTCCTCCGGCTACGAGGATTACCTGCAGCTCAAAATGCTGCACAACCCGCTGAGGCGCAGCCACTTCATCACCTTCTCCATCGTGACGCTCCTCACCATATTCGCGGCCATCTGGTTCGGGTTCTTCCTGGCAAAAAGCATCACCGTGCCCATCCAGTCGCTGGTCTCCGCCACCCAAAGCATCGCCGAGGGAGACCTCGACGTGCAGGTCGAAACCGACCGGCAGGACGAGGTGGGAATGCTCATCACCTCCTTCAACGACATGGTCCGCGACTTGAAGGAAAGCCGCGAAAGTCTCGGCGAGGCGTACGCCGCCCTGCAGCAGAACCACGAGGAGCTGGAGGACCGCAGGCGCTACATGGAAATCGTCCTCAAGAACATTGCCGCCGGAGTGGTGAGCGTCGACGCGGCCGGGAAGATCATGACCATGAACAAGTCGGCGGAGGACGTCTTCGAGCTCCACGCGGAGGAGGCCCGGGGGCGGATCTATTCGCAGTTCCTCGACCGGTCGCACCTTGAAATCGTCAGTTCGTTCGTGGACGCATACGCCGCAAGCCGCCAGCCGTACCTCGAACAACAGGTCCGGGTGCTCATCGGCAACCGCCCGATGGTCCTCCTCATAAAGGCCTCGATCCTCATCGACGACAACGAGGACTTCATGGGCGTGGTGGTCGTTCTCGACGACCTCACCGAACTCGAAAAGGCGCAACGCATGGCCGCCTGGCGTGAAGTGGCCAGGAGGATCGCCCACGAGATCAAGAACCCCCTCACTCCCATCCAGCTCAGCACCCAGCGACTGCGTCGCAAGTTCCCGGCCCTGCTGGAAGCCGAAGGGTCCATTTTCGACGAATGCACCCGTACGATCATCCAGCAGGTGGACCATATGAAACACCTGGTGAACGAGTTTTCCAAGTTCGCCCGCCTGCCCAGAGCGCAGCTCAGCGAGTGCAACCTCGCGGAGATCGTCGAGGATGCCCTGGCCCTCTACCGGCACACCCGCCCCGAAGTGAAGTTCAGACTCGAACATGCCTGCGCACTGCCCCGGCTGAAGCTGGACCCCGACCAGTTCAAGCAGGTCATGCTGAATCTCTTCGACAACGCCCTGCACGCCCTGGGAGACGGCGGGGGAGAAATCACCGTCCGGCTTTTCTACGACCCGGTCCTCAAGATCGCCCGCATGGAATGCGCCGACACCGGGCACGGGATTTCGGACGACGACAAGCTGCGCGTCTTCGAGCCTTATTACTCGACCAGGAAGAAGGGAACAGGCCTCGGCCTGGCGATCGTGTCCAACATCATCGAGGACCACAACGGTTTTGTCCGGGTACGGGACAACTCGCCCCGAGGAACCGTAATCGTCATAGAACTGCCCGGATAAAACCCGGCGGAAACATCCCGGGACACCCCGGGCACGAGATGCCCGGATGCGCGGCGGAAGTCCGCACGACGCCCGCGCGCCGGCCGGCTTATTCACAATCCTGTGGCTTTCGGACGGCCCCCGCCAAGGTTCGGGCCCCCGAGAGGGAGGAATCGGATGAAACCCAAGATCCTCGTCGTGGATGACGAGGCCAGCATATTGCAGTCCCTTCAGGGAGTTCTCCAGGACGAGGGCTTCCGGGTGGGAACCGCCGACTGCGGCGAAGATGCCCTCGAGGAGGTGCGCAGGGACCTCCCGGACCTCGTGATCCTGGACATCTGGATGCCGGGTGTCGACGGATTGACCGTACTCGGAGAACTCAAGAAGACCTACCCGTCGCTTCCCGTCATCATCATATCCGGCCATGGAAACATCGAAACCGCCGTGAAAGCCACCCGGATCGGCGCCTTCGACTTCGTGGAAAAGCCGCTCTCGGTCGACC
>JAJFUA010000236.1 GCA_021372635.1 Desulfobacteraceae bacterium | reverse complement strand
GGTCCTCAGCGTGGGCGACCAGGTGGAAGCCGTCGTGCTGAGCATCAACCCGGACAACAAGCGCATCTCCCTGGGCATGAAGCAGCTCGAACCCAACCCCTGGGACATCATCGCGCAGAAGTACCCCGTCGGAACGACCATTGCCGGAAAGATCAAGAACATCACCGACTTCGGCGTGTTCATCGGCATCGACGAGGGCATCGACGGCCTCGTGCACATTTCCGACATCTCCTGGACCAAGCGGGTGAAACATCCTTCCGAGGTCTTCAAGAAGAACCAGGAAGTCCAGGCCATCGTCCTCAACATCGACAAAGACAACGAACGGTTCTCGCTGGGCATCAAGCAGCTCGAGAAGGACCCCTGGGAAAGCATTCCCGAGCGTTTCCCGCTGGGCAGCATCATCACCGGCCCGATCACGAACGTGACCGACTTCGGGCTCTTCGTGGAACTCGAGGAAGGTATCGAAGGACTGGTGCATGTCTCCGAAATCAGCAAGGAGAAGATCAAGTCCCCGGTCGGCCAGTACAAGATCGGAGACCGGATCACGGCCAAGGTGATCAATATTTCGCCCAAGGACCGCAAGATCGGTCTCTCCATCAAGAAGGTCGAAGAACAGGAAGAACGCTCGAACTACGACGATTACATGAACAGCGCCAAGGCTGCCACTTCCAACCTCGGTGAACTGCTGAAGGAAGAACTCGAGGCCCGTGCGAATGCACCTGCACCGACGGACAAACCCTGATACAGTAGCCTCTGCGCACTTTCGTTGATCCGTATCGCACCCGGTTCATGCATTTTGCCTGAAACCGGGTGTTTACTTTTAAAAGAGCAAGTGCCATGAAGCGATTCTTCATCTGGTTCGCGGGAATCATCGGGACGGTCGCCATCGGTCTCCTCGCCTGGTGGTCGGTCCCCTGGCTCGAGTCCCTGTCGGCTTCCGGGCGTATCGGCGTCGTGGAAATCCGCGGCACCATCGACAGCTCCCAGGAAACCCTCAAGGCCATCACGCAGTTCCGCAAAGACTCGGGCATCAAGGCCATCATTCTCCGCATCGATTCCCCCGGCGGGGGAATCGGGCCGTCCCAGGAGATCTACCGCGAAGTCCGGCGGACCATCTCCGAAAAGCCGGTCGTCGCCTCCCTCGGCGGAGTGGCGGCCTCGGGGGGTTACTACATCGCCTCGGCCTCCAGCCGGATCGTGTCCAATCCCGGCACGATCACGGGCAGCATCGGCGTCATCACCTACTTTCCCAACCTTCGCGAACTGTTTGGCAAAATCGGCTACGACATGGTCACCCTCAAGGCGGGAAAATTCAAGGACGTCGGCAATCCGGGCCGGGAGATGACCCCCGAGGAAAAGGCGCTCATGCAGGCGACGCTCGACGACGCCCACTCGCAGTTTATCGGCGACATCGCCGCCGCGCGGCGCCTGCCGGAGGAAAAGGTGCGGGAAATCGCCGACGGCCGCATCATCCTCGGCCAGACGGCCCGTCAGCTCGGACTGGTGGATGATCTGGGGAATTTTGAGGACGCCGTCAGGGCCGCGGCGTCCCTCGGCAGGATGGAAGGAGAACCCGAGCTGACGTTCGCCAGAAAAAAGAAGACCTCTCTCCTGGACCTCCTTCTCGGCAGCGAAACCAGCGAGCGCATCAGCGCCCTGCTGGACGGATCGGCAAACGTGCTGAGGTTCCAGATGCCGACGACTCCGTAGGAAAGCGGGTCACGCCTGAAACACGCTGACATCCCCGCTGCCCACGCGCAGCACTTCGGGGGTGTCGTCGATGAGAGAGATCACGCTGGACGGCTTTCCCTGGACCGCTCCCCCGTCCACGATCAGGTCGACGGCATGGCCGAGCACGTCCCGGATTTCCTGGGGGGTCTCCAGGCTGACGTTGCTTTCCGGGTCGGTGGCGCTGGTGCTGATGATGGGATGCCCGAATTCCTGGACGATCGCCAGGCTGATTTCGTTGTCGGGAACGCGAATCCCGACGGTCTGCCGCTTGGTGAGCATGATCTTCGGGACCAGGCGGGACCCTTCCAGGATGAATGTGTACGGGCCGGGAAGCAGGCGCTTCATCGTCTTGTAGGCATAATTGGTCACCTGGGCATATTCGCTGATGTTTTTCAGATCGCTGCAGATGAAGCTGAACGGCTGCTGCGTGGACCGCCGTTTCAGGTGGTAGATCCTTTCGATGGATTGCTTGTTGAGAAGATCGCAGCCAATTCCGTAGTAAGTATCGGTCGGATATGCGATGATACCTCCATTGGCGAGGACTTCCACGATTTTCTTGATTTTCCTCGGCTCGGGATGCTTGGGATTGACTTCCAG
>JAJFUA010000232.1 GCA_021372635.1 Desulfobacteraceae bacterium | reverse complement strand
CATAGTTCATGCCCTCGTCGACCGTCACGACGGTACCGTTGTAGTAGATCGCCGTTGGCACGATCTTGCCTTTGACCGCCGCATGGGCCGGGGCTGCCGCTCCGATGGCCAGGGCCACCGCAACGATCAGTAAGACGGCGACGGGATGCGTCTTCCTCATTGTTTGTCTCCTTCGTGATTTTTCAGTTTAAACCCGCTTGTGAAATGTTGTCTGCCTGCCGAAACCATGAATGTGGGAGCCCATCACCTCCTTCCCCTCTGCTGCCCGCATGCGGCCCATTGCCGACGAAATTCCCCCCCCGACGTGAACTGCACTTCCTGACCGCAAGGGACCGGTGGGAAATGTTCCCCTGTCCCTGCGCGCAGGGTCAGGCCGGGAGACCTTCAGTGTATGCAGAAAAACAAAAAGCCCCTGGGAGTCCGAAGGTTCCTCTCCTGTTGCGGAAGCCTTTCCCGGGGCGTTCGATATCTTGCGCTCGGAGGACTGCCGGGCGAGTCTTCAAGATATTCTCCGCCTCCTCTTCCCGGTCCGGCCGTCTTTCGGAGTCCCGTACACGGCAGGGCGGTCGCCGGGCGTGCGAGGCGCAAACCGGCGGTCCCTCGAACACTTCGTTTCGTGGCCATATGTCGTTCAATTCCAGTAGAGATTCTTTTTGGCGGCAGTATGCCGGACGCTTTTATTCTACAAAGAGTGAAAGTGTTTTCAATTACTTGAATTGTGAATTCCGGGTGATGAATCTTGTGAAAAGAGATGACAAAATCAGTTATGTGAATAACAAAATTTGTGAGGGGTCCCGGATTTGCCCGGGCAATGCCGTCGTGTCAAGAATTCCCATTCCCCCTTCGAGGGGAAATAAGGGGCGTGGTTTTAAGAGTTGGGAGATTCGGAGGAAACACCCCTCCCCCCGCATCATTTGGGAACGAGGAGTGTTTCCTCCCCTAAGGTTTCAAGTATTTAAAAGTTAAACTCCCTTTCCCGCCGCTTTGGTGCTTCCGGGACACTCCATCGAGTGCCCCGGAAGCCGTTGACTTCCTCAGCGGCCGGAATCGGACGGGCCGGCTATCGCAGCACTTTGCGCTTGGGATCCCACTTGCCCTTTGCCTTGAAAACGGTTTTTGCGCCTACGATGGTTTCAAGGACTTTGATGTCCTTGATGTGCATCGGGTCGACCGCCAGGGGATCTTCCGCTAGCAGCACGAAGTCGGCTCTCTTTCCAGTTTCGATGGAGCCGGTGACCTTCTCTTCGAATTCCTGGTAGGCCGCATTGATCGTAACGGCGCGCAACGCCTCTTCCGCGCTCACCCTCTGGTCCACCGAGCGGTACTTCGTGCCCGTCTTGTATTCCGTTGTGAAGACATCCTTCTCGTAGAAGGACTTGCGGTTCACCTGGGCCCACATCAGGGTGAGCGGGTTATGCGGGAAGACCTGCGAGTCGCAGTGGGAGGTCCAGATCATGCCGCGGTCGACGGCGTCCTTCGCCGCGCTCATCCGGGCGGATCTTTCGGGCCCGAAGAAGGTGTCCCAGTGAAAATCCCCGAGATAGTAGATGTGCATGCTCAGGAAAGAGGGGATGACCCCGCCCATGCTGAGTGCCCTGTCGAACTGGTCTTCCCTGGAAAACTGGCAGTGGATCAGCACGTGGCGGAGGTCGTTCGAGTGCCTGTAGCCCGGCTTGCGCACTTCCGCATAGGCGTCCAGGACGTCGTCGATGGCCGCGTCGCCGTTGTCGTGGATGTGAATGGAGTCAAACCCGGCGTTATGCGCGTCCACGACCGCCTTGACTATATCGTCATGTTTCGTGGTGGGGAAGGCGCGCCAGTCGGTGGGATATTCGCCCGTGGTGTAGTAGGGGTCGGTCATGTACGCGGTCCGGAGCTGGGGCGAGCCATCGTCGAAGTACTTGATCCCGCCGCACACGATCATGTTGTTCTTGCCCGTGTACTTGGGGAGCTTGCGGCTCTGGCCGGGCACGTCTCCGCCGAGCGCGTCATGGACCTTGATGCCGCCGGCCAGGCCGAACCAGATGTTCGCCCGGAGTTTCAGATAACCCTTCTCCACGGCCAGCTTGTAGAGATCGACCGTGGACTGTGAGGCGCCCCCACCGCTGTTCACGGTTGTCGCACCCACCGAAGCGTATTGGTTGGAATAATACGCTATGTCTTCGAGCTGGTTTTTCTGGGTGGACGGTGGAGACCAGGGCGTACCGTCCCGTTTCCTGAGGTAACTCGAGGCCCTTTCGAGGAACTGTCCGTTGGCCTTGCCGCTGTAATCCACGCCGTTGATGATGGTGCCGGCCGGGAACCTGCCGATCACACCGCCGGCGGGATCAGGGGTGACGGTTCCGTTGTAATCGACCGGGGTCAGATCCAGGGCGTACGTGTTTGCCACGGAGCCATGGCCGGAGAAATGGGAGATGATGATCGGGTGCTCGGTGGACGCCTGGTCCAGCTCAAGCCTAGTAGGAAGGCGCTTTTCTTTCATGAAGAGGTCGCAGAATCCCGTCCCGTTGATCGTCTGGCCTTTGGGCGTGGTCTTGGCCCTGGCTTTCAGGGCGGCGACCATCGCCGGAAAGTCGTTGACGGGGCCGAAGGGGCCGCTTCCCAGTTGCACGCTGCGCCAGCCGCCACCTCCAAAGTGTCCGTGGGCGTCGTAGAACCCCGGCAGCATGGTTTTCTTCTGCAGGTCGATGAGTTTCGTGCTCCGTACCCTCATCTGGAGTATGTTCCGATTATTGCCGACCGCCAGGATCTTGTCGCCCGCAACGGCAACCGCTTCGGCATAGTTCATGCCCTCGTCGACCGTCACGACGGTACCGTTGTAGTAGATCGCCGTTGGCACGATCTTGCCTTTGACCGCCGCATGGGCCGGGGCTG
>JAJFUA010000228.1 GCA_021372635.1 Desulfobacteraceae bacterium | reverse complement strand
CTTTGGGGCGGTGGCTTTAGCGAGGAGGTCACACCCGTTCCCATCCCGAACACGGTCGTTAAGCTCCTCAGCGCCGATGGTACTGCGTGAGTGATTGCGTGGGAGAGTAGGTCGCCGCCGCCCCAATCTTTTTTTCCCCGCAAAACGGTTTCTCCCATCCCGGGGGTCTCCCCCCCCCCTTGAAAGATACCCCAAGGCTCCATCTCCAAAAAGCTTCCTTCAATCCCTGCTCTTTTGCATCGCTTTGCGCAGCGGGCGAACATCACAACCCCAACCTACCCTCAACCTATGGCGACCGGCGCTATTGACACGACGGACGAGCATCAATAGCTTACTCGGTACAACCCATCTGAATATACCGCTGCATTTCCAGAAGTTCACTCGGCTGAATCCATTTGCCATCTGATGTACGGTTTGCTGAAGGCAGAACGCGGGAGGGGACCGGGAATCTCCGTCGTGCCGGCCGTCGGGAACGACGCAGAAGAGGTGTACCTCTCCACTCATAGGCTGTGGGATAAAAGACCAGGGAAAGGAAAGGAGGTGAGGACTTTTTTCGCCTGATCCGATGCAACTTTCCGGGAAGTCTCAATTGTTTGCGATAGAACATTCTTCAGGTTCGCATGCCAGTTTTCAAAAGGAGTGAACGATGAAAAACACGGTCTCGGGATTGATGAAGAGAGCTGTTTCCTGCCTGGCGATGGCGTTGTTCCTCTTCGTGGGTCTTGGATTCGCATATGCCCAGGTATCCGTTGAGGGCGTACTCCAGGACGCAGCCAAGGATGCAGCTAAAGATGCCGCCAAGAACGCGGCCAAAGATGTGCTCGGGGGCAAGAAGGTTGAAGGCCAGTCTGAAATGATGGACGGCGCCAACAAGATGCTGCGGGGCAGGCAGATGCTGAAGGAAGATCTGACCAGCGGAGGCAAGTTGAAAAAGGGAGCGGCGCTGGAAGGGGAAAAATCCATGAACCAGGGGCATGGTATCATGGTCGACGGGGACAAGCTCATCCAGGCCGGAAAGACTGCCCAGGGGAAAAAGAAGCTGCTGGACGGGTCGAAAATGATGATGGACGCCAAGGGGAAGATGCTGGACGATCTGACCCGAAAGGGCCTGTCCAGCAGGACCAGTCCTTCGGAAGGCGAGGCGATGATGGAAGACGGCGAAAGCATGATGAGAAAGGGAGAGATGAAAATTCTCAGATAGTATGGCCTCCCGTGTTTGCGCAGGGATGCTCGGGCGGTGCGGAGCAGAGGAGAACTCCCCTTGGCAGTGGACAGGCGGTGGCTTGCGGGTTGCGATGCGAAAGGCCGGACGGAAAGCGGAACATCACTTTGAGGTCGAACGATCATGAACGATGTGCTCGAGATTGCAGAAAATCAGCAGAAGAGGGCCTGGCAGGTTCTCGAGGAAACGGATATCCTGGGGATATGGAATTCCATAGGCGCCACGGTGAACCTGGTCGGATCACTGAGGACCGGTTTGCTTATCGGCAGGCGAGACATCGATCTCCACATCTACACGGAACCCTTCCGACTTTCCGAAAGTTTTGAAGCCATGGCAAGGCTGGCGGAAAAGCACGGCGTGAAGTCCATCCGTTATGCAAATCTCATGGAAGCTGAAGACCGGTGTGTGGAATGGCATGCTTTCTATGAAGACGGGAACGGTCATGTCTGGCAGATGGATATGATCCACATTCTCAACGATTCGCCATACGCCGGTTATTTCGAAAGAGTCGCGGAACGTATCGGATCCGTTCTTACGGACGAAACGCGAGAGGCGATTCTTTCGATAAAGCAGGATCTAGGCCCGGAAAGGGATGTTCCGGGAATCGAGGTGTGCAGGGCCGTGCTGGAGGGGGGTGTCCGGGATGCCCGGTCGTTTCGTGAATGGAGGGCCGCACACCCCGTCGACGGCATCATGGTGTGGATGCCATGAAACGAAGGCCGGCCGAAGGGTTCGGCTCCTGGGGAACGGCCGTCCTTCAGAGTCGACGGAACTTGCATATTGACAGATCCGCATCGCTCATCTATTAGGGATACTGTAATATAATTTTGATAAGCGTCAGGTGCTGAAAAGTTTAAAAGGGAATCCCGTGAGATTCGGGAACGGTCCCGCCGCTGTAAACGGGGACGAAATCCGACAGGACCACTGATCGGCGCATGCCGGGCGGGAAGGGTCGGAGAGTAGGGAGATCCGTGAGTCAGAAGGCCTGCCTGAAGCTTTTAGGGGATCGGTTCGTGGAAAGTCCGGTTTCCTCCGAAGGGTTAAGTAAAACAGGGTGCAATCCTTGGAGCGTTTCGTTCCAGGGATTTTTTTTTGCGCTCGCTGATGTTTTGTTTTCCGACCGCACGTGGGAGGCCGTGCCTTCACGAAAGTCTTTGAACAGGGCGTGAAAATGCCGGATCGTGCGGTTTTCGTGCACGCACTGAGAGGAGGTGATGAACGGGAGAGAGGCTGGCCTCTCGCAGATTGACGAAACGGATCGACCGCAAGTAATGCCATGCAGGTTGCAGCATCGAAGCAAGGGAAGGGAGTGAAAATCTTCCGCCGCCCCGCGACTGTAACGGGACGAAAGCCGCAGAATGTCACTGAATCGCTTGGAGCGTGACGGGAAGGCGCGGTGAGTAGGATGAACGTGAGCCAGGAGACCTGTTCGATGCATACGGTAACCCGAATGCCCGAGGGGGCGAAAGGGAGTATTTACGATGAGAATCGCTGTAATAGCGTCGGTTTCCTTATGTCTTGTACTGTTCGTGTTTTCCCCCTGCCATCCTGAGGAATCCTCAAGGGAACGCTCTGAAACCATATCGAAAAATCAGGAAAAGACTGGTGTAGAGCCACCCGCGAAACTGGAGGAAGTGGTGGTCACGGCCACCCGCCTTTCCAGCCCGGTCAAGGAACTGCCCGTACCCGTGCAGGTCATCTCCCGGAAGGAAATCGAAGAGTACCATTCCAACGACCTCGCCACACTGCTTGCCGAAAAGCTTCCCGAACATTTCCAGAAATATCCCGGTGCGCTTTCATCGGTCAGCATCCGGGGTTTTCGGACGGATACGACCGGAACGGATATCAAAGGGCACGTCCTGCTGCTGATCGACGGACATCGTTCCGGAACCGGGAACGCAGCCGTCATCCCCCTGGAGAACGTGGAACGGATCGAGATCGTGCGCGGACCGGGTTCCGTGGTGTATGGGTCCGCGGCCATGGGCGGAGTCATAAACATCATCACCCGCAAGGGGAAGGGAAAGCCGTCCGGGAATGCCGGAGTCGAATACGGAAGCTGGGATTACGTGAAAGGGCGTGCCGGTTTTTCCGGTGGATTCTTCGAGGATCGGCTCGGGATTTCCTTTGCGGGGCGGGCGATCACCCAGGGCAGCTATGAACGGGGCGGGGGAGACAAGGTCGAAAACACGGGCTACAACGATCAGGCTTATTCCCTGAGTCTATTCGCAGCCCCGCATCAGGACCATACGTTCTTTGCCGTGGGGAACTTCTTCCAGGGGTGGAATATCGGTACACCCGACGCCTCCTACAACCCGCCGAACCTTACGGACAACAAGGACATCCTGAGGGGCTACGGATCGCTGGACTACGACGGGGCTGCGCCCGACCTGGATCTCAACTGGCATCTGGGCTACTACGGCGTGCTCGACCGGAATCGTTGGAACTTTCCGACTTCGGCATACGGTTACTCGGATGCGACGACGGATGCTTACACCCAGGGTATCCGCAGCCATGTCGCTTTTCCCACTTTTTCCCTGGGACGGCTGGCCCTCGGATTCGACTGGGACCGGATTTCCGTCAGCAGCTATACGACCCCGTCGGGTTTCGGATGGAGCCCGGACAGTCATTACGACAATTTTGCCTTCTGGGGCGAGGAAAAGATCGACTGGAACCGGTTCACGTTCCTTCTGGGTGCCCGGTACGACCTGTTCCGGGAAGAGATACTGCCCACGGACGGTTATGGAATCTCCGGCGGTGCGGAACAGTTTGACCATGTCAGTTGGCGGGTCGGCCTCACGTATGCCCTTCTGGACTGGCTGACTGGGCGGGCGGCCATCGGTACGGGCTTTCGAAGCCCTGCCGCCGATGAATTGTGCGGGCGCCATGTGATGGGGAGCTGGGTGAAGATCGTCGGGAACCCGGACCTGGAACCGGAAACGAGCACGACGTACGAGGCGGGCCTGGATGCCGAATTCGGTGGAATCAAGGCCGGCCTTGGTTTCTTCTATACGGACTATCGCAATAAGATTTCGGGTGGAGTCCCAGCCGTCGTGGACGGCGATCCTTCCTGGACCACGTACCGCAACGTCGACGGCGCGGTTCTTTCCGGTGTGGAGGCATCCGGGAGCTACAAGAAGGCGTTCACTCTCTGCGATATGCCGTTTTCCCTGAGACCCTTCGCGAATCTTACCTGGTACACGCAGCGCTCCATTGAGGACGAGACCTTCGCGAGCATCCTGAAGACTCATACCGTGCCGTATGTGCCCCTCTGGGACGTCGTTGCGGGTTTTGAAGCGAATTTCAACCGCAAGGTCAACTTCATCCTCAGCGGTACCTATGTCGGAGAGGAAAAGCAGGAAGATTTCCAGTACCCTTCCCCGACTTATGGGCAGGCCGTGGACAAGGGCGGGTTCTTCGTCCTTTCGGCGCGCATTTCATACAGGCCGTCCAAGTCGCTCGAATTTTACCTGGTCACCGAGAACCTGGCGGACAGGGATTACGGTTACGTAAACGGATACCCCATGCCGGGGAGGACCATTCGAGCCGGACTGGAAGCCCGCTTCTAGGGAAGGGAGGTGCGAAGGTGAACAGAACCATGTGGACGTCGCGAGTCTTCTGCATGAAGGGAAAGGTCCGGAGGATTCCTGCCCGGCGGGTGGCGGGTGCCATTGCGCTCGTTCTGCTCGCCTGCACCGTTCTTTCCGCTGATCTGCCCGCTTTTGCGGGCAGCGGGGAAAAGAGCGCGCGAGATCGGGGCATCCGAAGGGGACCCGTCCGAATCAGGCTTCTGGATGTGGCGCTGGATTACGTCCGATCGGCGCAGGTTATCGAAACCGAAAGTTTCGGTGCACGCAGCAGGACGCTCATCGTAGATTTCAAGGAGCCTCAGCGGGTACTTTCCACCCTGGAGGGCGAGCGCGGCGGGATTCTCTCCGTGGGAAACCACTATTTTCCGCCTTCCTGCTGGAGCATTCCGCATGAAATGGGATTCGAACGGTGGAAAGAATACACTATCGAGTCGGTCGGAAAGAAGCGCCGGAACAGTTCGTTTCTCTTCACCGGTGCGGACATGTCCAACCTCTCGCTACAGCGGAAGCAGTTCGGGGATCTGACGGTCTACGCTCTTGTAACGGCGGGCGTGGAGAGCAATGCCATGAGGGCTTCCAGGGAGGAGGGGTTGTTCTACGAGCCCGGAACCATCAACATTGTGCTCCTGACGAACGGAAGGCTGACGTCCAGGGCGATGTGCCGGACGGTGATCGCGGCAACGGAGGCCAAGACCGCAGCCCTGCAGGACCTGGATGTAAGGAGCGCCGGCCAACCGTTACGCCTTCAGGCCACGGGCACCGGCACGGACGAAATGGTCGTCGTCGAGGGCGCGGGAAAGAGAATCGACGTTGCGGGAGGACACTCCAGGATGGGCGAACTCATCGCACGCGCCGTATACGACGGGGTCAGGGAAGCCGTTCGGAAGCAGAACGGAATCGTGAATCCCCGAAGCGTCATGGAAAGGCTGAAGGAGAGGAAAATCGACCTGCGCCGCCTTGTGGTGAACGGAACGGGTTCCGTTGTGGACGGCGCCTCAATCGACCGTCTTATCCTGCGGGCGGAAGCGGTGCTCTCGAAACGGCGGTATGCTTCCTTCATAGAGTCGGCCCTCGCTTTGAGCGACGCGTATGAAAGTGGAAGCATAGGGGATCTTGAGGCCTTTCGGAAATGGTGCGGCGATATGGCCCGGGAGATCGCAGAAGGAGAGCCCGGCCCGGATGCCGATTACGTCGGCTCGGGAGATATCCCCGTCGTTTTGAGAATGTCCCTGAACGCGATCCTGAGCGGCGTCTTCGGAAAAGAAAAGGATGAAGAAGGGGAGGGGCGGCCATGAACGAATGGGAACCCCTTCCACGCACCGGATTGCGCGGGATGAAGATCTGGCCGTACCTTCTCCTTTCGGTGACCCTTCACCTGGGGATTTTCGGGTGTCTTGCCGGAATGCGGCGCTTTCGGCCTCCCGATGTGAACCGGTGTCTGAAGGTGGCGTTCGTTTCGCTTGTAAAACCGGATGCCGCAGAAGGGGAAAACCGGCAGGGATCCGGACCCGGAAGGCAGGGAGGATATGAAGCCGTTCGGAATAATCCTGAAATGCGGAGAGAACCATCCCCGCCGGAGGAAGCGACTGCCTTTCGGGAAAGTACGGGAGTCGCGGCGGCCCCTGGCAGGGCTCCTGTGGAAAAAAAGGTGATGCCGAGGCGGGCAAAGCCGAGTGCGGCAAGGACCTTCCGGAAGGCGGCCACGGCCGGGGGCGGTTCTTCGGAACCTCGGCGGGCGGTTGAGCCTTTTCCGGCAGAGAAGACGGCGAAACCGGGAGTGAGTGTTGCGGACGGGGACCGGCAGCCGGCGGATGCGTCGGGAGTCGGGAGCGGTATGGGCGCGGGGGGTGGTGGAGTCGGCGGCAGTGATGCCGGAGGACGGGACACGTCCGCCATGGCGGGCGCTCCTCTGGAGACGGGCCTGAACGCGCAAGGCGGCCCAAGGTTTCTGAAGAGAGTCCTGCCGGAATATCCCCGGCGTGCAAGGGAACTGGGGAAGGAGGGGACGGTGATTTTGCGGGTGACCATCGATGCCCGCGGGACGCCCACCCGGGTCGAAGCGTTGAAAAAACTCGGTTTCGGCCTGGATGACGAGGCGGTCAGGGCGCTGGAGAACTCGACGTTCACACCTGCGCGAATCGAAGGCAGACTGGTTTCCTGCCGGGTGATCGTCCCCGTCCGATTCGAACTGAAAACGCCGGAGGATGACTGAAGGATGCGAACCCCGCTGTTTGATAGAAAATGGCGAAGGAGTTCCCGGCCGGGCCATGCTCTCGGGCTGGCGGTCCTGCTTGCGATCTTCGGAAGCTTCTTTCCGGGAAACGGCACGGCGGTTTTGCACTGCCATGCGGAACCGTTTGCCGCGCATCCTCCCGCGCGCATCGTGTCCCTCGCTCCCGGCGTTACGGAAATCGTATTCGCGCTGGGAGAGGGGCAGCGCCTGGTTGGAGTCACGGAGCTTTGCGATTATCCGGAGAAAGCCCGGTCGATCGCCAGGGTGGGCGGGTTCCTGAGCCCGGACCTCGAGAGAATCGCCGCATTGAAGCCGGATCTGTGCCTTGCCGCGTGGAACGGAAGTCCGCCTCCCGCAACCGGCAGGATGAAAGAACTGGGAATCCCCTTTTTTGCCGTGCATCCGGAGGATATGGACGGGGTCATGGAGGCGGTTGGCACGATCGGCCGGCTGCTCGATGCCGGACCGAAGGCTGACGAACTGGTCCGGGGCATGAGGGAAAGATTGGATCGGGTGAAGTCGCGCATCGCACTGGCGGGAAACCTGCCGGGAGTGTTTTTCCAGATTGGGGTCGCTCCGATCGTCTCGGCCGGAGGACACACCCTGGTCGATGAACTCATCACGCTCGCAGGCGGAAGGAACCTTGCCGCCGGTCCGGTTCCATTTCCCCGTTTCAGCCGCGAACAGGTGCTTGCCTTGCGGCCGGAAGTGATCGTCGTGAGTTCGATGGGCCGGTGCGAGGTCTTCGAGAAGACGGCCGACGACTGGAGGGAATGGCAGAGCCTGCCGGCTGCAGGAGCGGACAGGATCCATGTCGTCGATTCGAACCTCTTCGATCGTCCAACGCCCCGCCTGATCGAGGGACTGGAACTGCTGGCCAGGATCATCCATCCGGAGTTGTTCGGAATATGAATGGAGCGGTTATCAAACGCATGCAGGCTGCCATAGTGCTGCCGTCAATCATTCTGCTGGCGGGCCTTCTTCTCGGGATCTGCACGGGATCGACCCCTCAAAGCATCGGGGATGTTCTTGCGGCGCTCGCCGGTCATGGCGATGCCGATCCGACCGTGGCGAGTATTGTCTGGCGCATCCGCCTGCCCAGGGTCGCCGTGGCTGGTTTGGTCGGAGCGTCCCTGTCCCTGGCCGGGCTCGTCTTCCAGAACCTGCTGCGGAATCCGATAGCGGAGCCTTATGTGCTGGGAGTTTCCGGAGGAGCCGCCGTCGGGGCCATTCTCGGCATGCTTCTCGGGTTCGCTGGATTTCCCTGGGTCACGTTTCTTGCCTTCGCCGGGAGCATGGCCACTCTTTTCCTGGTGTTGACCGTCGCGGCGTGGAGGTCGGCAGGGAAGCAGGATACGCTCATCCTTGCGGGGGTCATGATCAATGCCTTTTGCTCGTCGATCATCATGTTCCTGGTTTCTCTGACGCAGGATTCCCGGCTCCGCAATGTCCTCTTCTGGCTGATGGGGGATCTCTCCTCGGTGGAAATCGATCAGATCTGGCTCCTGTCGTTCGTGCTGCCTCCCTGCTTCATGCTGCTGCTTCCGTTTGCCCGTTCGATGAATCTACTGCTCATGGGTGAGGAAATGGCCGCCAATATGGGCGTGAACGTTCGGCTTACCTCCCTGGTGGTCCTGGCGGTGACTTCATTTATGGTGAGTGCGACGGTGTGTCACTCGGGGCTCCTGGGTTTCGTGGGGCTGGTCGTACCGCATCTGTGCCGAATGCTGTGGGGACCGGACAACCGGCTCCTGATGCCCTCCTGCATTCTTGGTGGCGCTGCATACCTGATTTTCTGCGACCTGCTCGCCAGGACGCTTCCCGCACACGGAGAAATGCCGGTGGGAATCGTCACGGCGATCATCGGCGCGCCCTTGTTCCTATTCTTCCTCGTGAGGTCAAGACGTTGAAAGCTGCGGTGGAAACCCGAAGACTTTGTGTTTTTTACGGAAAGAGCCGGGTTCTGGAAGACGTTGGGTTTTCCGTCCGGGAGGGGGAGTTCTTCGTCATCATCGGCCCGAATGGTTCGGGAAAGTCCACACTGGTGAAGGCCCTGTCCGGGGTCTGTGGGCCTGCGACCGGTGAGATTTTCATCTGCGGCAGCCCGCTGAAGGCGTATTCGAGGAAGGCACTGGCGCGCGCCGTTTCCGTGGTTCCCCAGGTGCAGCCGGTTGCGATCCCCTTTACGGCCGCCGAAGTGGTGCTCATGGGCCGGAATCCTCACCTGGGCCTGCTGGGAGTTGAAAAGAGAGAGGACTTTCAGATCGCCGAGCGGGCCATGTCTTTCACGGGAGCATCCGCGCTTGCCGGAAGGGAATTCGAACGGCTGAGCATTGGAGAAAGGCAGAGGGTCCTCATTGCCCGGGCCATCTGCCAGGAGAGCCGCATCGTCATGCTGGACGAACCCACCGCCTCACTCGATCCGGCCCACCAGGTCCAGATCATGGAGCTGCTTGACCGGCTTCGCCGCGAAAAAGGAACGACCATCCTCATGGTTTCGCACGACCTGAACCTCGCCGCCCTCTATGCAGACCGCCTCCTGTTGATGAAACGAGGGACCGGGGCGGGTATGGGGACGCCCCGGGAGGTACTGACCCGCGAGACGCTGGAAGAGGCGTATGGGTGCAGGCTGTTCGTGGATGAGAACCCATCGAGGGAAGTACCCAGGATTACCCTGGTTCCGCCGGGCGCGCCCTTTCTTTAAGGGCGGCTCCCGGTTTTCGGCCAGCAGCGGCGCCGAAAAGCCTCAGAGGTATGAAATCCGCCTTTCGCTCGTCACTCAAATTTCCCGCCTCCGTCATGCAACCGTAACATTCACTGCTTAACGTTTAGCCACCGAAATAATGGAAGCTCCCGGGATGGGACGGCAAGTCGTACCGCGCCCGGGACAGTGTTCGGACTCTATGCTGGAGAGATGCGATGAAGAAACATGCATGGCTGGTAGTGACGGTTTTCGTTTTATGCGCCTTTACGGGCTCGGGATGGGCTTTTGCGGATACGATCAAGGTTGACGGTTCCACCACAGTGCTCCCCATCGCGCAAAAGGTCACCGAAGCCTACATGAAGGAATCTCCCTCCGTAAACATCACGGTTTCGGGAGGCGGGTCGGGGAACGGCATCAAGGCCTTGATCGACGGGACGACGGACGTGGCCACGAGTTCGCGTTTCCTGAAACCGGAGGAAATCAAGCTGGCAATGGAGAAAGGCGTCTATCCGGTACCGTTTGCGGTTGCGTACGACTGCATCGTCCCGGTGGTGCACCCGGGTAACCCGGTCAGCGACCTCAGCATCAGCCAGCTCAAGGCCATTTACATGGGCGAGATCAAGAACTGGAAAGACGTGGGAGGGCCGAACCTGCAAATTGTCGTCATATCGAGAGATACGTCTTCCGGAACCTACGAGGTGTGGGAGGAGAAGGTGATGAAAATGGACCGCGTGTATGCCGGCGCACTCCTGCAAGCCTCGAACGGAGCGGTTTTGCAGGCGGTTTCCAAAAACAAGTTTGCCATCGGCTATCTCGGGATCGGCTACGTGGACAAGAGCGTAAAGCCCCTGACGGTGAACGGAATCCAGGGAAATGCGGAGACCGCGCTCAGCGGGAGTTATCCCGTTTCCAGGGCGCTGTTCATGTTTACCCGGGGCTGGCCTGAAGGCAACACACTGTCTTTCGTCAACTTCATGCTGAACCCGGGCAAGGGACAGAAATACGTCAGGGAGGCAGGCTTTGTTCCGCTGTATTCCGGATACGGGGAATCCGAAACGAAGAATTCCGCTCCCTGAGAGAACAATGAATCATTCCGTTGCAAGGGGAGAATATGCTGAAGAATCGGCAATGGAGAGAGCAGGGGATACGGTGGACTTTTTTCTTTGCGGTGTCGGTATCCGTGGTTGTGCTCTCCCTGATCGTCATTTTCCTCTTTTCCCAGGGAATGCCTCTATTTGGAAAAGTGTCCGTCTCCAAATTCGTGTTCGGCAGTGACTGGTATCCCACCTCACAGCCTCCGGATTTCGGCGCTTTTTCCCTCATCACTGCGTCGGTCGCGGTGACGGCCCTCTCCGCTCTCCTATCGATCCCCCTCGGAGTGATGGCTGCCATCTACCTTGCGGAGATAGCTTCGAGACGCTTCCGGGAAATCGCAAAACCGATCACCGAGCTTCTGGCCGCCCTGCCGTCCGTGGTGATCGGTTTTTTCGGCATGGTGGTGGTCGCACCTTTTCTGCAGGACATGTTCGACATCCCCACGGGGTTGAACCTGTTCAATGCGTCGCTCATGCTTGCATTCATGTCCGTTCCGACGATCTGCAGCATTTCCGAGGATGCGATTTACAACGTTCCGCACGAACTGAGGGAAGCGTCCCTGGCTCTGGGCGCCACTCAGTGGGAGACCATCCGCAGGGTGATCCTTCCCGCGTCCCTCCCGGGCATCAGCACGGCGATCATCCTCGGAATGTCCCGGGCGATCGGGGAAACCATGGTGGTCCTGATGGTGGCGGGTGGGGCGGCAATCGTTCCCGACTCGCTGTTCGGCCCGGTGCGGCCGATGCCCGCGAGCATTGCGGCGGAAATGGCCGAGGCCCCTTTCCGGAGCGCCCATTATCATTCGCTGTTCGCCATAGGGATCGTGCTGTTCGTGTTCACGATGTGCTTCAACATCTTCGCCGACTACATCGCGCAGAAGCATAAGCAGGTCGGCGCTTCCACGCTTTAGGTGAGGGAATCTCCAGATGCCGGGAACCAATGCTTCCAGTGAAAGGTTGCTTGACCGTGAGCCCATGGATATTCAGAAGAATCATGCGTCCACAGACGCCGAAAAAGTGTTCGGTGGACGGCAGATGCGTTCACGCCGATGGGTTCAGGCCGGCATGTTCAGCCTTTTTCGTATCGCCGTGCTCCTCAATGCGGCGGCCCTGGCGATCGTCTTCGCTTTTCTTCTCACCAACGGATGGAAGGCCGTCGGCTGGGATTTCCTGACGCAGGCGCCCCGGGACTCCATGACGAAGGGGGGGATCTTCCCGTGCATCGCAGGGACCCTGCTCCTGAGTTTTGGTGCGATGCTGGTGGCTTTCCCGTGGGGAGTCGCCTCTGCCATCTACCTGCATGAATACGCCCGGCCGGGAAAGCTGATGCGGCTGATCCGGCTCGGCATCAACAACCTCGCCGGCGTGCCGTCGGTGGTTTTCGGACTCTTCGGGCTGGCCTTTTTCGTGACGTGGTGCGGTATGGGGGTGAGCCTGCTTTCCGGGGTGCTGACGCTCGGGGCAATTGTCCTTCCCGTAATCATCGGAACGGCCGAGGAGGCCCTGCGCTCCGTGCCCGCTACGTACCGGGAAGCCTCGCTGGCCCTTGGCGCCACGAAATGGCAAACGATCTATCGGGTGGTCCTTCCAGCAGCTTTCCCCGGCATGTTGACGGGTTCCATCCTTGGAATCAGCCGGGCGGCCGGGGAGACCGCCGCAATCATGTTCACGGCCGCCGTATACTATACGCGGAACCTTCCCGCTTCACCGTTCGACCCGGTTATGGCTCTGCCGTACCACGTCTATGTGCTGGCCACGTCCGGGACCCAGATCGAACTGACCCGCCCGCTGCAGTACGGGACCGCGCTCGTGCTGGTCGCCGTGGTGCTGGGGATGAACTTCCTGGCCATATTTTTCAGGGCCCGCCTGCAGCGCCGCGCCTGAATCCCGCGGTCGAACCCGCGCATCGGCGGGTCTACTCCTCGCATCCGTGCTTGATGTTCACTCCCCGCACGATGAAAATCACACTTTCCGCGATGTTCGTGGCCTGGTCCGCCGCGCGTTCGAGGCATCGGGCGGCGATGATGGTTTCCACGGCCCTCTCGACGGCGGGCACCTCCTTCACCATGTAGTCCAGCAGGTTCCGGAGGACGGTGACGTTGAGTTCGTCGGCAGTGTCGTCCATATGGCACACGTCGTTGGCTTCCTGGATGCTTTCGTGGATCAGTGCCTGTATGACCGACATCAACATGTCGAGGGCAGTGTCCGCGAGTTGTTCCATGGCGGGCAGAGGGGGAAGAGGTGGACGTTTGCTCAGGAAGACGGCCCTCTGTGCAATGTTTACGGCCTGATCGCCGACCCGTTCCAGATCGATGGAAATCCGCATGCATCCGACGATAAAGCGCAAGTCGCGCGCCATGGGCTGTTCGAGCGCCAGGAGGCGCAGCGAACGCTTGTCGATGTCTATCTCCAGGAGGTTGATCTCGTGATCTCCCGCGATCACCTGCCTGGCCAGCTCCACATCACGTTCAAAAAAAGAGCGGATCGCAGTGGAAAGCGATCTCTCGGCCAGTGCGGCCATGTGAAGAAGCGTCAGCCTGAGTTGTTCGATTTCTTGTTGAAAGCGGCTGTCCATGCAGTGAACTCCTACCCGAAGCGTCCCGTGATGTAATCTTCCGTCTGCCGGAACCCGGGCCGTGTGAAGATTCTCTCAGTGGCATCCACCTCGATCAGTTTTCCCATGTAAAAGAAGGCGGTGAAATCGGATACGCGTGCCGCCTGCTGCATATTATGCGTGACGATCACGATGGTGTAGTTTTTTTTCAGCTCGTGAATGAGTTCCTCGATCTTCTGCGTGGCGATGGGGTCCAGGGCCGAGGCGGGCTCGTCCATGAGAAGCACCTCCGGTTCGACGGCCAGTGCCCTGGCGATGCAAAGCCTCTGCTGCTGGCCGCCGGAAAGTCCCAGGGCGGAGCGGTGCAGGCGGTCCTTGACTTCATCCCACAGAGCGGCCTGTCGAAGGCTTTGCTCGACGCGCTCGCCGATGAAAGACGCGTCTTTAACTCCGTTTACTCTCAGGCCGTAGGCAACGTTCTCGAAAATGGTCTTCGGGAACGGATTCGGCTTCTGAAAAACCATCCCGACACGACGGCGCAAAGTCACGACGTCTACTTTCGGATCGCAGATGTTCTGGTCGTCGAGCAGGATTTCACCCGTGGCGCGCGCGTTCGGAATAAGATCGTTCATGCGGTTCAGGCAGCGTAGAAAGGTGCTCTTGCCGCAGCCGGATGGACCGATGAGGGCGGTGACACGGTTGAGGTGGAATTCCATGGAAATATCGTGCAGAGCCTGGAAGTCGCTATAGTAGAAGTTCAGTTGCCGGGAGATCATTTTAATTCTTTTTTCCATTGGGTGACCCTTCAGGACGTTGCAGCGGCAGCCCTCTTTCGAGGCTGGTCCGTGAAGAACATGGTCAGGGATTCCTTTACGCGATATGGCCGGATCCTTCGCTTTCGTGACGATCTTGCGGAGCGTCCGAACCAGGCAGCGAAAACTGGAAGGTGGTCCCGCCGCCGCTTCCGGGATCGGGGCTGCGAACCCAGATCCGGCCGCGGTAGTTTTCGACGATGTGTCTGCAGATGGAGAGCCCCAGGCCGGTACTGCCCGCCAGTGTTCCACGGTGCTTTTCGACGCGGTAGAAGCGCTCGAAGACTCTCCGCTGGTGTTGTTTCGCGATTCCCGGACCGTTGTCGTGAATGCTGAAGACCACTTTTCCCCCTTCCACCTTGCAGGAGACTTCCAGCACGGATTCCTGCGGGCTGTAGCGAATGCCGTTTTCGAGCAGGTTCCGGAACACCTGGACGAGTTGTCCGTAATCCGCGGAGACCCGGATTTCGTCCTTCGGCAAAAGGTCTTCCAACCTGACCCGCTTTGGCTCCGCAAGAGAAAAACAGGCTTTCCATGCGGCTGCCAGAGCGTCGGAGGGATTTACCGGCTGCGGTTTCAGCGGTTCCGCCCTGGCTTCGAGGCGGGCGAGTTGCAGAAGATCGTCCACCATCTTGACCATGTGGTTGGTGTTTTTCAGAATGACCTGGAGAAAAGAATGTTCGGTCTGAAGATCGGGCTTGGGATCGGAGAGCAGGGTTTCCGCATACCCCTTTATGGAGGTCAGGGGAGTGCGAAGTTCGTGAGAAACGTTGGCGACGAAATCCTGGCGGACCCGTTCCAGCCGCTTCAAATTGCTGATGTCGTGAAAGACCACGATGGCCCCGGGATTCCCGTCTTCGTCGTCGAGCCTTGCAATGGTCACGTCGAATACACGGTCCCTGCCGATTTCGATCTGGAGAAAATGCGGTGTGGCCGGGGCTTCGCCGCCGGCTGACAGCACCTGGAGGCAGGCATCGTGCAGCTCGAGGTTGACCAGCACCTCCAGGGGACGCCGGCCGAGGCTGAAGGCCGCGTCGGGGATCACCCCGGAAAGTGCCCTGTTGACGATCTGAATGCGGCAGGCCGCGTCCAGGACCATGACTCCTTCCTGCATGCCGTTCAGGACGGCTTCGAGCTTGTGTTTCTCTTCCGTGATCCATTGAACGGTCCCTGCTATGTGCCTGGTCATCTCATCGACCGAAGTCCCCAGCGGATAGAACTCGTGTGCGGGATGAAAACGAACCCGCTGCGCATAGTCGTCCTCGACGACGGCCCGGGTGATTCGGGAAACGGCTTCGGCGGAGCGGCGGATGAGGTTCGAAAGAAAGCGGGCGAGGAAAAAAGTGACGATGAGCGCGGCCGCGAGCAGGTAGAGATAATTCGCATACAGCCCGTTCAGCAGTTCCAGTGCATGCGGGGCAGGGACGGCAACGCGAAGGACTGCGGGGGGAGCCGCACCGCCTCCTGGAATGGGTTGCGCCGCGAAAACCTGCAGGCGAACGTCGAAGCGGCCTTTCCGTATATCGGTTCCCGTCCCGTGCTCCATGGCCTGCGTAAACTCGGGCCGTCCGGAGAAACTGTCCAGGTTGGGGATGGCCGCCGAAGGGACATGGGAATCGCAGAGCACATCGCCATTTCGGCCGATATACGTAAGGCGGGCGTTGAACCGGCCGCCGGTTTCGGCCAGCCAGTTCTGCAAGTGTTCGAGATCCTGAACGGCTTCGGGCCGGCGGTCCATGAGAGCCAGGACGAAGCGCAATTGAAGGACGGCGTTTTCTTTTGCTTCCGCCCGGATCTCCGCGTAGAGACGATGGCAGAGGTACCAGGAGGGGAGGATCGCCGCGAAAAGGAGAAGCAGCCAGAAGGAGAGCGTCAGCCGGAACCTGAACGTTACGCTGTCCTGCATGATTTATCCTTTGAAACGATAGCCCACGCCCCGAATCGTTTCGACGCAGTTGGAGTAGTCTCCGAGTTTCTGGCGCAGGCGTCGGACATGCGTATCGACGGTCCTTGCGTAACCCTCGAAGCGGTAGCCCCAGACGCTGTCCAGCAGTTGATCGCGAGTGCGGACCTTTCCGCGGTTGCGGACGAGATCCGAGAGAAGTTTGAATTCTGTGGCGGTGAGGGCGATTTCTTCCTCGTCAACCGTTACCCGGTGAGCTTCGAAGTCCAGGCGGAGTCCGTCCACGCTCCATGCAGCCCTGGTTTCCCTTTCCGGATTGAGCCTTCGCAGAACCGCCCGTATCCTGAGGATCAGCTCTCTCGGGCTGAACGGTTTCACCACGTAGTCGTCCGCGCCCAGTTCCAGCCCGACGATGCGGTCGAGCTCTTCGCCGCGCGCCGTCAACATGATGATGGGCATCGTGCTGGTTTCCCTGCCTCTTTTCAATTCCCTGCACACTTCCAGTCCATCGATTCCTGGGATCATGAGATCCAGGATCACGAGGTCCGGGTGATGCTGCCTGGCGGAACTCAACGCGCTGTGCCCGTCCGCCGCGGTCAGCGCTTCGAATCCGGCCGACCGAAGATTGTAAGCGAGCAGGTCCCGTATGTCCGTATCGTCTTCAACGATCAATATGGTCTCTTTGGGCATGTTCCGCTCCCGTATTTGCAGACCCGGAGTAAACCACAAACCGGTGACGAATCGATGAACCTGTTGTGACAAAACGGTTACAGCACGGGAAAAAACTCATCGGAGCATTCCAGAGAAGATAAATACTCTTGCAGCTGGGGTAAACCACGATGATGCTGAGATTTCAGCCCATTGCCCGGGCCGGGGACAGCCCGGGGGCGTCCCTGGGGGCTTGCCGTCTTTGAAGGCGATCTCCCGGTGGAGGTTCGTTACGTGCTGGTTATTTTCGACTGTTTCGGTATGGCAGAGGACGCAGAAGCCGGATCATCTTCGCCGGCTGCGAAAGGGAACGGGAAGGGAGCAAACCGCGGCCAGGGCGGTCAGGCGGGAGATGAGCCTTTTCGGGCCGGTCTGCCCCTCGCAGCGGAACGTCCTCTCGCGGGTTGCCCGAACTTCCAGCCCTTGTTTGAACCACTTCTTGAGCCGGATGCGGTTCCAGTAGGTGACCGGGGCAGTGGAAATCCGCGCTTTGCCCGCGAGGGTTGCTTCCGGTTCGAAAAACAGATCCAAAACGTGGTGCACGGGGACAACTTTTCCCAGGTGGCCGGCACATCCGGCGCAGTATGCGACGACGCCCCTGCCCGCGGCTTCCTCTATTCGGACGGAACTCCATCGCCCGGCCAGTTCTGGGGACAGGAATCCGACGGAACCTCCCTCGCCGCAGCAAAGGGTCTTCCGGCCGTGATGCGGCATCTCCTCGACCGTAAGGCCCGACTTCCGGGCGAGGTCCCTCACGGCTTTCTGGACGGCCCCGTCGAACCGGACAGCGCAGGGATCGTGGACCGTAACGGTATGGGAGAAGTGTGAGACTTCGGAAACGCTGTTCTCCGCAAGGACTTCATAGACCGTCTTCACGGCGAATTCCGTTCCGTACGTCTTGAAGATCTTGTAGCAGTTGGGGCAGGCCAGCAGAACGGTTCGGATTCCGTTTTCGACCAGGTAGGTTTTCATCTCGCCGAACATGGCCTGGAACTGCTTCTCACGGCCAAGATCGTGCGAAGGTTTCATGCAGCAGTCCAGAACCACTCCCAGGGTGGGGATCACTTCCCGCAGACGGGCGAACAGCAGCTTCACCGTCTGCGGGCGGGTGCCGGGAAGGGAACAGCCGGGAAAGAGCACCGTATCGCAGTGGTTGGGAAGGCCGTACCAGGTGTAGCGAGGGGACGTCCCGCGCTTCTCGTAGGCCAGGATCGCGGCGTGCTCCGGGTAGTCCGCCCTGCCAAGACGGACGGCCTGTCTGCGCATTTCCAGAAACATCCCTTCCGGGTCGAGGCCGGAGGGGCAGACCGACGTGCAGAGTCCGCAGAGGCTGCATTCGAAGGCGATGTCCTGCCGCAGGGGGTCCGTTGGATCGTAGCCGGCGGCGATGGCCCCGGGACCGCCGTGGATTTCCAGGAACCGGCATTCCTTCGAACAAAGACCGCATCCGGTGCATTCGTTCGATATGACTGTCGCGGAATCCGCATTTTCGACGCGCTCCCGCCGGTCGGGATTCAGCTTGTCTTCATATCCCGCAAACGCCTTTTTCATAGCTCCTCGAATCGGCCGCATTACTTGCCCGGGGGGGCATTGAATAAAACCGTCTGCCCGATTCCTGCCGGAAAAGAAAAAACCTGATGGAGCCAGTCCGCTCCGTTAGCCGCATATATCATAACAGGAAAAGCTCCCAACGGTTTCTAAGCCACATAATAACTCATGAATCAAATTGAAAATAGGAATGGAAGAAGCTGTCATTATAGAACCGTCCGATGAATGTGCCTGGTCGGCCGGGAGAGTTACAGCCGGAAATACGCTGGCCTCCGCTCAGATGGGGAACACTCATTCCCGTCCTGCCGATGCAGTTTATTTTTTCTCGAAAAATGTTGAATGGAGGGGGACGGTCAAGTAGAATCCCGCCGAGTCTGCAACGTTCCATTTATCAGGCTCGATCTTGAGCGCAAGCGGAAGCTCCGGGCAGCGGAGCGGTGTAATTTCGGGGAGACCACATGGAGCCATGCTTCGGGATCTGCTGCGGCGACCGGAAGGCGCTGACGGTTCGACTCTCCGGGCGTGATGAAAAGGGGAAGGTCATGGCAAGAAGAACAGCGATCGCTACGTTGATTCTTTTGAGCGTTTTCCTGGTGAATGATTCGTGGGCAAAAAGCGTCATCAAGCTGGGTGTGGTCACGATACCTGGTTCTGCCCAGAACGTATGCGCGGAGAAATTCAAGGAACTGCTCGAAACCCGTTCGGACTACGAGGTCAAAATCTATCATAGTGCCTCTTTGGGCACGGAATCCGAAATTCTGCAGCAAATCCGGATGAATACCGTACAGATGGGGATCATTACCGACGGCCCGTTCGATGTGATCGTTCCCGAGGCCCGTGTGATCGGATACCCTTTTCTGTTTGAAGATTTCAAGAAGGTTGACGCCGTTCTCGACGGGGATCCCGGAAAGAAGCTTCTTTCCGCGCTGGAGAGGGCCGGCTTCAAGGGACTGGCTTTTTCGGAAAATGGATTTCGCAATCTGACCAACGGCAAACACCCGGTCCACACCGTGGAGGATGTTACGGGGCTGAAGATTCGGGTGATGGAGTCCGTGCTGCACAAGGAACTCTGGCGCGTGCTCGGCGCGAATCCCACGCCCATGCCGTGGCCCGTATACACGGAACTGCAGCAGGGAACCATTGATGCCCAGGAAAACCCCCTGTCGGTGATCTGGACCAATAGGCTCTACGAGGTGCAGAAATATCTGACCCTTACTTCGCACGTATATTCCGCGCACATTGATGTGGCGTGCCTCACCTGGTTCCAGGGGCTGCCGCCGGCCGACGCGGAGCTTATCCGCCAGTGCATGGTCGAGGCCGCCCGTTACCAGCGGGCCTGGAATCGGGATAATGAGGTGCATTTCCTGAATCAATTGAAGCAGGCCGGTATGGATGTCAATGAGCATCCCGATCTGAACTCCTTTCAGAATAAAGTACAGCAAATGCGGGATATGGAAGTTTTCCAGGACAAGGCCATACAGCCGATGCTCCAGGAATTCATCCAGGCAGTCCGAAAATGAGGGGCGGGATCGGGAACGCACTGTCCGTACTGGATGCTCTGAGCGATCGTGTGAACCGGGGGATCGAGGCCTTTCTCGCTTTCCTCGCGCTGGGCATGTCCGTGCTCATCTCCGTCCAGGTGTTCAGCCGATATTTCCTTAACCATTCCCTGTTCTGGTCGGAGGAGATCGGGCGCATCTGCCTGGTGTGGATCACATTCCTCGGCGCCAGCGCCGTTTACAAGAGGAACGGCCACCTGGGGCTCGACTTCTTCGTCAAGTTCCTGCCGGAGCGTCTCAGATTTTTCCTCAGGCTGGTCGTGCTCGTACTGGGAATGGCGTTTTTCGCCATAATGGTGCGCTACGGGATTTCCTTCGCCCAGTTCGCGACCATCCAGAAAACGGCGGCGCTGGGGCTGCCCCTTGCAATACCCTATGCCGTGCTACCGGTCAGCGGGGCCTTGTTCCTTCTGCACGGGCTCAGTCACCTGCTCCGGCTTCTGCATGATTCCGGAGAGTGAACCATGACTCAGGAGATATTGTTCTTTTCGCTCTTCGCGCTCTTTCTCATCAACACGCCCATTGCCCTCGCCATAGGAATCGCGACGGTCGCGGGTTTTCTCGCTCGGGGCGAGTTGTCTCTCATGATGGTCATCCAGCGCCTGTATGCAGGCGTGGATTCTTTTCCTCTCATGGCGGTCCCGCTGTTCATGCTGGCGGGTTCGCTGATGGAATCGGGGGGAATTTCCCGGCGGGTGGTGCAGCTGGCGGAAGCGATGGTCGGATGGCTGCCCGGAGGGCTTGCGGCCGTGGCTGTCGTTTCGGCCATGTTTTTTGCCGGCATTTCGGGATCGTCGGCGGCGGATACCGCCGCTGTGGGGGCAATACTGATACCGGAAATGGTACGCAGAGGCTACGACCGCGGGTTCGCGAGCGCCATACAGGCTTCGGGCGGCTCGCTGGGCGTGGTGATTCCGCCAAGCATTCCCATGATCATCTTCGGTTCCCTGACAGGGGCCTCTGTGGGGAAGCTGTTCGCATCCGGTATTCTGCCCGGCCTGTTGATCGGCTCCAGCCTGATCCTGGTTTCGACCGTGATTGCCGTCACGCGCGGGTACGGAAGAATGGAGCCGTTCTCCATGAAACGCCTGCTGGCCGCCCTGTGGGATGCGAAATGGGCCGTGGGGGCGCCGGTTCTCATCCTCGGCGGAATTCTCGGGGGGATATTCACCGCGACGGAATCCGCGGCGGCGGCCGCAATGTACGCGCTGTTCGTCGGCTTCTTCGTACACGGAGAACTGAACGTAAAGGAACTGCCGCAGCTGCTCGTGCGCTCCATGCTGATCTCCAGCGTCGTGCTCTTCATCATCGCGACCGCCTCCGTTTTCAGCTGGCTCATGGTCATCGAGGACATCCCGGCTTCCATAGCGTCCCTGATGCTCAGCATCAGCGACAATCCGGTGGTGCTCCTGGTGCTCCTGAACGTCCTGCTGCTCATTGCGGGAACGTTCGTGGAAACGACGGCCGCCCTGATCCTTCTGGTTCCCGTACTGGCTTCGCTCCTTCCGAAACTGGGCATCGACCTGATCCAACTGGGGGCCATCGTCGTGATCAACCTTTCCATCGGCATGCTGACTCCGCCCCTGGGCATATGCCTCATTGTGTCCTGCGGTATAGCCGGGGCGCCCCTGGAAGAGGGGGTGCGAAAGATTCTCCCGTTCCTGCTGATCCTCCTGGTCGATCTGATGTTGATCACCTTCTGGCCCGCTCTGACCCTCTGGATTCCGCGGGCCATGCCGTAGCGGCCGTTTGAAGCGGGGGGCCCGCCGGGTTGCATCGTGACCGGAGGTTCTTATGTTTCACGCCTGGAGCGAGGAAAGGGGTTTGGAGAGCCCGGGGTTTTCTTCCGGGATGTTTTCCGGTATGACATCGGGCAGATGAGAATTATTAGTGTACATTGTGATGTGATTTTGCTATCAACATTCGCCGAAATCCAAGGTGCCATGCCGGTTGATGGGCGATCGGCAGGGGATGCGCCGGACGGGGCGTGCAGGCGCTCTGGTGCGTCCGATTCCGAGGGGAAGGTCCGGAACGGGACGACAAGGCGTGCAGGGAAGGCTTCACGGCGGAGGAAAGGTGTTCAGGCAAATCGGCGTTTATTTCATTCAGACGGGAATTATTGGAATATTACATAGGAAGAGTTTTCATTTTATAGGGGAGTAATCGAAATGAAAGGGAAGAAAACTGCAATCGGCTTGCTGTTCTTCGTGCTGTTGGCTTCGTTCGTGGTATCGATCCAGCCTGGGCCGGCGCTTGCGGCGGCCGCGGCAGCCGAAGAAGAAACCATTGCCGGGACGGTGACGAAAACGGACAGGGGTATCGTCATCGAAGCCGAAGATGGAGACTACCTGGTGAAGGGGCAGGATCTGTCGAAGATGATCGGCAAGATGGTGGAAGCAACAGGCATAATCACCGAAAGCGAAAAGGGTGACACAATCGAAGTGAAGTCTTTCGAAGAGATCCAGGAATAGCTTCGGGAGGCGTTCAACGGGCATTGTGCAGTCGGGATGGACCCGGACCATGCGCGAGCGGCGGGAGCCGGCGCGTGGTCGTCCACAGCCATGAGATGCGGAGGGGGAGGCGGCCGTTCGGCGGCTTCCCTGCCGCCCCTGGCGGGCAGTGTGAAGGAAATGCAGTTCTGACAGGGAGTATTTTTGATGAAGGATACGCTTAGGGTAGACAGTCAGAGTGATCTTCCGAACGAAGAATCCGAACCTCCAAGTGAAGAGAAGGAACCTCCTGGTAAATGTTCCACCGTGCCCAGGTTAGCCGAATACGATCGCATCCTGCGATCCCCCTCTGAAGTTCCCGCAAATTCTTCCCCTCCGCAGCGAAACGTTTTTCCGAGAAGTATCGAAAGCCGCCACCGTATGGTTGTGAGCGATCGGTCGAAGTCCTTTCGCGACCGCTTTTTCCCGGGTGCGAGCGATGCCGATTGGTGCGACTGGCACTGGCAGCTGCGCAACCGCATCCAGAACGCCTCCGTACTGGCCCGCATGGTCAGGCTCTCGGAGGATGAAGTCAACGCCATCCAACGCCATTCGGGAAATCTTCCCCTGGCGATCACTCCATATTACGCCAGCCTCCTGGATCCGGACGATCCTTTGCAGCCCATACGCAGGGCGGTCGTTCCGGTGTGTGCCGAGTACAACCGGTGCGAAGCGGAAGCGGACGATCCGCTGGATGAAGACCGGGACAGCCCGGTTCCCGGCATAGTCCACCGCTATCCCGATCGCGTTCTGTTTCTCGTTACCGACTATTGTTCCACATACTGCCGATACTGTACGCGTTCCCGCATGGTGGGCGACCGGAGCACGAGGCGCTTCGACGTTCGTCAGTGGGAGCGCGGCATCGAATATATCGAAAACACGCCCGCAATCCGGGACGTGCTGCTATCCGGCGGCGATCCGCTCACCTTGTCCAACGATCGGCTGGAATGGCTGCTCTCCCGCCTGCGGCGCATCCCTCACGTGGAGTTCATTCGCATCGGCACCAAGGCGCCCGTCGTGCTCCCGCAACGGATCAATCACGGGCTCACCCGGATGCTCAAACGCTATCACCCGCTCTGGATGAGCATCCATTTCACCCACCCGGACGAATTGACGCCGGAGGTGGCCCAGGCCTGCGCGAACCTGGCCGACGCGGGAATCCCGCTCGGCAGCCAGACGGTGCTCCTTTCTGGTATAAACGACCGGGTCGAAACCATGAAGCGGCTCGTCCACGGTCTCTTGAAGATACGCGTCAAGCCGTACTACCTGTACCAGTGCGATCCAATTCCCGGATCGTCTCATTTCCGCACTTCCGTCGAGAAGGGCATCGGGATCATCCAGGGGCTGAGAGGGCATACGACAGGCTATGCGGTGCCGAACTACGTGATCGACGCTCCTGGAGGCGGAGGGAAAATTCCCCTGCTGCCCGAGTACGTGGTGGGAAGGGACGGGGACGACCTGCTGCTTCGCAACTACCAGGGAGGCATCTACAGGTATCCCGATCCGGCAGGTAAATCCTGAGAAGGAAAGAGATGAGCATTCCTGAAAGATGATGGAATCCGGGGCGGCCCCGCTCGTCGGGTCCGTCCCGCCGCAGCTTGGAAGTGTACCGTTGCCGGGCAGGTAATGAGATGCCCGGCTTTGAATTCGAATGGAATGACCTGCAATGAAAGTCGGCATTACCTACGACCTTCGGGAGGACTATCTTGCCGAAGGTTACGGCAAAGAAGAGACGGCCGAGTTCGACAAGCCCGAGACCATAGACGCGATCCAGGATACGCTGGAGTCGCTGGGGTTCGAGACGGACCGGATCGGCCACTTGAGAAACCTCGTTTCGAGGCTCGCCGCCGGCGACCGGTGGGACATGGTTTTCAATATCGCGGAGGGCCTGGCCGGATATGGGCGTGAAGCCCAGGTGCCGGCCCTGCTGGATGCCTATGGCATCTGCTACACCTTTTCGGACCCCCTGATTCTCGCTCTTACGCTGCACAAGGGGCTGACCAAGCGCGTGATACGGGATCTCGGCATCCCGACGGCCGAATTCGCCGTAGTGGAATCGGAGAGGGATGTGTCCGGGGTTCGGCTGCCCTATCCCTTGTTCGCGAAACCGGTTGCGGAGGGCACCGGAAAGGGGATCACCGCTTCTTCCAAAATTTCCACCCCGGAAGAACTGCAGGCCGTCTGCCGCAGGCTCCTGGGGGAATACCGCCAGGCCGTGCTGGTGGAGACCTTCCTGCCGGGCCGGGAGTTTACCGTCGGTATTGTCGGTACCGGGGGCGAGGCCCGCGTGGTGGGTTCCATGGAGGTGCTGCTGAAGACCAGGGCGGAACCCGACGTCTATTCGTATACGAACAAGGAAAGGTACGAGGAACTCGTCGAGTATCGGCCGGCATCCGACGATACGGCGAAGGACGCCGAGCGGGTCGCCCTG
Source organism: Desulfobacteraceae bacterium (assembly GCA_021372635.1). Taxonomy (GTDB): domain Bacteria; phylum Desulfobacterota; class Syntrophobacteria; order Syntrophobacterales; family Syntrophobacteraceae; genus JAJFUA01. Next base: position 826 of record JAJFUA010000228.1, on the reverse strand, counting down.
GATGCCTGGCGGGGCCTTGGCTGCCGCGACGGCGGCAGGATCGATCTGAGGTGCGACGCCTCCGGCAGACCGAATTTCATCGAAGTCAATCCTCTGGCCGGGCTGAATCCGAAGCATTCGGACCTCCCGATCCTTTCGAGATTTGCCGGAGTGAGTTATAAGGACCTGATCGCCGAGATCATGCGGTCGGCGGCGATACGGTGCGACGGCTTCGCGGGCCGTCGCTGAAAACGGGAATCGGTCGGGGCGGCCACCTTTGCGGCCGCCCCGCTCGGCATACGACGATACGTAGATGGGCGCCTTTGGCGCAGGCTGTTTGCAGCGGATGAGAGTAGTCGTTCTGCACAACGATCCCGGCGAATCGTCCGGAAAGGACGAAGAGGATAATCTCGTCCAGGTGAATGCCGTCGCAGGATTCCTGGAGGAAAGAGGGGACGAGGTCGTCCGCCTTCCGTTCCACCTGGATTTTCGACGTACCGCGCGGGACATCGAGCGGCTGCGGCCTTCCTTCGTCTTCAACCTCGTCGAAGCCGTCGAGGGCACGGGCAGACTGATACATACCGCTCCGGCCATCCTGGACCACCTGGAGATTCCCTATTCCGGGGCCCGGACGGAAGCCGTCTTTCTTACCTCCAACAAACTGGTCGCCAAGAAGTTTCTCAACGCTTCGCGACTTCCCACTCCTTCCTGGTTTTTTCCCAACGATCCTTCAGCCGCCAGGAGACCCCGGGTCGAGTTCCCCTGCATCGTCAAGTCGGTCTGGGAACACGCATCCATCGGACTGGACGAGGAATCGATCGTCGTCTCCGGGAGCGAGGACGAATTG
>JAJFUA010000211.1 GCA_021372635.1 Desulfobacteraceae bacterium | reverse complement strand
GCTTTTCCTGACGAGAATGTAGGCCAGGGCGGTCCCCGCGATGGTGCCGATTATGGAAGAGTAAAAGGACGTCAGAACGCTGTTCTTCAGCGCGAATATGCTGCTCGACACGCTGAAGTGCGCCATGGTGAACGCATTGTTTATACCGATGATCCTGGTGAAAGCCCCGCCGATGATGACCGCGAAGATCGCGAGAATCGCGAAGGACGTGGCCAGGCAGATGATCAGCATGGGGATCTGGATGACCGGATGCACCGAATGCTCCTCACGGGCCGTCGGCGCCCCGCCGATGGTCTTGAATTTGTCCTCGTGCACCCCGTACCTGTGGAAATAGTAGAGAACCAGGCTGGGAATCAGCAGCATGACGGAATATACGCTGGCCATGCCGAGGTCGTTCTGGCCTATGACCAGGAGGTAGCTCTCGGTCGCCAGGAACGGCGTGCCTCCGCCGATGAGCGAAGGATTGCCGAAATCGGCGAGGGAAAGGATGAAGATCATCAGGGCGGCTTTGAATATGCCGGGAAGACACAGGGGAACCGTGACCGTCCCGAGCGTAATCAACTGGCTGGCCCCAAGGCTCGCCGCCGCTTCGTCCATGTTCGGGTTGAGTGACGCCATCACCGTATCGATCATGATGAAGGCGAGCGGGATGAAATGCAGCACCTGGGCGATGATGACCCCCGACCATCCGAACAGGCTCATTTCGATGCCGAAGAACTTGGAAATCAGCCCGTTCCGGCCGCCGATGATGATCAGGGCGAGCGCGAACACGAAGGGCGGGGTCACAAAGGGCAGAATCGCGTTGATGCGGAAGAACCCGCGCAGAGCCTTCGGCCCTCTTCTTGTCATATACGCGAACACGAAGGAAAGAAACGTCGTGATCGGCGTGGTGATGCAAGCGAGCAGCAGGCTGTTGTACAGGCAGCGCAGGTGGAAATCCTTTCTGAAGAACTCCGCGTAATCGGACAGCGTGAAAACCCCGTTGGGAAAGACGCTCTTGATGAGCACCATGGCGATGGGGTACACGATGAAAAGAAAGAGGCCGCAAACGATGACGGCTGTGGTGATCGCCACCATGGGTTCCTTGGCGAGATCGACCAGCCGGCCCCTGAGTCCGGAAAAGTAGCCGGCGCCGCCCTGCCCCGGAGCAACACCTGTGAAGCCGGGAGTTCCGGTGCCGTTGACGCACTGTTCTGTGTTCATAGGCGAAATCCTCTTGCAGGGTGTTGAAATATGGGAGCGAAGAATCCTCCCGCCCCTTCCCGGGAACGGGCCGTAAACCTTGTTCGGCGGCATTCCGGGAGATTCCGGGGGCAGCCCCCCGGCCGCGGGCCTTGCCGACGGGGCCGGCCGCCGGCCGCGCCCGTCCGAAGGGCACTTCCCCCTCTCCCGGAATTCCGTGCCGCCTCGGAACTTCCCGGCCACGCCGGGGAAAGGGCGGCGGCAACACCGTCGCGCCGGGCAACGGGACGATGCTCTCCGGCGACCGTTTCCATTCGCCTTCCGAGGAATCCCGATCCCGCATCGTGGGGGGCGCATGGGTGCGTATATATTGAAGTTCCAGGCGCTCAGGAACACGCCCCAGCCATGGGACCTCTTCACCACCCCTTTATTCCCTCTCGAAGGGGGGAGTTGCAGCCGTCAATCGACGGTATCAGGCGGTGCCCCGCCCCTCGCCGGAAGACGAGGAAGTCCTCCGGGAATGCGCCACGACGCTTGCCAGCCCGTCTTTGCGCAGGGCGCCGGGTTACTTCCTCCCGAATTTCTCCTGCCATTTCTTCTGGAGCCGCGTCTTGTTCTCGACGATCCACTCCGGGGGGAAGTCCTTCAGAAGGGTTATTTTTCCAAAGGTCTTCTCCAGGCCTACCGCTTCGGGGTTGGCGACTATGGGCCGATACTTGCCGATCATGTTCTGGATTTTCAGAGTACCGAGATGGTCGATCACCTTCTTGCAGGCTGCCAGCCTCTCCGGGTCCTTGGTGCTTGCAAAGATGACGTTGGTGGTGAGCAGGTAAGGAACGCCCTCTTTCGGGACCGCGAGAGCGATGGGAAAGCCTTCGTTGATCCTGGCGTAGGCGCTGGTGGAATCCGTTATTCCGTAGGCCGCTTCCCCCCGGGCGACGAGAAGCGCGGGAGCGCCGCCGGATTTGGCGTACTGGGCGACGTTTTTGTCAAGCTTCTCCATGAACTCGAAGGCCTTGTCCTCGCCCATGAGCTTCACGAACCCCAGGACCACGAGATAGGCGGAGGACGACGTCATGGGGTCGGGCATCACGATTTCCCCCTTCCACTTGGGATCCGTCAGATCCTCCCAGCTGGTGGGTACGGAAAGCCCCTTTTTCTTCAGAATGTCGGTGTTGACGATGGGCATCGCGGTCCACAGGGAATCCGCGTAGTAGTACCCGTCCTTGTCCTTGAATTCCGGGCGGGCCTTCTCCCATTCCTTCGATTTGTACGGCTGGATGAGCCCGGATTTCTTGAGTTCCATGGCCTGTTCGAGGTTCACGCCGATGGACATGTCGGCCTGAATGTTCGGGGCTTCGGAAGTCATCCGGGTCCACATCACACCGCCCCCCATGGAGAGGTTGGAGACGTTGATGCCGATATCTTCCTGTATCTGTTCGCAGAGCGGGTCCATCATTACTTTGTCGTTTACCGAATACGAGGAAATCGTCTGTGCCTGCGAGACCGAATGGCACAGCAAAAGCACCAGAGAGAAAACGATCAGGACATGTATTTGTCTTCGCGTCGATCTGATTCTCATTTCCAGTCTCCTCACTTCATTGGGCTCGACAAGATCTCAGATGCTGTCCGATTGCCGTGTGCAAATTCTCTCCCTGAACGCAGCCGGCGGATGGAACGGCTCCCATCGGGGAGAACACCGGGCGGAAAGCCCACACCTTCTGCAGTTTACTCGAAGATCCGCTTCCCTGCCTGTTCTATTCGCACCTTTTTTCAATGATTCCTCTCGATCCACGATATTTTTTCGCGGCACCCCCTTTCGCCGAGCATCGGCGGACGACGTTCCGTCTTTCGGCTAGTAAAAGTCGATGCAGGCCCCGACTCCCCTGTCCATGGCCATTTCGTAGATCATCTTCCCCATGGCCATGTCCTCGATGGCCAAGCCGCACGTGATGGCGATGATCTTTTCCCGGTCGTCCTCACGCCCCGGCTTTATCCCCGCGAGTATTTCCCCAAGTTCCGCATGATACTGCGGAAGGTCCCCGTAGAAGCCGTCGTCCTCCATGCCGTAGGCCTTCGTCTGCGGCCAGTCGTCCACGACGAGCTTGTCGGCCGAGAAGAAGGCTTCGTTCTTCCAGCCGCGGTGATGGATGAGGATACCGACATCCCCCTCCCGCAGCCATTCCGGCATGACGAACGGCTTTTCCACGAAGCTCGTTGCCGTAACCATGATGTCGGCCGGCTGAAGGGCGCTCTCGGCATCCTCCGCCGGAACGACCCGTGCCTTCGTCTCTTTGCTCATCTCCTCGACAAAGCTTTTGACCGCCCCGGGGTTTATGTCGTAGATGCGTATTTCCTCCAGGTCGGGAAGCAGTTCCAGGATTGCCCTCATGCAGAACCTGCCCTGCACGCCGGCGCCGACGATGCCCATCGTCCCCGCGTCCGGTCTCGCGCAGCACTGGGCGGCCAGGCCAGCCACCCCTGCCGTTCTCATGGCGGTGATCCAGGACGCCTCCATGATGGCCAGGGGGACGCCGGTTTCGTCGTCGTTGATGATGAGGGTTCCCATGATGTAGGGGAGCCGCTTTTCGGGATTGCCGGGAAACCCGGAAACCCACTTGATTCCCAGGGCTTCGAGCTTGGGCACGTAAGCCGGCATGGCATTGCAGTGGGAACCTTTCACCTTGTGGGGATGGATGCCGAACTTGGGGGGCATGAGGACGGACTTTCTG
>JAJFUA010000204.1 GCA_021372635.1 Desulfobacteraceae bacterium | reverse complement strand
GTCCGTCCGCATCGACACCCTGAAGCTCGACAACCTCGTGGACATGGTCGGCGAACTGGTCATCGCCCAGTCCATGGTGCTCCAGAACCCGGATGTGCTTCGCATCAAGGACCAGAAACTCCAGAAGGACAGCGTCCAGCTTACCCGGATCACCGCAGAACTCCAGCGCATCAGCATGTCCATGCGCATGGTGCCCATCAAAAGCACGTTCCAGAAGATGATCCGCTTGGTCCGGGACCTCGCCAAGAAATCCGGCAAGGAAGTTTCCCTCGAGATGAAAGGCGAGGAAACGGAAATCGACCGTAACATGGTCGAGGAAATTTACGAACCTCTCGTGCACATGATCCGGAATTCCGTCGACCATGGTCTGGAGACGCCCGAGGAGCGGAAGAAGGCGGGAAAGCACCCTTCGGGAACCATCCTCATCGCCGCCGAGCAGAAGGGCGGCAACATCGTGATCGACATACACGATGACGGGCGGGGGCTGGATGCTCAGAAGATCCGCGCCAAGGGGATCGAGCGCGGCATCATTGCTGCCGACGACGTGCTCGACGAAAAGGCGATCTACGAGTTGATCCTGCACCCCGGGTTTTCCACGAAGGATACGGTTACGGAAGTCTCCGGCCGCGGCGTCGGAATGGACGTGGTCAAAAAGAGCGTGGAGAACCTCAGGGGGAAGATGGAGATCAACAGCGCCGCGGGAAAGGGCACGCAGATTCAGCTCAAGCTCCCCCTCACCATGGCCATCATCGACGGAATGATCGTCCGTGTCGGAGATGAACGCTACGTGGTTCCGACCATCGCGATGAAGGAATCGCTGCGGCCTGCAAGGGAGACTTACCTGACCGTGCAGGGCAGGGGGGAAATGATCAAGGTGCGCAATTCTCTGATGCCCCTCGTGCGACTGCACAAAATCCTCCAGGTCGAACCCCGCTTCCACAATCCCTGGGAGGCGCTGCTTCTGGTCGTGAGCGAAGGCAAGCATTCGTATTGCCTGCTGGCCGATGAAATCGTCGGAAGGCAGGAAGTCGTCATCAAGAGCCTCGGGGGATCGCTGCGCCAGTTGGTGGGCATTTCCGGGGGGGCGATTCTCGGTGACGGCAAAGTAGCTCTGATTATTGATGTCAAAGGCGTAGTAAGCCTTTATGAGGATAACTCGAAATGATGGCATCCCTGGAAAAAGAAGACTGGAACGAATTGGTCCAGTTGCTCCATGAAGCGGAAATAAACGTTTCCGAAAACGGGGGCAATCTCTCTGATGGACTGAAGAGTTCCCAGCAGGCGTTGAAATCCTTTCACTCAACCGCCGCGATGCTCGGCTACGATCGCCTGGAAAAGGCGGGGCTGGAACTGGAACGGTACATGGCGCGGGAGGTCGGACCGGCCGGAAACGCCGAGGCCGTGACCGTGTTCGGTTTTGCGGTCAACACCCTGATCGATGCGATGAATGTGGCGGCGGAAGGCGATGGGGCGGCCTCCGTGCAGGTGAACGAGGCCCTCGAACTGCTCGGAATCGAGTCTCCGCCCGAACTGGCGGGGGCGCTCACGGAAGACGAAATCCCCTCGGGAAGCGTTCCCGGCGCGTTCGAAGCTGCGGAGGCGCCACCCGCCGAGGAAGAGGGAGGCGCGGCTCTGAATCGGGATTTCGAGCAGTTGCAGCGCATTGCCGGCCAGTTTGGCGGAAGGCTGGCAGTCGAACCCGCTCCACCGGGCAACGGCCTTGGGACGTTCACCCTCAGTTTCACCGCGTCTTCGGAAATGGCGGAGAAAATCCACACGCTCCTCTCCGCCGGCGATCCGGGTTCGGCCTTTGCACCGAAGATCAACCGGACCGACGATCGAACGGAGAAGATCCTCGTTACGATCAAGGATTTCATGCTCGCCCTTTCCGAGAGCGACATCCCCCGCGCGCAGGAAATCCTGCTGAAGCTGGCCGAACAGCAGCGGGTCGGCCTCTACAACGAAATAGGCGGACTCGCCAGGGAGCTTCACAACTCTCTCAAGGGTTTCATGTCCACCATGGACCCGTCGCTCAAGGAGATGGTCGAGGAGCGGATACCGGATTCCGGAAACCGCCTGGAGCATATCCTGAAGCTTACCGAGACATCGGCAAACACCACGCTGGATGCCGTGGAGACCATGCAGAAGCGCAACGAACTGGAACAAAGCAGCCTGGACCACCTGATGGAATCCGCTTCAAAGCTCACGGCCATCGGTGAACCCGCCTTCAAACGCATCGAAGATCTGCAGGCGCGGCTCAAGGATTTGCGGGCTTCCTGCCAGAAGACCCACGACGACCTTATCGTGGTCACCGCCGCCCAGGACTACCAGGACCTGACGGGGCAGATTGTCATGAAGATCATGCAACTTCTCAGCGACCTGGAACAGAAGCTGGTCAACGTGATCCGCACCTTCGGCGCGAAAGTGGATGCCGCCCGGAAGAGCCAGGAAGAAAAGGAACTCTATGGCCCCGCCCACGAACAAAGGGATGAGGCTCTGCACTCGCAGGATGACGTGGACTCGCTGCTTGCGGAGTTCGGATTCTGAAAGACGGGTCGAAGGCTTTTGAACATGAAACATCAGGCCCCCGGTCAGTGGTTCGGACCGGGGGCCTGATGTTTTTCCTTCGGAAGTTTTTTCCCCTCCGGATGCAACGGGAAAGGGGGGATGCCGCGCGAAACGGAGACTGCGGCGGGCGGGCAAGCTGCGATCGGCCTAGACGGCCTTGTCCAGCAGCGAAAGTTCCTGAGAGGTGAGCACCTTGTCGATATCCAGAAGAATTTTGACCCTGCCGTCCATCTTGGCCATGCCGCGGATGTAGCTCGTGTTCAGGCGCGTGCCGAAAGTCGGCGTTTCCTCGATGTCTTCATTCTTGAGATGGATTACCTCGGAAACGGAATCCACGACAGTGCCCATCATGATCGAGCCCACCTCGCCCACGATTTCCACGACGATGATGCACGTGCGCTCGCTATAGCCCGCATGGTCCATTCCGAACTTCAGACGCAGGTCTACCACGGGAATGACCTTTCCCCTGAGATTGATCACGCCCTTGACGAACTCGGGCGTCTGCGGCACGGGGGTGATGGGCATCATTCCTATGATTTCCTTCACTTTCAGGATTACGATGCCGTACTCTTCGTCGGCCAGCGTGAACGTCAGATATTTGCCGCCCTTGTCCACGGTCGCCTTCTTCTTCTGGTCCTGTCCCTCCAGCCATTCTCCCATCTGAACCTTCTCCTTTCGCTTGCTGGTATGATGACGCCTTTTCCCAGGCGTGGCATTTTGCCGCGGTCGTGCAGCCCGGTTGGATTTTTCTCCCCGAATAGCCCGATGCAATTGACGAGCCAAAGCTCCCCTCGGGGGCGCAGCCGGACGGCCGTGCTTCTCTTACACCAATACGGCGCGGTTGCGCCCGGATTGTTTTGCCTCGTACATGGCCTTGTCGACCCTGTTGAAAATTGCCTCGTGGTTCTGGTCCGAACCGCACACCTGCGTGACGCCGACGCTGATCGTCAGCGGTATCTCCTGTCCCTGATAGAGAAAACGGGTCTTTTCAATGATCCGCACCAGCCTTTCTCCCACTTTGTAAGCGCTTTCCTGGTCCGTACCCGGTAGAACGATGACGAACTCCTCCCCTCCGTAGCGGGCGAGGTAGTCCGACTCGCGCAAAGTCGGCTTGATGCGCTTGATGAGTTCCTTCAGACACTTGTCTCCGGCCCAGTGGCCGTAGTTGTCGTTCACCAGCTTGAAATGGTCCAGGTCGAACAGAATGAGGGAAAAATTCTGCCGGTATCGGACAAAGCGCTGGAGTTCCTCCCTGACCCTGCGCTCGTAGGCCCTGCGGTTGGGAATACCCGTCAGGGCATCCATGAGGCTCTCCTTCTCCAGTGCCTTGCTTCGCTTGTGCGCCTGATCGATTTCCTTTTTCAGGCTGTGCAGGTGCACCTGGAGGTTTTCCTTCTCCTTCCGGGACGCTTCCTCATGGTGCCTGTCGGCCTTCTGCTTTTCCTCCAGGGCAAGCCGGATGGCGGACAGCCTGGATGCGACGAGTTCCTTGAATTCGGCGAGCGTTTTGCTGAACTGGGCCGAGTGGTTGATCTCCTCCATCTGGCCGTCCAGCATTTTGCCGAAGGCGCTGTTGGATTCGTGGCCCTCGGCGGTGCGATCGAAGGAGCAAAGGAATTGGGCTTCGATCTGGATCAGGCTGTGTCCGATTTCGGAAATGAGGTCGGTGACTTCGCCGCGTTCCTGGTTGTTGAGCCGGATATAGGACTGAATGAGGGAGAGCAGGTCGGAGTTTCGGGCAAGGAGCTGTTCCAGGCTTTCGCTTTCCCTGACGTCCTGCTCGACCTTGGTGAAATGATCGAGGTAGTCTCTGCCGAGATCCTGGCGGAATTCCGCCAGGATGCTGAGATACGCGTCCTGGAGTTGCTTCAGGTAGACCTCCCGTGACAGATCCACTCCGCCGGAGGCATCCTTCCGCTTGAACCACTTTCCGAATAGCCCGCCCGAACCGTCCTCGCTTTCTTTTGGAAAGGTGTCCTTGTTCAGGACGGCATTCTTCAGTTCGTTCAGGGACGCTTCCAGCACATCAAGGTCGGCCTCGTCCAGTACGAGTTTCTTGAAACGGTCGATGGCTTCGAAGAACAGGGAGTTGTTCGGAGTGTACAGCAGGCCGGTCAGGGCGAGCAGCGAACGCTTGCAGAAGGAATGAACCCTGGAACTCTGCTCCCGCAGGTTGATCGCGTCCAGGTCGCTCTGTTTCTTATCGGCCCGGGCGGTCTGGACCATCTGCTTGAGGCTTTCCACTTCCACCAGCGCCTGGTGCTCCGTCTCCGGCGACTGTGCGAACTCGCCGTTGCCGGCATGGGCCAGGAGATTCATGATTTCCGTCCGCCCGGACATCGCCTGGCACAGATGTGAAGTCGTAAGTGGCTGCCGATTGGAGGAGAGTTCTTTCAATGTGTCGATGACGACTTCAGAAAGACGCTCGAGACTCTGTATGGGCCTCTGCCTGCTGCTGGTCACTGCCATGGCTTGACTGCTCCTGCTCGGATTCATCTCTTGCCGTGTCGACTCGAACCGCCTTTATTATCAGGATTCTTCCGTATAAACAACTGGCACTTCAGCCCGGAGGATGCATATACGGCGGATTCCGGGTACCGGGGGGTTTTGATCCCCCAGGCCTTGCAGCCGTATGGCATGGCCTTTTCCCAGGTGACGAAGAAGTGCTTGCAGTGGACGCAATCCAAGGCCTCTCCAACAAAGTGATCCTCATGCCGTTATTGGCCCGGCCTCCGCGCCGTCAAGTCCGTCGTCTGGAGGCGTCAGCCCGGAACATCCCGCCACCGTCGATAAATTGACTTATGGCGTCGGGTTTTCGTGGACGGCACAAAAACGCTGCGGCGGTTCTTCGGGAGCGACTTCCCGGAAGTTGCGCCATGCCTGCTTTCTGCTCGGCCGCCCATGCGGCGTACGCCGCGTATCCACTCCCTTGCTCGTTATTCCCGGTTCGGTTGAATCGCCTTTTTTGCAGCTCGATCGCTTATCGACAAGACAACCGGTTTTTCGGAAGAATAAAAAGTATTAACAGGCGGATAAGCAAAAGCGTACGTTTACTTGGTGAAGCAAATTACATACCATAGGTGCGAAACGAAAAACGTATGGCACATAAAAATATGACTTTTCGTGGCCTTATCCCGTGAAGGCCGGGACGATGGCGGCGGTGGGGGCGTCCGAGTGCCGGGGACGCGCGGTGCTTCATGTCTCGGCACGGGAGGCGGTTCTCTTTGATGACCGGTTTACGCTGTTCATGGACTCTGTTATGCTTTGTAATTGAACCGATCCGTTTTTTTGAATTCGGGTTTCAGCTTTTTTTAGCGAGGAGCTTACAGGGGGGCATGATGCTCATCCACAATTCCCGCTCGTCCATGCCGTGGGTTTTCGCAGCTCTCGGTTCGCTGGTGATGATGTCCATCATCGAGTGGCTGAAGCACGTGATCTGGCCGGGCATCAGCACCTGGGAATCCCATACCATCACCATTCTGCTCACTACGACCATCATTACCATTGCCGCGCGCATCATCTTCCGGTACGTGCAGATGCATTCCGAGACGCAATCTCTGATGGCTTCCATTGTGGAGTCTTCCGACGACGGCATCATCAGCCAGACCCTCAACGGAACGATCATGAGCTGGAACCGGGGGGCGGAGCGGGTGTTCGGCTATGCGCTCGAGGAGGTCCTGGGCCGCTCGATCTCCATCGTCATCCCGCACGAACGCCACGAGGAACTGCCCGGGATTGTCGAAAAAGTCAGGCGCGAGGAGCACATCAACAACTACGAGACGGTATGCATTCGAAAGGACGGCAAGCCCATCCACGTCTCGATCACCGTCTCCCCCATCGCCGGCGATTCCAGAAAAATTGTAGGTACGTCTATCATCGTGCGCGACATCTCCGAGCGCAAAGAGGCCGAAGAGGCCCTGCGGGAAAGCGAAAGCCGCTATCACAGCCTTTTCAGCAACACTCCTACGCCCGTCTGGGTCCAGGATTTTTCCGCGGTCAAGATTGCCGTCGAAAGGCTCAAGATCTCCGGAGTCGAAGACTTCCCCGAATATTTTCGAAAGAACCCCGCGTGGGTCCGGGAATTGGCCGCGAAGATCAGGGTGAGCGACATCAACGATGCCGTTTTGAAACTCCATGGCGCGCAGCGCAAGGAACAGCTCATGGAGGACCACCTGTCCGTTTTCGTCGAGGAGACCTACGAAGCGCTTGCGCTGGAGTTTTCCTTCATCGCGGAGGGGAAGACGCTGTTCGACTTCGAAGAGGTGGTGAGGACCCTGGACGGAGAACGCCGGTTCCTGACGGTCCGGTGGACGGCGGCGGCGGGATACGAATCCAGCCTGTCTCGGGTGCTGGTGTCCTGCACCGACATCACGGAGCGCAAACAGGTAACGGAAGCCCTGCGGGAAACCGGTGAAACGCTCCAGGCCCTGGTCCATGCGTCCCCTCTCGGCATCATGATGCTGGACCACGACGGCAGAGTGAAGGACCTCTGGAACCCCGCCGCAGAGCGCATTTTCGGGTGGTCGAGGGAAGAGGTGATCGGAACGTATCCACCTTTCATCTCCGAAGAGGAACTGCTGGGATTCCTCACGGTCATGGAGCGGTCCATGAAGGGCGAGGCGTTCGTGGGCCTGGAGTCCACGCGCTACAAGCGGGACGGATCGCCAATCGAGATCAGCACGTCGGCGGCCCCGATGCTCAGCGCTTCGGGGGAGATTGTCGGGGTGATGAGCGTGCTCACGGATGTCACCGAGCGGAAGAAAGTGGAGCAGGAACTGGCGAAATCCAACCGTCAGTTGCGCGATCTGTACCGCCGGCTGCAGTCGGCGAGGGAAGAGGAACGGACCAGGATCGCGCGCGAAATCCACGACGAGTTCGGGCAGATCCTTACGGCTTTCAAGATCGATCTTGCCTGGTTGAAGAAGCAATTGCACGGTGATTCCACGCCGCTTGTCGAAAAGATCGAATCGATGTCGAAGATCACGAGTTCTGCGATCCGGTCGATCAAGAAACTTTCGGCCGATTTGAGGCCGGCGATCCTGGACGATTTCGGACTTCATGCGGCTATCGAATGGCAGGCCGAAGAGTTTGAAAGGAGGACCGGGACCAGGTGCGAACTGGAGATGGATGTTGGAGACGTTGCTATCGACGAAGAGATTTCGACCGCAATATTCCGGATCCTGCAGGAGACGCTGACGAACGTCATACGCCATGCGCGGGCGGAGAAGGTTTCGTTGCAGCTCAAGGCGGATTCGGGCAGGTTGGTCTTTCAGGTGCGCGATAACGGGAAAGGCATCAGCAGGCAGGAGATCAATGCTCCCCGTTCCTATGGGCTCATGGGCATACGGGAGCGCGTGTACGCCCTCGGCGGGACCGTGGAGTTTTCGGGCTCTCCCGGCGAAGGGACGCTGGTATGCGTCCGCATACCCCTGGAGCGAGGAAGGAAACAGGATGATCAGGATACTTATCGCTGACGACCATGCAATCGTTCGTGCCGGTTTGAAACAGATCATCGAGGGTGTTCCGGACATGATCCTGGCCGATGAGGCGGCGAACGGCTGGGAACTGCTCGAAAAGGTGCATAAGAACGACTACGACGTCATTGTGCTGGACATCACCATGCCCGGCTGCGGCGGAATCGAGGCGTTGAGCCGGCTGAGGAGCGAGAAGCCGAAGCTCCCGGTGCTGGCCCTGAGCATTCATCCCGAGGAGCAGTACGGGAAGAGGATGCTGAAAGCGGGGGCCGCGGGCTACCTGACCAAGGAGAGTGCGCCGGAGGAATTGGTTACAGCCATCCGCAGAGTGTTTCAGGGCAGAAAATATGTAAGCCCCACCCTGGCGGAAACGCTGGTGCTGGACCTTGCGGAAAACGGAGAGAAACCGTTGCACGAGGAACTTTCGGACCGGGAATACCAGGTCCTGCTCCTGATCGGCAGCGGAAAGGCGATCACGGATATCGCCGGTGAACTGAACCTGAGCGTGAAGACCGTCAGCACCTACAGGTCCCGCATCCTTGAAAAGATGCGGATGAAAAACAATGCCGAATTGACCCATTACGTCATCAAGCATCAACTGATTCCTTAGCGCCGATCCCCGGATCGTTCCCGTCCCGTTCGCCCGCCTTATAGGACAAATTCTCACACGCCGGGCGGGCGAATTCCTACCCAAGATTCAGACAAACACCGACAGTATTGCCTTTCGTTTTCCCATAGAATTGTATTGGCCTGGAGTTTATCCGAGAATCGATCCCCTTCCCGGGGACGGGCCGGAAACGGCATCCGGACGAGGTCCAGGGGACGGATGCCCCAGGCTGACAGCCGGGTGCGGTGCGTCGTTCCGGCACAACGGGCACCCGGTGGAGAAGCGTGGCCTGCGTGCGGGTTCGCTGGAAAACGCATGCATCGATATGCTCCGTATGGGAGTTCGCGGGGAATTTCCCCTCGATTCTTCGAACAGGAAGACTGCCATGAAAATAGATGAAACCCGTATCTTCTTCGACAAGCGCGACCACATGCTCCTGAACGTCGTTCATGAAGTCCTCGATGGGGAGAAGTCGTCCAGGCACCTCGAGAACCTTCTCTACCCGTTTTTGCATCCTCACGGGATCAAGGAACTGGCCGAACCGAAGGGGCTGCGGATCGCTTACGCGACCGTGCGGCTCCTCGAATCCCTCGACAGCGACAAGGCCGGAGACCGGGTCGAGGCCCTGCGCTCCCTGCAGGACGAGGTCCTGAGTTGCGCCGACAGTCATATGCGGAAAAACACGGCGCGCGTGCTCTTGCAGATCATGAAGGAACTCGTGCGGACTCGAGGGGACACCCTGAGGCAGCTTGAACTGGCGCATGACTTCAGGGCGGCGGTATCCGGACGGCCCCGGGTCATCCGGAAGCTCCTGAAGGAGTACAACCTGCTGGAGATGCCCGAGGAGTGGAATCAACTGACTTTCGACGAGCACGTGCACGATTCCTACACGAAGGGCCGCAAGTCGCCTTCACATTTGGTGATGGACGCATGGATCAAGGGCATCCGGTACCTGACGGTCGTCTACTACAATTACGCCGATCCGGCGGCGGTGACCGAACTGCTGAAGGCGTCCAAGATCATGGGGATCGGCGTGCGGGTCGGAATCGAATACCCGGCCCGCTTTCACGACCGCTACGTGAGGATGATCTGGGTTCCCGAAGGGCTGGCGGAGGTGCAGGATTATGAGTCCTTCCTGCATCATCCCCGGGTCGAAGCCTTTATGAACGAAGGGCGCAGGGTGTCCGAATACCAGGAGGACTACGTTTTTGCGATCCTGCAGGAATTCAACCAAAGGCACCGGCTGACGATCCAGGAAGCCTACGGGATCGATGTCCCGGCACTCCATTACAAGGAACTGCTGTCCTTCGTCGGAACGGGGCAGCCGTCGATTCTGCACCTGGCGAAGTTCATTCACTCGAACCTGCTGCCCGCCATGAGAAAGAGGGTGGAAGCCCTGCGCGAAGAACATGCCGCCGCGGAGCCGGGGCGAAAAAAGTCCATCGAAAACCTGATCAAGGAAATGGACCTTCTGGATTCGGAAGCCATCGTGGACCGTTTCCTCAGACCGGTGTGCAACCCGTCGATTCCCGACTCCAACGTTCCCCGGGATTCCGAGAACTGTCCCGAACTGCTCCGGCTGGCTCCCCTGGAGTTGATCGAACGTCTCGGCAAGCTGCACTACGACGGCCAGATCATCCTGAACCTCAGCCAGCTTGGCGTGGAGGATGTCTGCGAGTTGCTCTTCGACTGCCGGGGGGGTATCACCCACCTCGAGATCTTCAATCTCAAGGATCATACCTGCAAGCGAACGATTCACCTCGACGAAATCAACGAATTGCAGCGGATCGTCAATGAAGGCAACATCATCCAGCTGAACCAGATGGTGCGACGATTCGTAGAGCGCCTGGAAGCCGCACCCGGAAGCCGGCAGGAGGAAAGAGCCGCGAAGTTTCGGACGATTCTCCGGAACACCGTCTCCCTCAAAGAGTGGTACGGGCACAAGCCACTGAGATCGACGATCGGTAGCGACTCGACCGGCAGTTCCTGCCGGTTCCACGGAATGGGCCTTGCCGTCCTGGAAACCCTGCCGCACAGGGCCCGCAGGGAAATCCAGCGGATGCGGGATTCCGGCCGCCCGGCCGTGCCCTTGAGTGTTGTCGCCGTCATGCGGACGACCTTCGGCCTGAGCTCAGGATTCCTTGCAAAAGCCCTGAATCGCCTGCTTCGATTCTTTTCCGATTCCCCTGCCCCGGGCCGGAAGATGAAATGCGAATGGGAAATCCAGAGTGCATCGACGCGCATCGAACCGGACGGCAATATCGTCGCGCTGGGAGGCACGAGGGAAAACAAAGGGAACGGCTTGCTGCTGGTGGTCGACCCGGAAAAGGACGGGAAGTGGCATTACAGCCACTATTACCGCTACCTCAACGGGAATTTGAAGAACGCGCTCAAGATAACCGTCGGTTTCGTCCCATCCGTTCTCACGTTCATGGTCACGCAGGACTGGTGGTTCCTGGTATGGCTCGGCACACCCATCTGGTTCGGCATCACGGGGTTGCGGAACATTCTGCAGTCGGTGTTCGGCGGCGGCGGGATACATCGCACTCCACTCTTGAAATGGAAGGCCTACGTGAACTGGGACCGGGTGTCCGATTCCCTGCTCTACACAGGCCTTTCCGTTCCGCTGCTGGAGTACGTCGTGAGGGTGCTGCTCCTGGAGAGGATGCTCGGCATCACCACGAGTACCGATCCGTTGATGCTCTATTCGGCCATGTCTCTCGTGAACGGTTTCTACATCGCCGGCCACAACATTCTGCGCGGGCTTCCCCGGTCGGCCGTCGTGGGGAACTTCTTCCGGAGCATCATCAACATCCCGGTTTCCATGGCCTTCGATTCGGCGGCGGGAGCGATCCTCGGCCTGTGCGGAGTGGTATCCGTCGAAGCCGTTCTCCAGCAATGGGCATCCATCATTTCGAAAGCCTCCTCCGATTGCGTGGCGGGCATCATCGAAGGTATCGCGGACGGCCTGACCAATTTCCACATACGCACGCAGGATTACAGCGCAAAAATAAACCAGGTTTTTCGCACGTTCGAACGACTGGAGATCATGTTTCCCGAGCAGGACGTCCTGGAAGTGTTTGCAAAGCCGAAGGAATTTCTGCGGGAAGCCGACGAGAAGGGGAAGGAGCTTGCGAAGATCGTGGTGATCAACGCCCTCGATCTGCTCTACTTCTGGATGTACCAGCCCCGCGCACGGCAGGTGTTCCGCTCGCTGGTGCGGAAGATGCCGGCTGAGGACCGGGAGATCCTGGTACGGTCCCACTCGGTTCTACGGCGCACGAGGGAGGTCATCGACCTGTTCGTCAACAGGCTCGTGGGCAAGAGCTACACTAAGCCGCTTTCGTTCTACCTGGAATATCACGAGGACTATCTGAAGGCGCTCTACCGCCTGGGGGCCGGAGAGCGGGGGATTCCCCTGCTCTCCTTCTTGCAGGGCGGGAAGCGGGACGATGAACAGCCCGCTTCCGCCCGGTTGCTTACTGCCGAGGAAGGATGTACGTCGAAATAGCAGCCATGACTTCCGTCCTTCCTTTAAGAATGCAGCGCGCGGGTTTTCCCGCCGAAGTGGAAATGCGGGGCCTGCATCGTTTCCCTGATCCCGCCGTCCCGCGCTTTGGGAAGTTCGCTCGAGGCGAGCTTCCTTATGGCGTCGAGATACTCCTTCGAGCAGTCCAGGAAAAAGGAGAGCGCACGGGCGAAGTCCCCTCCCACCAGGCCGTCCACGAACATCTGGCTGATCTCCCGTTCACGCTGCAGGATCGACTGGGAGCGTACCAGGATTTGGCGCTCCTCGTCGGACATGTTTCGTACGAGAGACCGGCACACGTGCCGGGCGCGGGGCTGGTACATCCAGAAATAGGAGAGGTCGAGGGCGTTGATGATGGTCACCTTTTCCAGGTCGCGGGCTTCGGGGCCGATCGCCTCCATGAGCCGCTGTGGCGATTCGAGCATTTCGAGCACGTCCGCTTCGGGAAGCAGAAGCTCCAGCCGTGCGTAGGTATCGAACAGCTGGGTCAGCTTGTCGGCGTAGTCGCGGGCGCGTATGCGCAGGTTCGTGGCCCTGTCCGCGAAACCCTCGATGATGCCCGCCACGCAGTCCGACGCCGCTTTGGAGATGACCGCCGCCCATTTCTGAAGGACCCCGGCCACGTCGGGAACGCCCACGGCACCCAGCAGTCCCCCGATGAGCGCGTTGAAGATGACGGCCAGGGGGATGGAGAGAATGCTGCGGAAGAAGTTCCCGAAGATGGCTTCCTTCGGGAGGCCGCGTATGGTGTTGTGGCTCGAGATGTAGATCCCGTTCGCCAGGCCCATGAACGAATAGAGCACGATGGGGCTGGTGGCGGTGGTGACGCCGAACATCCTGTCCAGGATGACGGTTTTCACGATGTAATCGAGCAGGGGCACCGAAAAACCCGTGTAGAGCAGGGAATCGGATATCCTGTCCCAGCTCACGTAATCGTTCCACCGGAGCAAAGGCGAACGCCGGATGCCGCCCCCTCCCAGGACGGACTGCACGATATTGCGCAGCCCCGTGATGCCGAACCAGATGAATGCCCCGAAATAAGCCAGCAGCCACCAGTCCTTCGTCAGGGAGAAAGTGGCGAACGCCGGCACGAAACCGATGAAGATCTTCAGGACATTCTTCACGCGCATGTTGAGGTACGTGAGGGGGACCTTCTCGGAGGATTGTTCCACGGGCCGCGGCTGAAGAGACAGGCCGTTGGTGCACTCCTCCTTGACGCCGCCCAGCGTGAGTACGTTCCCGTCGGGCTCGATGCGGGCCGACTCGTTTTCGACGACCCAGTCCTCGATGCACTTGCAGGTGAGGAGCCGGCCGCCCGGCAACCCGCGCGCCGCTCTCAAAACCGCGCGCATTACCGGATTGTTGGTCTGGCGGGGAATGTAGGTCGTCTGCAGGTGCGCATCGATATGTACGGGAAAGCTCTTCCCGATGCGTCCGTTCGACTTTTCGATGTCCTTCTGAGTCCTCTGCGGCAGCGTGTCCTTGATGACCAGGCCCATGCCGTGATGCCGGTGGGAGCGGCCCGTCGAATCGGTGCTGATGCACGATTTGAGGGGGGTTCCCTGGTAGCAGGCCTGCAGACCCGGTATGTTTTTCAGGATCCCCTTGAGCGCCACGATACGGTCTTCCCTGTCGGGCAACACGCTGGTCTCGAGGCCCTGGATGCACTGCAAGATGATGCGCTTCAACTGGATGGCGTTCCCGTCGTTCAGGGCGCGCTGCAGTTTGTTGATCGCCTCGTAATGGATGGCCCGGCCGGAATTGTAGTCCCGGCTGTTGAAGATCTCCAGGTGGGTGATCGCCCCGGCGCAGCTGCTGAGCAGTTCGAGAACGTCCTCGACCCCCAGGCCGCGCAGCCCCAGGATGATGCGGGAGCCGGCATGGACCTTGTGGAGTCGGTCGATGAGAGCGCACGGGGAAAGCTTCAGCAGATCCGGTACGTCCGGCCCGTCCGCGGGGACCTCCGGGTTGGGGATCGAAGGATTGGCTTCCGGGCTGAGATACCAGTCGACGATCTCTTCCGGGCCGAGCCGGTCCATGGTCTCCACCAGCCGGCTCATATCCTCCCGTGCTTCCGGTCCCGCGGTTTCGAACTTCGACCGCATCGCCTCCACGCGCTTCTGCATGGCAGGAAGGATGCGGGTGTGGATGAAACTGGCCAGGTGAAGAACCGAGGGCTGTCCGGCACGCACGAAGGTGAGGAAATCTGTTTCGGATACCGGCGGCACGTTGATCCCGAATGCCTCGTTGATGGCCGGCCGATGCGTCCGGTTGTATTCCTCCAGCAGGGCCAGGACATACTTTTCGCTGTATTCCGAAACCTTGCGCCCCTCTTCCATGAAGGACGCTGCGGGAGCGGTTGCGAGAAGGTGCAGGAAGTCCTGTGCGTCCGAAAAGCCGCCGGGAGCCCAGATCAACTGAACGTTTCTGCCGCGGAAGCGTGCGCGAAGCTCGATTCCGATCCGCACGGTAATGCCGGCGATTTCCGCAGCTTCCAGCAGTTCCGCGACAGCCTGGGGCCGGACGTAGTTGTAGTACACCACCGTCAGCTTGCGGATTCCCTTGATCCAGGCATCCATGATAAGGTGAGTGGGTGTTTTGCGGCCCTTGGTGTTGGCGTCGTGTACGTGATCGTCGAAGGAAACCTGGTTCCAGTCTTCGGACATTTCGAGCAGGTAGTAGCGCTTGAGCATGGAGCGGATGATGCGGGGCTTCCCGAAGGTCGCGGCGCGAAAGTCATGCGCCAGTTCGAGTTGCCGCAGGGTATCGCCCTGCGCCCGGACCAGTTCCTTCATGATCTGCACGAGCACCCGCGCGGTATTGGTGCGCAGGCCGCTGGTGGCGCTGTACAGCGTCTCCTCGTGGAGCGAACGCAGGGCTCTGATGCGTTCGACCGCCTGCCCCGCTTCGAGGGAGTCCAGCAGGCGGATGACCGCATAGGCCACGCGCAGCCCCCTCGTAGCCGCCATTTCCTTTATCCCGTGCGAGTGCAGGAAAGGATAGGACAGCTTCTGGAGATCGTCAGGGGATTCCTTGTTATCGAGAACATTGTTGACCAGCGCCAGCAGGTCGTAATCACGCTGGTCGAAAAGCAGCTTGGATAGAGCGGGCTCCATAGGATCAGTTCCTCGGACCATGATCGTGGCGGCATTTCGTATTCGCCCGGAGCATTTCAAGCTCCGGATGCGGATTCCAGCCTCTGCAATCTGTCCTGGGTGCGGCCGGTCGTGGATTCGGCGGGCGTACAAGCTTGGCGCCGTCCTCGAAGAGGATTCCATCACGCGGTCCGAACCCCAAAAAAGGTCATCGATACGCTTGTGCCATGTTTCCCTATTGAGCAATAAATTGAATGGAGAATATGTGTCAAGTTAATAAAGTTTATAGAAAAAATGAC
>JAJFUA010000198.1 GCA_021372635.1 Desulfobacteraceae bacterium | reverse complement strand
CAGCATGGCGGAGAAGCTTTGGCAGGGTCGCTTCGACCAGCCGACGAACAGACTGGTGGAAGAATATACGGCTTCCATTCATTTCGATAGCAGGCTGTACCGCTACGATATCGAAGGAAGCATCGCTCATTGCCGTATGCTCGCGGAGTGCGGAATCATTTCACACGAAGAGGCTTCTCTCATTGTCCAGGCACTTGGAGAAATCCTGCGTGAAATCGAGAGAGGTTCGCTGAACCTGCAGTCTTCCCAGGAAGACATCCACATGGCCATCGAACAGCAGTTGCTGCACAAGATAGGCGAAGTGGGGGGGAAGCTCCACACGGCTCGAAGCAGAAACGACCAGGTCAGCCTCGACGTTCGCCTCTTCATGCGCGACGCAATACGCCAGTGCCGCGCGGGGCTGATAGACCTGCAGAAGACGCTGGTCGCCCTGGCGGAACAAAACCTGGGCACGATCATGCCTGGCTTCACGCACATGCAGCACGCTCAACCAGTACTCCTGTCCCACCATCTCATGGCCTACCGGGAAATGTTTCGCAGAGACGAAGAGAGGTTTGAGGACTGCGCAGGCAGGACAAACGTACTGCCCCTGGGAAGCGCCGCCCTTGCTGGCACCACCTTTCCCATCGACATGGAATGGACGGCCAGGTACCTGCATTTTCCCCGCGTCACCGCGAACAGCATAGACGCGGTCAGCGACCGCGACTACCTGATCGAATTCAACGCGGCCGCCGCGATCCTCATGATGCACGTCAGTCGTCTTGCGGAAGAACTGATCATCTGGTCGACCTCCGAGTTTGCCTTCCTCGAGATCAGCGATGCGTTCTGTACCGGCTCCAGCATCATGCCGCAGAAGAAAAACCCGGACGTTCCCGAGTTGATGAGAGGGAAAACCGCCCGCGTATATGGAAACCTCGTGTCGCTGCTGACCCTGACCAAGGCCCTCCCCCTCTCTTACAACCGGGACCTGCAGGAAGACAAGGAACCCGTGTTCGATACGGTGGACACCGTGCTGAGCACCATCCGGCTGCTGACGAAGCTTCTCCCGGAGATACGCTTCAACCGGGAGCGCCTGACCGGCATGGCCAGAGAGGGGTATACCCTGGCGACCGACCTTGCCGACTACCTGGTGCGCAAGGGAATCCCTTTCCGCAAGGCGCATCACGCCGTCGGACAGATCGTCCATTACTGTATTCAACAGAAAAAAGACCTCGCGGAGTGCAGTCTTGAAGAGTTGAGGTCTTTTCAGAAGGTCTTTGATACGGACGTCTACCCGTTCCTGGATCTCCACGCCGTGGTGGATCACAGGACTTCGTCAGGCGGCACGGCTTCGTCCCGGGTGCAGGAGGCTATCCTGCAGGCACGCGCGGAACTCGAAGCGAAAGAGCAGGCCCTTTAATTGTTCCCCTAATTCCGGAAGGAACGCATGAGTATTCACATCCTTTGCATTACCCGGTCCCGGAACCTTGCACGGTTCGCTCCGCTGCTGCTCGTCATGCTGCTCCTCATCGGCTGCGGCAAAAAGACCATGCCGAAATCGACCACCGAAGAGCTGCCGACCCATATCAACGATTTCAAGGTACAAGTGCGCGCCAAGGGCGTCGAACTTTCCTGGTTCCTTCCCGACCAGCTGCGCGTCCCTTCGAAGGAAGCGAAATACGTTTTCACCGTTCTGAAATCGGACGTTCGGTGGGAAAACCGGAATTGTGCGGAATGCCCCGCCGCCGTGCAGCAGGAAATCGTCACGATCGATCCGACGTTCCCGGAGCAGGCACGAATAGAAGACCAGAAAATCGTGTGGATCGACTCCGCGGTTGCGGTGGAACACGCATACCGATACCAGGTCAGGCTGCACGATATGAAGGGCGTTCAGCTCGCCATCTCCAGCCCCATCGTGGCCAAGGTCGTTCCCACGCCGCCTGCGCTGAAAAAACTCGTGGCCATGACGGATCAGCAGGGAATTCTGCTCCAGTGGAAGGGTGCGAACAAGGATGAGCGCGGCCGGCCCCTCAAGGGGGATATCCAGTACGTCATTGAACGGAAGGCTCAGGACGGTCCCTGGACCCAGGTCAGCAACATCCCGGTAAAGGCTTCCCCCTACCTGGACCAGAACATGGCCTCGGAACAGGCCTACGATTATCGGGTCACTCCCATGATCTTGTTCGAAAACACGGTCGTGCTGGGAGAACCCGCCGTGTCCCCCCGGGTGAAGTCGCCCGGAGCGCTCCCGCCTCCTCCGCCCAAGACAGTATGGGTGGTGCCGACGTCGAACACGCTCGAAGTCCAGTGGACCGAAAGCGAGGGCAAGGTTGCGGGGTATCATGTTTACAGGCGTGAAGGGAAAGAACTCATCCGGCTGACTTCGAGCCCGGTCAAGCGCCCCCCCTTCATCGACCGCAGCGTAAAACGCAACGTCGTTTACTATTACGCGGTTTCGGCAGTCAGCACGCAACAGGATCAACGGGAGGGGCTTCTGTCCAAGTGGACAGAGATCAAGAGCCTCTCGTTTGAATGACGCGGGCATACCGCGCGGCCGGCTTTGTACCCAGCAACTGCGCCCGCCGCCTTCCCGAACGACGGGGGGCGGCAGGCATATCGTCTAGAAAGAGGAAGATCTGCATGCATCACTTCACGTATCGAGAGGACGAGTTGTACTGCGAAGACGTTCCGCTGAAAGAACTCGCCCGAGAGGTGGGAACGCCATGTTATGTATATAGCCATGCCACTCTGCGGCAGCATTTCGCCGTGTTCGACAGCGCATTTTCGAACGTGCCGCACCTGACCTGCTTTTCGGTCAAGGCAAATTCCAATGTCGCGGTACTCAACCTTTTCGGGTCCCTCGGCGGAGGCGTCGACATCGTTTCCGGCGGTGAACTCTTCCGTGCCCGGCAGGCCGGCATTCCACCCGAGCGCATCGTATACTCCGGCGTCGGGAAGACCCCCGCGGAAATCGACTACGCCCTCAAAGAGGGCATTCTCATGTTCAACATCGAGTCCGACCAGGAACTCGAAGTCCTCAACAGGCGGGCGGGCGAACTCGGCTGCAAGGCAAGGATAGCCCTGCGCGTCAACCCGGACGTCGACCCCAACACCCATCCCTACATCTCCACCGGGATGAAGAAGAACAAATTCGGCATCGCCATCGACACCGCACTGCAGGCGTACGGGCGGGCAAAAGGTATGGAGAACGTCGAAATCCTGGGCGTGGACTGCCACATCGGAAGCCAGCTCACGGAAATCACGCCTTTCATCGATGCACTGAAGCGGTTGCGCCTCCTCATCGACCGGCTGGGCGAGATGGGGATCGCCATCCGCTACCTCGATCTCGGCGGCGGACTCGGGATCATCTACGACCAGGAATCCCCTCCCCACCCGCATGAATACGCTCAGGCCATACTCCAGGAAATGAAGGGATTGTCCTGCACCTTGATTTTCGAACCGGGCCGCGTTATCGTCGGCAACGCCGGAGTATTGCTCGGAAAGGTTCTTTACACCAAGAAAGGCCCGAGCAAATCTTTCGTCATCACGGACGCGGCCATGAACGATCTGGTCCGGCCGAGCCTCTACGGTTCGTATCACTTGATTCAGCCAGTGGAGAGGCGGGAAAGGGAAACGCAGATCGTAGACGTCGTCGGGCCGATTTGCGAGTCCGGGGATTTTCTCGCAAAGGACCGCAGCATTCCCATGGTCCAGCCGGGCGAATACCTGGCCGTGATGAGTGCGGGGGCCTACGGGTTTTCCATGTCCTCGAATTATAACTCGAGGCCTCGCGCCGCCGAAGTGCTCGTCCATGGGGACCGGTACAGCGTCATCCGGAGGCGCGAAACCTGGCAGGATCTCGTCGCCCTTGAAAACATCCCGGATTTCCTGAAAGGCTAGGCCGCTCCGAACCGGTCGCAACGGCTGAACGGACGTTCCGCCGGCTTCGGCATGTCAAGGAAATCCTCCAACATACGAATGGAGCTATGCACCGATGGAAAAAGCATCCGCACCGCCAACCCGGTTTTTCAAGATGGCCGGCAGCGGGAATGACTTCATCTTGATCGACAACCGCTCGGGGCAGTTCGACGCAGACCGCAGCAGGGGCCTGGTGAAAAGCGCCTGCCGCAGGAAGTTTTCCGTCGGCGCCGACGGTTTGATATTCATTGAAAACGATCCTGAAGTCGATTTCAAATGGCGCTTTTTCAACGCCGACGGCAGTGAAGCCGAAATGTGCGGCAACGGGGCACGCTGCGCCGCCCGGTTTGCCCACCTCAACGGCATCGTCAGCGGCACCCGGATGGCTTTCCGCACACTCGCCGGGATCATACGGGCCGAAATGCGGGACAACCGGGTGAAGGTCCAGATGACCACGCCTCACAGCCTGGCCCTGGACTTCTGCCTCGACGTGGAAGGCCGTCCCTTTTCCATGCATTTCATCAACAGCGGCGTACCGCACGCGGTCACTTTCGTGGATGACGAAGCGGCCCTGGAAGCGACGGACGTTTTCAAGGTCGGCCGTCTTCTCCGATATCACTCACATTTTCAGCCCGCCGGCACCAATGTGAACTTCGTCCTGGTGCGCAATGCCCACCGAATGGCCATTCGCACCTACGAACGCGGCGTGGAAGATGAAACGCTCGCCTGCGGCACGGGCTCCATCGCCTCTGCTCTTGTCGCCGCCGCCAGGGGACTGGTGAAATCCCCCGTCGAGATGCAGACGAGAAGCGGCGAATGCCTGACCATTTATTTCGACGCGAAATCCGGGAGCGCTGGTGTGGAATTTTCGGAAGTATTCCTGGAAGGCGACGCAAAGGTAGTGTACGAAGGACAACTCTGGAACGAAACTTTAGAGCAATAGGGAGGTTGTTATGTTTCAAGGCGCGATGGTGGCAATAGTGACGCCATTCAAAGCCGGTCAGGTCGATGAAGCATCTTTTCGCCAGTTGATCGAATTCCAGATCGCCAATGGAACGAACGCGATCGTTCCATGCGGAACCACCGGAGAATCGGCTACCCTGACTTTCAGCGAGCATGAGCGTATCATCGAAATCACCGTGGAGCAGGTCGGCAAGCGCATCCCCGTCATCGCGGGAACAGGCTCCAACAACACCGAAGAGGCGATCCGCCTGACCCGGCATGCCCAGAAAGCCGGCGCCGACGGTGCGCTCCTGATCAGCCCCTATTACAATAAGCCGACACAGGAAGGGCTGTACCAGCATTTCAAGAAAGTCGCCGCCTCGGTGGATATTCCCCTCATTCTTTACAACATTCCCGGAAGGTCCGCGGTCAATATCGAACCCGATACCATCGCACGGCTTTCCCGGATCGACAACATCGTCGGGGTCAAGGAAGCCACCGGATCCATGAAGCAGATCACCGACATCATCGCCCGCTGTGACGAGAGCTTCCATGTAATCTCCGGTGAAGACTACATCACTTTTCCGCTGCTCTGCGCAGGCGGCAAGGGGGTGATCTCCGTCGTTTCCAATATCGATCCCCGCGGAATGTCGGACCTGTGCAGTCTCTACTTCGCCGGCAAGTACGACGAAGCGCGGCAGCTGTACTACAAGCTTCTGCCCATATGCCACGCCGTTTTCGTGGAAACGAACCCCTCGCCCGTTAAGTCCGCCCTCGCCATGATGAAGATGATCGAGAGCGACGAAGTGCGCCTGCCCCTGATACCCACATCGGAAGGAGCCAAGGAGCGACTGCGGCGCGTCATGGAGCAGTGCGGTCTTCTCGCCCCGGCACGGGCGGGTGCGGTTTCTTAAGCCTGCGCCAGATACAGGTTTTCGGCGGTTGAGCTGCCGGACCGTATCCCCGGCGACAAATGCAGCAAGGAGGCAAAGATGGTCCGTGTAGCGGTGGCGGGTATAGGCGGCAGGATGGGCTCCAGGATCGCCCAGCTCGTCATGGAAACGGAAAACATGGAGCTTTCCGCAGGCTTCGAATATGCGGAACACCCGAAGCTGGGCAGGGACATTGCCGAAATCGTCGGCGGCCCGGCTACCGGGAAAATGGTCGCACCCGGCATCGCCGATGTGCTCGATGCGGCCGACGTCATCATCGACTTTACCAGCGCCGCGGCATCCCTCGAGCACCTGAAGGCCGCTTCGGCGGCAGGCAAGGCCATGGTGATCGGTTCGACCGGCTTTTCCGCGGATATGGTCGCCCGGGCACGCGAACTCGCGAACCGGGCACCATGTGTCCTGGCGCCGAATATGAGCATGGGGGTGAACGTTCTCTTCAAGGTCGCCGCAGACGTCGCCCGCCTTCTGGGAAACGATTTTGACGCCGAGATCGTGGAAATACACCATCGGTTCAAGAAGGACGCTCCCAGCGGAACCGCGCTGAAACTCGCCCAGGTGATCGCGGAATCCCTCGACCGCAACCTCGATCAGGTCGGCGTCTACGAGCGGCACGGAATGATCGGCGAAAGAACGGACAAGGAGATCGGTATTCAGACAATGCGCGGAGGTGACGTCGTCGGAGAACATACGGTCGTCTTCGCCGGCATGGGCGAAAGGCTGGAACTGACCCACCGGGCTCACAGCAGGGACAACTTCGCCCGGGGCGCAATTCGCGCCGCTCAATGGGTCGTCCGTCAGGTGCCCGGCCTTTACGACATGCAGAACGTACTCGGCATTCGCTAAAGGTTCGTGATGGATCGTCGTCCGCGCCCCGGAGAACACGGGGTCGCGGCTTTTCAATTCTCTCGGAGGTACAAATGGCATTTGAGAAGGCAGAACGAGTCCGACTGCTCCCCCCCTACCTGTTCCAGGAAATCGACCGTCTGAAAGCCGAGTTGGTTGCAAAGGGCGTGGACGTCATCAATCTTGGGGTGGGAGACCCCGATCTCCCCACGCCGAAACACATCATCGATTCACTGAACAAGGCGGCGCAGGTTCCCGCAAATCACCAGTACCCCTCCTACTCGGGCATGGACGACTTCAAGGTGTGCACGGCACGCTGGTACAAACGCCGTTTCGGCGTGGATCTAGACCCGTACAGTGAGGTCCTGACGCTCATCGGCTCGAAGGAAGGTCTCGCCCACCTGCCGCTGGCTTTCATCAATCCCGGCGACCTCGCC
The DNA here is from genome assembly GCA_021372635.1 of Desulfobacteraceae bacterium. Taxonomy (GTDB): domain Bacteria; phylum Desulfobacterota; class Syntrophobacteria; order Syntrophobacterales; family Syntrophobacteraceae; genus JAJFUA01. The sequence continues at coordinate 11,241 of JAJFUA010000198.1, read as the reverse complement.
ATTGTGCCGAGTCCGGCCTACCCCGTCTATCACATTACGACCATGTTTGCCGGGGGCGAATCTTTTTTCATGCCCCTGCTGCGCGAAAACGGCTTTCTGCCGGACTTGTCCGCCATCCCGTCCGATGTCGCCAGGCGCGCGAAAATTCTCTTCATCAACTATCCCAACAACCCGACGGGGGCGGTGGCGGGAAGAGACTTTTTCGAAAGAGTGGTTGATTTTGCCAAAGAATATGATTTGCTCGTCTGTCATGACGCCGCCTACACCGAGATGGCTTTCGGCGGCTACAAGCCCATGAGTTTTCTCGAAGTCCCGGGCGCAAAAGACGTGGGCATCGAATTTCACTCTCTTTCGAAGACGTACAACATGACCGGCTGGAGGCTCGGTTTCGCCGTGGGCAACGCCCAGATCGTAGGCGGATTGGGACAGATCAAGAGCAACATCGACTCCGGCGCGTTCAACGCGGTCCAGCAGGCGGGTATTACCGCGCTGGAAAGCGACCAGTCCTGCGTTGCGGAAATGCAGAAGATCTACCAGGAGCGGCTCGATGCGCTGATTCCCGGTCTCCGCCGCGCCGGGATCGAAGCCGAAGCGCCCAAGGCGACCTTTTACGTCTGGTGCCCCGTTCCCAAGGGATACACCTCGAAGGATTTCACGTCCCTCCTGCTGAAGGAGGCCGGGATCGTCACCACTCCGGGCAGCGGCTTCGGTGCCCCTGGCGAGGGATACATTCGCATGGCTCTCACCGTTTCGAAGGAACGAATCGAAGAAGCCGTAGCGCGGATCCAGAAGTTGTCCTTTTAGGAATGCCGGAGGGACTGACTCTGCCGGAACAGGTCGTGATCGGGTTTGGAAGCAACCTTGGGGACTCGGTGGAACTGTGCCGGAGCGCGATCGACGCATTGCGCCGGCACCCGGAAATCGAGATCCTCAGGGTCTCCTCTCTTTTTCGGACGAAGCCGGTCGGCTACGAAGAACAGCCGTGGTTCGTCAACGGCGTGCTGCTGTGCCGGACGTCCATGGAGCCGGAGGCTCTTCTGGATGTGCTGCAGACGGTCGAAAACGAACTCGGCCGGAAACGTCTGCACAGATGGGGGCCCAGGACGATCGACCTGGACATTCTCTCTTTCGGGAACCGGGTGATCGATCTGCCGCAGCTTGTCGTACCGCACCCCAGGCTGCACGAAAGGCTTTTCGTCCTGGTGCCCCTCGTGGAGATCGCGCCCGATTGGGTGCATCCCCGACTCTCTTCAACGGCCCGTGAACTGCTGGAACGGCTCGCATCGGAAAAGGAGAGACAGCCGGTTCAGCGGATGGGAGCGCTATGATCCGCATTCTTTTCTTCGGGCTTTTGATTTTCCTTGTTTACATGCTCCTGAAGTCATCCGGCCTGCTCCCGTGGGGTGGCAGGGATGAAGAGGAGGAAGATTCGAGCGCCAGTGATGCGGACCTCGTCCAAGACCCCCAGTGCAAGAGCTACTTTTTGAAGCAGCGCGGCGTCAAGGCACAGGTGGGGGGCCGCACGATCTATTTTTGCAGTGAAGCATGCCGGGATAAGTACCTGAAGGGATAGACACCCGCGCAACGACCGTGGGTCGTGCAAGAGAAGCCGATCCACGGAAGGGGGAATCCGTGACGGATTGCTGCGCACTGTTGCCCGGCAACCCATTTGATGAGGAGGAAAGGTATGAAGTTTTTTATCGACACGGCCAACCTCGATGAAATCAGGGAAGCCGCCAGTCTCGGAATACTCGACGGAGTGACGACGAATCCCTCCCTGATCGCCAGGGAAGGACTCACGGGCCGGGAAGCCTTCGTAAAACACATCAAGACAATCTGCGAGGCGGTCCAGGCTCCGGTCAGCGCGGAAGCCGTGAGCATGAAAGCCGAGGACCTCATTGTGGAAGCGAGGTCGCTTGCCGATATCGATCCCCACGTGGTCGTCAAGATCCCCATGACCACCGACGGGCTCAAAGCCGTCAAGCAATTGTCCCAGGAAGGGATCAAGACAAACGTTACGCTCATCTTTTCCCCCCTCCAGGCCCTGATGGCCGCCAAGGCGGGGGCCACGTACGTCAGCCCGTTCGTGGGACGGCTGGACGATATCGCCCACAATGGCATGGAACTTGTTAAACAGATTATCGATGTCTTTTCCAACTATCTTTTTGAGACGGAAGTGATTGTGGCCAGCATCCGCAATCCCAACCACGTGCTCGATGCGGCGATGCTCGGAGCGGATATTGCGACCATTCCCTTCAAGGTCATCGCTCAGCTGGCTCGACATCCCCTTACGGACGCAGGCATTGACAGTTTCATGAAAGACTGGAAGAAGGTCGAGAAGTAAGAGGGTGGAGATAAAGGGCCTCGCAGAATTCCAAAGACGAGGAGAGGTTATGAAGGCAACTTTCAGCCAACTTGGAGGAACCATCCTTTTCGCGTGTTCTTTCCTGTGCTTCATTGCCTCCTTCCCGGCAATTTCGTTCGCAGACATCTTCAAGTATGTCGATAAGGAAGGCGTGATGCATTTTACGAACGTTCCCACCCACCCGGACGCCCGTAAATTCGTCTCGCCTCCCATTCTGACGGTTCCGCAGCGTTCTTACGTCGGGCCGGTTCCGTCGCGTGCATTCTATCCCTCGTGCAACCCGGCAAGCATGAAGGCTTACGAGCCGCACATCCGGCTGGTCTGCCAGAAGCACGGCCTGGACTACAATCTCGTGACGGCGGTGATCCGCGCCGAGTCGGCTTTCGACTCGCAGGCCGTATCGCCCAAGGGCGCACAGGGCCTGATGCAGCTCATGCCCGGCACATCCAGGGACTTGGGTGTGGTTGACCCGTTTGACCCCTGGCAGAATATTGACGGAGGCGCCCGGTACCTGAAGTTTCTGCTCAACCGCTTCAACAACAATCTGCCGTTGGCGGTGGCCGCCTACAACGCCGGGCCGGAAGCCGTTCAAAAGTACGGTGGTATCCCTCCGTATGACGAAACGCAGATCTACGTGCAGAGGGTATTGGACTTTTACTATCGATCTTTGCGCTAGAGCATGCTATTTACAGGAAGACAGGTTATGTTCCGTCTTTTCCCCGGGGCATGCCTGTCAATGGCGTTCCGGACCTGTGGTCCGACTTCGACTTTTACTCATTCCGAATGTGCCGCGCGTTCGGAACTTCTTTTTCGTGTGCTGTCGGAAGGCAATCAACTCCAAGTGGAAGGCTTCGGCATTCCCCGGCGCGCCACAACGCTCCCGAACCGGGATTGACGAGATTGACCGGACGGGCAATGGGCCGGGCCGATGACGCAGCCGGCGGCAAGGACGATCCTTCCTACTGCTGAAGGCCATACAGACCGTAATGACACGCAATGAAATCTCACGGCGAAGCCTCACTACTCTGCCCTTCGTCCTGACGTACATCAGGATGGCCATCATACCGCTTCTCGTGGTCATTCTGACTCCGCCCGTGCCCGAAAGCTCCCTGAATCTCGCCGCGCTGCTCTTTCTTCTGGCGTCCCTGACCGATTACCTGGACGGGATTCTGGCACGCCGCCACAATCTGGTGACCTCCATCGGCAAGCTGCTCGACCCCCTTGCCGACAAACTCCTGACCTGCGCCGTCCTGATCATGCTTCTCCCCCTGGGAAAAGTGGAATCATGGATCGTCTTTCTCATCGTGGGCCGGGAGATCGCCATTACCGGACTGCGCAGCATCGCGGCAAGCGTCGGATTCATCATCCAGGCAAGCCGGCTGGGAAAAAACAAAATGGTTTCCCAGACGATCGCCCTCTCCCTGCTGTTGCTTTGCGTACCGCCATACCAGACCGTCCTCGATTTTCTCGGAACCGCATTCCTCTACATTTCCCTGGTTCTCGGATACTGGTCGGCCATGGACTATTTCGTGAATTTCTATCGTGCGGCAAAGAATCAGAAGAAGAAAGAGGAGTAACCGGAGAAGGGGGCCGGAGCACTTTCCGGCAGCCCGGAGGGAAAAGACGGCTCATTCTTCCAAAGGCATCGAAGCCCAGGACCCCGGCAGGCCGGCTTTGGCAACCGCCTCGCTCAGGATGCCGAGAAAATCCTCCCGGGCAACCTCCCTCGCTCCGAATCTCTGAAGATGGGCGGTAGTAACCTGGCAATCCACGAATTCAAAACCGAAGCGCCGCAGCAGGTTCACCAGGTAGACAAGAGCCACCTTGGAGGCGTCCGTCTTCCTCATGAACATGGATTCTCCGAAGAATGCCCGTCCCAGGGCCACCCCATACAACCCGCCGACCAGTTCGCCGGCCTGCCAGCTTTCCACTGAATGCGCATACCCGAGGCGGTGGAGCCGGCAGTAGGCTTCCAGCATTTCCTCCGTGATCCATGTGCCTTCCCCGTAGCGCCGGGGAACCCGGGCACACTCCCGCATCACTTCGCGGAAACACCTGTCTACCGTAACCGTGAATGTCTTTCTTTTCACGACACGCCGCAGGCTGGCGGAAACCCGGAATTCGTCCGGAAAAAGCACGAGGCGGGGATGCGGAGACCACCACAGGATCGGCGTGTAGTCGGAATACCAGGGAAAGATGCCGAGAGCGTAAGCCTCGAGCAGGCGCTGGGGGGACAGGTCCCCCCCGATGGCCAGAAGGCCATCGGGTTCCGCGTAATGGGGCGAGGGAAAGACGAGCGATTCCGTCAGGCGGAAAATGGGCATCGCGTCACATGAGTCCTCAAGATTCCAGCAAGGCCGGTTCGGCGGCTTTCATCTCGGGAAAGATGAACAGAAGGTTGCCGGTCCTCAGCACGTTGTCGCCCGAAGGCGAATCGTCCGCAGGCCGGTCGATCTTCACGCGGCCGCCCAGCATGAGGCGTCCGAACAGAATCTCGTCCGCCAGAAAGTCCTTGATCTCCGCCTGGATCAGCCTCGCCAGCGGTCTTGCGCCGAAAGCCGGATCATACCCGTTTTCAGCAAGCCACAGACGGGCGGCGGGTGTCAGTTCGAAGCGGATGCGCCTCTCCATCAACTGCGTTTCCAGCTCCTCCATGAACTTGTCCACGATCTGCTGCATGATGTCGATGCTCAGGCCGGAGAAGGTGATGATCCCGTCCAGCCGGTTCCGGAACTCGGGGCTGAAGAGGTTTTCAACCGCCTTGAGTCCCTTGGCGGCCCGGTTGTCGACCTCCTTGCCTCCGCCGAAGCCGATGGAGGACATGGCCATCTCGCGCGCACCGGCGTTCGAGGTCATCAGGAGAATGACGTTCCGAAAATCGGCCTTCTTGCCGTTGTTGTCCGTCAGCGTGGCATGATCCATCACCTGGAGCAGGATGCTGAACAGGTCCGGATGGGCCTTCTCGATCTCGTCCAGGAGCAGGACCGTGTATGGCTGCTTTCTTATGGCGTCGGTCAGGAGCCCTCCCTGGTCGAACCCGACGTATCCCGGCGGCGCTCCCACAAGACGGGAAACGGTGTGCTTCTCCATGTACTCGCTCATGTCGAAGCGCAGGAAATTCACTCCGAGAGTACGGGCGAGCTGCCTGGCCACTTCCGTCTTTCCAACACCGGTGGGTCCGATCAGGAGGAACGAGCCCATCGGTTTTTCGGGGATGCGAAGACCCGCCCGCGACCGTTTGATCGCCTTGGTGAGGGCCTCGATCGCTCCGGGCTGGCCGAATACCTGCCCTTTCAATTCCTCTTCGAGGTTCTGAAGGCGGACCTGGTCCGAAGCGGACACGCTCCGCGGCGGAATCTTGGCGATCCGCGCCACGACCTGTTCGATGTCCTTGATCCCGACCACCCGGCGCACGCGCCGGTCTTTCTTCAGGCGAAGACTCGCACCCGCTTCGTCGATCACGTCCACCGCCTTGTCGGGAAGATACCGGTCGTTGATGTGACGGCTGGAAAGCTCGGCCGCCGCCCGCAGCGCCGCATCCGTGTACCGGATCCCGTGGTGCTCTTCGTAGTAGGACTTGAGCCCCACCAGAATCTGGTACGTTTCATCGACGGAGGGTTCGTGGATCTCGATTTTCTGAAAGCGCCGGCTGAGTGCCCTGTCCTTCTCAAAATGGTTCTTGTACTCTTCGTACGTCGTGGACCCGATGCACCGGAGACCGCCGGAGACCAGGACCGGCTTCAGGATGTTGGATGCGTCCATGGAACCGCCGCTGGTAGCCCCCGCACCCACTACCGTATGAATCTCGTCGATGAAGAGGATAGCCCCGGGCTTCTTCTTCAGTTCGCCGATCACCGCCTTGAGCCTGGCTTCGAAGTCGCCCCGGAATTTTGTGCCCGCCAGGAGGGACCCCATGTCCAGGGCAAAAATCTCGACGTTGCGAAACGCATCGGGGACTTCGCCGCGCACCACCTTGAGGGCCAGCCCCTCGGCTATGGCCGTTTTGCCGACTCCAGGATCGCCCACGAAAATCGGATTGTTCTTCGTACGCCTTCCCAGGATCTGCAGAGTCCTCAGGATCTCTTCCTCGCGCCCGATGAGCGGGTCGATGAGCCCCTTGGACGCCTTGTCGATCAGGTCTACGGCAAAGCTCTCGAGTGCGCTCGCCCTGCGCTGTTCCCGCTGCTCCGGCGACGGGGCGAGAGACGGCCTGCCCTCCTCGTCCTCATCGTCTTCGGGAGGAGCGACCTTCGAAATGCCGTGAGAAATGTAGCTGAGTACGTCGAGCCGCGTAACCCCCTGGGATTTCAGGAAGTAAACGGCGTATGAGTTCTCTTCGTAAAACATGGCGGCCAGTATGTCGCCGGCATCCACTTCCTTCTTCTCGGCCCCGTGCACGTGCATGACTGCACGCTGCAAAACGCGCTGCACGGCCACCGTCTGAATCGGGTCCTGGTCGGAGCCCTCCGGCAGCGTCTCGACACGCTCGCTGAAGAATTTCTCCAGGCGCGCCTTCAGCGCATCCAGATCCGCACCGCAGTGGAAGAGAATGCGCCTGCCGGTGACATCTTGAAGCATGGCATAGAGGACGTGCTCCATGGTGAAAAACTCATGGCGCCTCTGTTTTGCCTCTTTTATCGCCGCCGCGAATGTCAGTTCAAGTTCTCTGTTGATCATTTATGTTTCTTCCATGCTGCACTGTAAGGGAAATCCGTTTTTTCTCGCCAGGTGGTGCACCAACTCCACCTTCGTTTCAGCCACTTCGACGGTATACACCCCGCAGACCCCGGTTCCGGTTTTGTGCACGAGCAGCATGATATGTGTCGCCTCTGTAGGAGACTTCCGAAAAACCTGCTGCAAGATCTCTACCACAAATTCCATGGTGGTATAATCATCGTTATGAAGCAGCACTTTGTACATCGGAGGTTCATCGAGCTTCTCTTCGACATGGCTTTCAATATCCTCTCGATACCCCGGATGACGCTCGCTCATCCCGACTCCTCCTCTTTCCTTTCCTCGCTGCAGCCTTACGCTTTCCACTTGCAAATGAAACTGGTTCTTGACCTTTATATAAATGAAGAATAACTTTTTCTGCCGAACTGTCAAGCGCACCCCGTGAGTTGAAAATCTCTTTTCAAAGCACTGGCACAGCGGGTTTGCGTCGCCATACCCCTCCGTCCGGAGGGCTCAGGAACGCCGTTTCCACACCTGGGCAGGTCGTTGCCGGCCCGGGTGCAGGAAACCTGCGCATCCATCTTCCCGGGTGGAAGAAACAAGGGTTCCGAGGGCCGCGCTCCCGCTTTTTCATCGTGCAGCGAACCCGTATCCGCCGTCTGCGGGCCGGAAGCATCCCCTGCTTCGGATGCCCGTTCGAAGGCTTTCAAGCAACAAGGCAAGGAGAACCGCATGCCGGGCAGCAGCTTTGGCCAGCTTTTCCGTATATCGACCTGGGGAGAATCCCACGGAGCCGCGCTGGGGGTGGTCGTCGACGGATGCCCCTCCGGAATTCCACTGGAAGCCGAAGAGATCCAGCGAGACCTGGACCGGCGCAGACCCGGCGCAAAGCTCACCTCTCCACGGCGTGAACCCGACGAGGTGCAGATCCTCTCCGGCGTTTTCGAAGGGCTCACGACAGGGACTCCCATCAGCCTGGCAATCTTCAATCGGGACGCCCGATCCCGGGATTACGACGAACTGTCGCGCCTTTACCGTCCCGGCCATGCGGACCGCGTGTACGAGCAGAAGTACGGCGTGAGGGACTGGCGCGGCGGCGGCCGCAGTTCCGCCAGGGAAACCGTGGCGAGGGTGGCAGCCGGAGCGGTGGCACGGAAATTCCTCGCTTCTTTTCACATCTCAGTAAAAGCCTACACCGTTGGCCTGGCAGGAGTGAGATGTACCGGTTTCGACTGGAACGAAATCGATGCGAACGCATTTTTCTGCCCCGACGCCCAAAGTGCTCTCCAGATGGAAAAGCGCCTGGAAGAGATCCGCACCTCCGGGGATTCTGCGGGAGGCATCGTGGAGGTCTGCGCCAGGGGATGTCCCCCCGGCCTCGGAGAACCCGTGTTCGACAAACTGGACGCACGCCTGGCAGGCGCGCTCATGTCCATCGGAGCGGTGAAGGGAGTCGAGATAGGGGCTGGATTTGCGGCTGCGGATATGCTCGGGAGCGAAAACAACGATCCCGTCCTCGCGGACGGTTATGCGAGCAACCACGCGGGAGGGATCCTCGGCGGCATCTCCACCGGCATGGATATCGTCGTTCGAGCGGGCATCAAACCAATCCCTTCCATTTCCAGGCCGCAGCAGACCGTGAACGCAAAAGGTGAAACGGTCACGCTGCAAGTCGGAGGGCGGCACGACATCGCCGCGATACCTCGCATCGTTCCCGTGTGCGAGGCCATGGTGCTGCTCGTCCTCGCCGATTTCATGCTGCACCCCCGGAACCCGGCGGCAGGGGGTTGAAAAATACTCTGGCCGGAAAACCCGAAGGGGACCGGGCAGAAGAATCCGCAGGCCCCCCCACGAAGGTTCCCGGGCATTCTCGGGTCAGGCTTCCCCGTCCCTAGAGCTTGATCTCCAGAAGATCCAGCATGCGGTCGGCATAGCCGATGATGTAATCCCTCTGAACGGGCAAAGCATACGCAATGCAGTTGCAGCGAATGACTTCCCTGCTCCGCACGAGCAACTCGAAGGCGACCTGGTTGCGGTCCAGACTGACGGCAAAATAATACGGACGGCACGACCCGTGTTCCGCCTGTACAGGTGAATACAGATTTTCCGGCAGTTCGACCCGGTACAGGTCCTCGAGGGCCGTTTTCTCGGCGCTCTCATTGAGAAAGTCCCTGATCCTTTCGTAGTCCGATTCCCTCAGCTGATCGATCACGTATTGCTTCATAGGATGAATCCCTTTCACCGCGGAAGATCGCGGCGGGCACGAATCGCAGGGGCGTGCCGCACCGTTGCCGTCCGGGAATAGCTTTCCATGGCGTACCGCCTGTTTCCACCCGGCTTTCCGTGGGTGCATCGTGGCACGACCGTGCCGAATAGTCAATCTCCGGGCCTCCCGGCCTTGCGGCTCGAAGCGACGGGCGCCGGCAGGGCTGTCCTCCCCCTCCGAGCGGAAATGACTATACGGTAAATCTGAATCATTATATAGTAATCATATTCACGAGCGGGGACCGGCGAACTGCATGACGCGCTGCGCATGCGGGGCCTTGCCTGGTTCGCCTGTCTCCGCACGGGGCAATCCTTTTTTCGGCAGAGGATCTGCATTCCCGCAGGGCGGGTGAAGCGGGCGGGCGATGGCCTCTCCCCTTTTTCTCACATTGTGAGGATTCCAAAAAGAGCATCGCTCATATTGACAGGTTTATTCATGATGGTGAGTATATAAAGGAATTTCGTCCGGGCATAAGGGAAGAATGACTCTCTCACTCAATCGGGAACAGTTGGGTCTGCTGAGGTATGTTCACGTGAATATGCCGTGGAACATGCTCCACCGGTACCGGGAAATCATACTGCAGACACCCATGAACATTGAAATAGGTATTGCGGCAGAAGACCTCGAGCGGGTCCGGGCGCCGGAATTCCAGGCTGCCGCCGCCGCGCTCCACGAAAGGGGATGCGCCGTTACGATGCATGGCCCTTTCTGGGATCTCTGCCCGGGAAGCCTCGACCCCCTGATTCGGCAGGCGTCGCAGCACCGATTGCGCCAGTTCTTCGAACTGACGAAAATCTTCCAGCCGCTGCAGGTCGTTTGCCACACGGGTTTCGACCCCAGGCACCACAGAGGGCATCGAAAGGTCTGGGTGGAAAACAGCGTTGCCGCCTGGGAACCCCTGGTGAAAGCGGCAGAAGAGCGAAAAACGCCCGTTCTCCTCGAAAATGTCTGGGAAGCCGGACCGGAGATTCACCGGGAGTTGATGGACCGCATCGGATCGCCCTGGCTTGGCTTCTGCCTGGACGTGGGTCACCAGCACAGCTTTTCATCGACGTCTCTCGCTGCCTGGCTCGAAGCGATGTCTGACCGCTTGAAAGAGATACACCTTCATGATAATGACGGGACTCAAGACGCCCATCTTCCGGTGGGGCGGGGAACGATCGATTTCGAGGTGTTGTTCGATTTTCTGGTGAGAAAAGGCGAGACTCCCGTGTTGACCCTGGAGCCGCATACCGAGGAGCATCTCACGGCAAGCCTGGACGGAGTGAGACGCTTCGTGCAGGAAAGGGTGCATCGATTATGGCCATCATAGAAGTCACCATCGTTCCACTGGGCGTCCCGGGCACCAGCCTCAGCAAACACGTGGCTGACGTTGTCCGGGTCGTGAAAGAGAGTGGGCTGCAGTACGAACTCACGGCCATGGGGACCATCATCTCGGGGGATCTCGACGAAATCTGGAAGGTAGTGAGAAAAATGCACGAAGCCTGTTTCCAGGGCGAAGTCGCGCGGGTGTCCACCCAGGTCAAGATAGACGATCGCAGGGACCACGCAGCCAGCCCTGAACAGAAGATACGTTCGGTCATGGCAAAACTATAGGTACATGAAACTAACCCCGGTTTTCCTGGAGGTTCTCGTAATGAAGGAACTGGTTGAATACCTCGTAAAATCTCTGGCGGACCATCCCGAGGACGTCGTCCTGGAGACGCGCGAGGAAGACGACTCGATCACCATGGAATTGAAGATTTCCGCGGATGATCTGGGCAAGATAATCGGCAAGAACGGAAATACCATCAACGCCATCCGCACGGTGCTTCAGGCCGCCGCTTCCAGCCAGAAAAAGAGGGTCAAACTGGACGTGGTGAGTTGAGACCGGATCTCACGAATCATCATGACGGGCATAAGGTCCTCGAGCGGCCGGCAAGTTGGGAATGGCCCC
>JAJFUA010000170.1 GCA_021372635.1 Desulfobacteraceae bacterium | reverse complement strand
CCGATGGTGGCGTTGTCGAGCTGCTTGATGCTCTTCACGCCCATTTCCGCGGGAACCATGATGGCCTGGCCGTCATAGTATTCGACGGGAGCGAACTCGAACCCGAGCGAAGTGTCGCGGGACAGGGTGATCGTCGTCTGGCGGCAGAGCACATCCACCTCGCCGGACTGCAGTGCCGTGAAGCGCTGCTGGGAGGTCAGCGGTACGAACTTGACCTTGGTGGGATCGCCCAGGACCACGGTCGCGATGGCGCGCGCAATGTCCACGTCGAGCCCGGTCCAGTTGCCCTGGCTGTCAGGCATCGAAAACCCCGGGGCGCCCGTGTTGACGCCCGCGATGAGCTGGCCGCGCTTCTTCACGGCATCGAACGTCTCCCCGGCAAAAGCCGTGCAGGCCATCGCCAGCACCATGAAAAAAACCACCGCCATTACTCTCCGCATGTGACCTCCTCCTGTTGTTTGATCGTTGCGAGCAACCGGTGCACACCACTGTCCGGCGAGCACCGTATCTGCCACATATGCCTTTAATGTCAAAATATAATAAGAAATCGCTTTTTCCCAAAGTTTTTCGATAGCAGGTGTTCTCCGCCCTGTCAAGGCCATCTTTGAAAGATTGGGGTCAGGTCTTGTATTGTGATATAATAAAAATTATCTCCCTCTCACGATTCGACTCACGGTCGCATAGTGCAATCCGACCCGCTTAGCTATCTCCGTAAAAGAATAGCCGTGCTCCAGGTGTGCTTGCCGCATAAGGCTGTTTCGCTCATCCTTCTCGAAAGATCCTCCGTAGGGAAACAGGTCTTCGAGCGAAGGACGGGAAACCAGGCGCTCACGACGGGGAATTTCCCTGACAAACCTCTTTTCTCTGAGTGCAGGCCCCATCGCATCAATGAAATCACCACCTCCAAGAATACCCTGGGACCTTAGATCCTCCCAGATCCTGGGGCCGCCGATTCCCGATTTCACAAAATCCCTGTAGAGTCTTCGGGCTCGAGACGCATCGGAGGCGAACTGGGACAATACCCAGTCCGAACGAACAAATCGAACGCCCGTCGCCATCCCTGCAGTCTCACGATAGCTGCTCCACTCGTACTCCTCCGGTTTCTCCACCATACCCGCCCTGACGGGATTGAGCACGACATAGCGGCACAACTCCAGCAGATAGGCCTGCCGGTCGACCAGGATCGATTTGAACCTGCCCTGGAACAGATGCCCCACCTGACTATGTCTCCTGTTAAACTGCTGAGTATAGACTCCGTTGACGTGGCGCATGCCGTAAGATAGACTGGCCTCAAGGGTTTCGATGAGCAGGTGGTAGTGATTTCCCATGAGAACATAGGCATAGCAGAGCCATTTGAAGCGCTCCAACGCTTCTTCAAGCAAGCCCAGAAAAGCCGCCCGGTCGGCGTCGTCTTCAAATACCCGCATGCGGGCATTCCCCCGTGCCGTCACGTGATAGACGGCCCCTGGATACTCTATGCGCAGTGGTCTAGCCATACAGTCACACTACATCACTCGATATGACATTGCAAGACCTGACCCCGGATTATGATTCTCGGGGAATATGAATCAAAGCCTGGAGAAACTGCGCAGACCAGTGATAGATGTTGTGTTCTTTGACCCAGGCGCGCATGGGGGCAAGACGCGCCATCTTGGCTTCGGGCGAGTCTTCCAGGGCCTGAAAGATGGTATCGGCGGTCTCTTCGGGGTTGAAGGGATTGACAGTGTACGCCCCTGCCAATTCCCGGGCGGCCCCGGTGAAAGGGCTGAGGAGCAGCGCGCTCTGCCCGTCTTCCCGGCTGGCCACGAATTCCTTGGCCACCAGGTTCATGCCGTCATGGAGAGAATTTACCACCATGACGTCCGCCAGGCGGTAGAAGGCCACCACATCCTCCTGGGAGTAATTTTCCTTCAAGACGATCACCGGCTTCCAACGACCCTGGGCATACTGCGCATTGATATCCTCCTGCCAGGAATCCACCAGGGCGTTGAGCTGCTTGTAGCTGGGGATATGGAGGCGGGATTGCGGCCCCAGTTGAACGAAGGTAAAGCGCCGATGATACTGTGGGTATTTGTGAAAAAAGATATTAAGGGCCTCCATGCGCTCCGGAATCCCCTTGGTGTAGTCAAGCCGATCCACTCCCAGGCCCACCTTGACGCCGCCCAGGTTGAGGCTGCGCTGCAACTCCCGCAGGCGTCGTTCGGTTTGGGGCGCTCGCGACCATGCTTCGAAACGGTCGAAATCGATGCTGATGGGGAATGGCCGCACCCGGGTTTCTTTTCCCCGGCGGAAGATGGAGAAGCTTTCCAGGTCCACCCGGGCTTCCAGGGTGCGATCCACGGTGTCGAAGAAATTATTGCAGTGATATTGCAGGTGGAACCCCAACAGGTCGTTCCCCAGCAGGCCGTCCAGGATTTCCGGCCCCCAGGGGCAGATGCGGAAGATTTCATAGTTGGGCCAGGGAATGTGCCAGAATTGGGACACCAGCAGGCCGGGCTCCGCATTCTTCAGCATCCGGGGCAAAAGTGCGAAATGGTAGTCCTGGATGAACACAATGGTGCGCCGGGGGTTGTCGACCTCGGAGAGGATTGCCTCGGCAAACTTGAGGTTGACCGACTTGTAGGTCTCCCACTGGCCGGCATCAAAGCGAGGCCGCGTATAAGCCAGGTGGCACAAGGGCCAGATGCCCTCATTGGAGAGGCCGTAATAATAGTCTATCTCTTCCTGGCGGGTCAGCCACAAACGGCGCAATCTGTACCTGGGAGCCCGGGGCGGCACCATGAGCGCATCCCCGTCGGTGCAGGCCTCCTGGTCGGCTTCACCGCTGCCCGCGGCCACCCAGGTACCGCCGCAGGCCTGCATCAGGGAATCCAGGGCAATGGCCATGCCGCTGGCGGGCATGATGGTTTCCACCTCCCCGCCCCTGTAGATATGCATGTAAGGCTCCCGGTTGGACACCAGGATAATCCGGAAGTCGCTGAGCCTTTCGTCTATCAGTTTCTTCAACCTGTCCTGGTCCCAGAACATCGTACCTCCCCGGCAGGCTCGGCTACAGTTGGATGAGACGGTTATCAGGGTTGTTCATCAAGATCATCAGGGTGAGAAAGTCCCGGATATGACGGGTTATGAGAAAGTGGGTCCGGACAAACTCCTTGGCCGTTTTTCCCATGCGGCGGGCCATCTCCGGGTGGTGCAGCAGGTAGCGGATGCGGAATGCGCAGCCTTCGGGAGAGTGGACAAGAAACCCGGTGTGATAGTCCCGCAACTGCAGCACAATGCCTCCCACGGCACCGCCGATCACCGCTCTCCCCTTCCACATTGCTTCGGTTACCGTGAGTCCGAAGCCCTCCCGGGTGGACTTTTGCACGATGATGTCCGCAGCCCGCTGCAGGGCGTTGATCTCATGGTGCGCATCGGGGGGAAGCAGCAGGATCTGGATGTCCGGCTCGCCCCGGGCGGCCTCCTGCACCCGGGCCAGGATCTCCGGACCCTCCGGGTCGTCCGTGGCTTCACCTCCGGCGAGCAGCAGCTTGCATGCGGTATGACGCCGCACCAGGCGGAAGGCCTGGATCACCCCCACCGGGTCCTTGAATGCGTCAAACCGGGATATCTGCAGGATCAGGGGCTTGTCTTTCTCGACCCCCAGGCGGTGCAGCACCGCCTGGATTTCCTCTTCCGTCAACTCCCGGTTCTTCTCGCTCAAGGGATCGATAGAGGGCCGTATCAGGTACTGGGGATGCGGCAGATTCTGGGCGAACTGCGACATGGAAAAGATCGAGGCGTCGTATTGTTTCACGATCTCCCGGAGAAACCGCCAAACCGTCAGGTTGGGCCTGGAAGCATCCACGTGACAGCGCCAGACCCAGCGGCGGGATTGCTGCCGCAGCATCTCGATCAAGCTGGCCGGCTGCGGGTCGTGCACCAGCACCACATCCGCTTCCCACGAAAAGCGCCGGGCGTTCTGCCGGTTGATTTCCCGGTAATGCTCCAGCATGGCGGGAGCCAAGTCGACTTTGTAGCCTTGCAGGCCATTGTGGAAAGTCTTGGTGACCTCAAAAAAGGCGGGGTCGCCCATAATGACTTCCCAGGTGGTCTTCAGGCCCAACTGGTTCAGCAGCGGCACGACGCAGGAGAGAATCTCCGCCACCCCCCCGCCGACGGCGGTGGAGTTGATGTGCACGAAATGCCGGTTTTGCAGGTGTTCGGCCAGGCGATAGAGCTGGCCCACCACCGCCTCTCCCACGATGGGTTTGTAATCATCCAGGGTTTTCACAGAGTTCCCCCAAATGCTGGTGGATTAGCCCTAAAAGGTTCTCCCGCAATTCTTTCAGGCTGTAAAAGTAAACATCCAGATCGCGGATCGCCTTGACCAACTCCGGCAACTCGAAGTTGCTCTCAATCCAGAAGGAAAAGTCGTCGCTCTTCAACTCCCCCAACCGCCAGCGGGCTTCGAAGAAGTGGTAATAGATGGAATCCAGGCCCACTTGAGTGAGGGCGCCGCAGAATTCCTTCAGGGTGTGAGCCGACATCAGGGAATCCATCACGACCAACGATGCCTGGCAGAAGTGAAACTCAAAGCCGGGCCGGGCCCAGGGCACCGAGGGCAGGTCCCAGAGGTACTCTTCCAGGACATCCACCACCGCCTGGCGCACCAACCCCAGGTTCCGGCATTCGAAAGGATCGAAGGAGCTGAGCTTCTCCGCCAGCTCGGAATTCTGCAAGGCATTGGCGGCCCACAGGGCGAAGTCGTTGGGGTATTCCACCGCCGGGTGATCCAAGGTCAGCCGGGATTGAATCAGATGATAGAAAAGCACCGCTTCGTCTATTTCATGCAAGCCTCCCAGCAGTTCCTTCAGGTTTGCCACCTTTTTGCCCAGGGGCATGGCCATCATGAAGCATTCGTAAAACTGGAAGGGATTTTCGGCCACACGGTCCAGGATCTGTGCCATTAAAGGTCCTCCAGAGGGAATGCGAGCATGGTTAAGAAATGCCGGACTGCTTCGGGATCGGGAAGAGAATGGGATGCCGCAGTCCCGGCGCCGGGGTGGCCCACCTTGATGGTGATCCCCTGATCCCGCAAAACCAGGAAGGCACTTTCGTCGGTACTGTCGTCACCCGCATATACCGGGAAAAAATCGAAAAATTGCGGCAACAGAAGTATTTCCCGTATCGCGGAACCCTTGCTGACTCCCCGAGGTAATATTTCCAGTACTTTCTTCCCCTCCAGGAGTTGAAAACATTCCAGCTTCCCTAGCTGTTCCTTCCACCTTCCCAGTATTCCGCTGAATTCATACGCATGCTGTTCCGGCAAATTCCGATAATGGAGGGCAAACCCCTGCGGCTTATCCTCGAGCCACCATCCCTGAATGGGCCGGAGCATCGACGCCAGCCGGGTTCTCCATCGATATAGTTCTTGAAGATCCGCCGGTGTGACCGGCAAGTGGCGGAGCCGGCCGCCGATCAAGGCCTCGCCGCCGTGAGATCCCAGGAAGTCGAGGCCCGGGACGGGCAACAGCTCCTGCAGGTCTCTCAAGGGGCGACCCGAAACCACCATCACTTTCCGGTCTTCCCGAGCCGCCAGCCGGCCCAGCAACTCCAGCAACTCCGGTGTCGGTCTGGCCAGCCTAGGGTGCGGAGCGATTTCCACCACGGTGCCGTCATAGTCCAGCAAAAGGAGCAGCGACCGCCCCTGACGCCTTTCCTGCAATGCACACACGAGGGGTGCGTAAAAGTCGGCCATGTCCTCCTTGCGCCGCCTTGCCTTCCGCACGGGATGCGGGCCGGCGCCAGGATCTCTCTTCGCCTCACGCACTTGGCAATCCCCGCGGCCATCATTGAGTTGGCCGGCACCAACCGGCCCCCGGACCGCCCAACCGCACCAACGGGCTCGATGCGGAAAGTCACCCCGTCATGCCGACACGGAGTCGGAAAACTCCTATGAACTAAATCCTAGTCTTGGCGTATAATCACTTCACCCAGAAAAGCAAGAGGGGCACTGGAAGTTCAGCCGGACCGGGTTGAGCGGAGGCATGGACTGCTCAAAGGCGAGGCTGCGCTTCACGGTCCAGCCATTTCGCAGAAGAGCGGAAAGCACATGCCTTGCTTTGGTGGAATGTCATTCCATCAGGCGGCTTCAAAGGAGATGATGTCGGTATCCGGAGCGGATTCGCCGTGCTCGATACGATCGGCAATTACCCGGAGTGCGAGGGCTTTCGCCCTGGCCAGAGCATGCCTGGATGATTCTCCGTAAGCAAGGACACCCGGGATTTCCATGACTTCGACGATCCACCTGCCATCTGTTTCAAGTTCCAACTGGACAGCAAGCTTCATTCTCCGGCCTCTGCTTTTGGCTAGAGCGCATGGCGTAGAGTTCCGACTGTAATCCTGAGTGTAATGATTTGCCGTGGGAAATCATCCGCTAGTCTAGAACTTGTAGTTCACGCCGACGTTGAAAATATTGGCCGTCGTCTCCCATTTGTATCCCACCTGGTATGGCGGAAGCACTATATTCGGGTTGACGTTGGCGGACTCGCTTCCCAGATCCATGTACAAGTACTCCGCTCTGACGGTTATATGCGTGCTGACGGCATATTCGACTCCCCCTCCGACGGTCCAGCCCGCTTTCGTCTTACTGAAGTGCGTGGCGTAGGCTGCCGCCCCGGCGGGCCGAAAGTCGGTCTTTGCCGAATAGGTAACATCGCCGTAGGCAAGACCTCCGGTCGCATAGACGAGCAGGGTGGGGAGCACGGCGTAGCCCACCCGCGGACGCAGCGTTCCGTACCAGTCGATATCCTGATGGGCACGGAGAAGCCCATCTCCGGGAAATGGCGTACCGTCGCTCTGGATGATGGGGGAGACGGTTGTGGTCCCGCTCATGCCCGTTCCGGAAAAATCGGCGTCGATCCCGAACACGAAACTGCCCGCCTGATAATTGCAGCCGGCCTGCAAGCCACCGATCACTCCACTCGGATTGGGGCTGAGAGTTGCAGGTGCCAGGTTAAAAAAACCGGCGGTGGTGGGCAACGGGGAGAAGGCCGTATCGGCATTGCCCCAGCCGTAGCCGAGGTGAACGCCGACGTAGGGCCCGGTCCAGTTGAACGAGGACACACTGTCCGCAGCAAAAGTGGTTGTTCCGAAGATCAGCATCAGGCCAAGCGACAGCAGAGATATGAAGCGAAGTGATTTCATCGTGTTTTTCCTTTTCCAAGGGGGCGAAACGTCGGTTTTCATCCTCTGAGCCCGTAGAGCCTTACTCTACGGGCTTGCATGCATCATCCGCGTATGCTGGCGCTCACAACCGCCGATTGCCTGCCCGCACCGTCTTTCACCTTGAAATAAACGGCCTTGCACCCGGCGCCGGAGGTCGGACCCAGGGTAAAGGAAGGAGCCGAGGAGTACGGCAGCCAGACGGCGCCTCTGAAGCTCGCGGATTCGCTCGCCATGTAATGGGTCGGCTTGCCGGCCACGACCGTGTTGTTCAAGGTGACAGCCCGGCTTAGAGTGGAGACGGCTCCGTTGTTGATCTTGAAGGACCTGACAATGGGCGTCAGGTTGGCGAGTTTTTCCTGCATCTCGGGGCTCAGCGGCATGACCAGTTCCGCATTGTAGACACCCGATTGCGGATCGATATTCGGCCCCTGCTGCACCGCGTTTTGGAATATCTCCTGGGTGGCCACGGCATAGGAGCGCGATGTGCAGGCGGGTGAGGCCGACCCGTCCGCAAGAGGGGTCGTATTTACCGCGACATCCACATCGAGCGCAAAGATGGAAAGGGTATTGTCGGTGTTGAAGAAGAGGTCGAAGCGGCGGAACTGCTGCGGGAAATCCCTCAGCGAAGACGTCTCGACTTCCCAGAAGGCATGCTCCGGAACGCCATCCGTCGACGGCTGCGGCGTGATGGCGTTGCGGTGCACATGGCCCGCACACCACAAGACGAGGTTATTGTAGGAGTGGAGCAGGTCGAGCAGGTCGTCTTCCGTCTTGGTGCTGCTGTACTGGTCCCAAAGCGACCACAGGGGAGCATAGGGGTTATCGGAATGCGGCGGATTCTGATCGTAGGGACGCAACGGGAT
>JAJFUA010000291.1 GCA_021372635.1 Desulfobacteraceae bacterium | reverse complement strand
GATTTCGGGCTGAACGTGCTGTGGATTTTCATCCCCACGATGGTCCTGCTGATCATGGTCCAGGAGATGGTCAACCGGATGGGGGTGGTCACGGGCCAGGGTCTTTCCGACATGATCCGCGAGCGCTTCGGGGTGAAGTGGACCTTCTACCTGATGCTTCTCGTGCTGGGCACCAACTTCGGGAACGTCATGGCGGAGTTTGCCGGCATCGCCGCGGCAGGGGAACTCTTCGGCCTGCCGCCCCTCCTCACGGTCCCCGCCTGCGCCCTGCTCGTCTGGCTTCTCGTATTGAAGGGCACCTACAAGTCGGTGGAGAAGATCTTTCTCGTCGCCTGCCTTTTCTACGCGGCCTATCCCATAACCTTCCTGATCCTCAGGCCCGACCCCGGGGAGATCGGGCAGGCGCTGGTCCGGCCCTGGCTGGAGTATTCCCCGCCCTACCTCGCCATGCTGATCGGGATCATCGGCACGACCATCGCGCCGTGGATGCAGTTCTACCAGCAGGCGTCGGTGGCCGAGAAGAGCATTGCGCTTCAGGATTACGGCTATTCGCGTCTCGACACCATCCTGGGGTGCGTCGTGGTGAATATCGTGGCGGTGTGCATCGTCGTCGTGTGCGCCCTGACTCTGAACAAGGCCGGAATCCGCATCAACGACGCCGCCGACGCGGCCCGCTCGCTCGCCCCCTTCGCGGGCCAGGCGAGCGCCTACCTGTTCGCCTTCGGCCTCTGGAACGCCTCCCTTTTCGCAGCCAGCATTCTTCCCCTTTCGACGTCCTACACCATATGCGAAGCGCTGGGCTGGGAATCGGGCGTGGACAAGAATTTCGAGACAGCCCCCCAGTTCTATGTGCTCTACACGGCCATCATCACCGTCGGGGCCACGATCATCCTGATCCCGGGGATCTCCATGGTCAAGGTGATGTTCTGGTCGCAGGTCATCAACGGACTGCTCCTCCCCATCGTCCTCGTGTTCATCCTCCTGCTGGTCAACGACGTGCAGATCATGGGAAACTACCGGAACAGCCGCGCCTACAACGTGGTCTGCTGGGTTTCGAACACCCTCATCGCGGCCGCCAGCATCACGTACGTGGCCTCGCTGTTCGCCGGCTGAGCCCGGAAAATCGTCAGGCCCGCTGTCCATCTCCGCCCGGCAGGGCCTTTTGCCGCTCTTCCTCCGCTTTTTCCTGTTTCTGCCACGGGTATTCCACCCGCGCATGGCAGGAGGCTTCGATGGAATCCGTCAGGACCCGCACGATGATTCCTATGTCGCGCGTGGAGAGGCTGCATTCGTCGAACTGCCCTTCGGCCATGCGCCTTTCGATGATGTAGCGCACCATGGCCTCTATCCGCGCGCGGGTTGGTTCGTGGAGCGTGCGGGAGGTGGCCTCCACGGCGTCGACGATCATGAGGATGGCCGTCTCCCTGCTCTGCGGCTTCGGGCCGGGGTACTGGAAATCCCGCACGTCCGGCTTGCGCTCCGGGTTCTCCTTGCATGCCTTGTCGTAGAAAAACTCGACGAGCCGGGTGCCGTGATGCTCGGGGATGAAGTCCACGACGCTCCGGTGCAGCCCGGCCTTGTGCGCCATCGCCTTGCCGGCCTCCACATGGCCGATGATGATCCGGACGCTCTCCAGGGGGCCGAGCTGGTCGTGCATGCTGCCCTGCCCCATCTGATTCTCTACGAAAAACCTTGGATTGGCCATCTTCCCGATATCGTGATAGTACGCTCCGGTCCGAAGCAGCAGGGTGTCCGCCCCGACCGCCTCCCCCGCGGCTTCCGCCAGGAAAGCCACGGACATGGTGTGCTGATAGGTGCCCGGGGCCCTGGCCAGCAGTTCCTTCAGGAGAGGGTAATGCAGGTCCCCGTACTTGTTGAGCTGGAACGTGGACGCCGTCCGCCAGACGAACTCCACGAGGGGAAGGAGGAGCAGCGCGGCCGGCCCCGATCCCAGACCTCCCAAGGCCGCCCAGCCGGTCTCGACCAGCAGGTCGTTGTTGAACAGGGTGTCCAGCGAGGCCCCGGGCGGATGGGAGCCTCCGGCCCAGAGGGCGAGCATTTTCCAGTCCAGCAGGAAAAAGATCACGATCGACGCATTGACGGCGGCCACCAGGAAGGACGGCAGAATCACGTGAGACCGTTTTCGGATCGGGGGGGTCACCAGGACGGTCAGCAGCCCGCCCAGGACGAAGAAAAGAAGCAGCTCCGCCGACCGCCCCAGCAGGAGGCTCACCAGGGTCGCGCCCAGCAGGGTGGTCCATGTCGCGGAAATCCGCTCCCGCTGCAGCAGGACCAGCAGGATCGGGAGAAAGCAGAAGGGAAGGCTGTTCACCGGATAGGGGGTGAACAGCAGGCAGGCTTTCAGGATCAGGAGAGCCAGGAGCAGCAGGGACAGGAACAGCAGCACGGGCGGCTTTCGGTGGATCCAGGGCCGCAGGACCTTCGTCAGGAGCAGGTTGTAGAGGACGACCAGGAAGGAAATCGAAAACAGAATCCATGGCGCGCTTTCGAACAGGACTTTCCTCTCGTCTTCCCGGTATGCGGCGAGCAGGAGCACGTCCTCTTCGGTCATGACTTTCCGGAAGGGGACCAGAACGTCTCCCGTATCGTAGGGCATCAGCTTGGAGGGATACCTGCGGATGATCTCCTCGATTCTCCTGTCGTTCTCCCTCTGATCGTATCGAAGATTGGGCTGAAGCGTGCCCATGGCGATCTGCACGACGGGGTCGAGCACCTTCTTGTCCACCTGCCAGAACACCTGCGCGATCTTCTTTCCCAGGTTCTCCCGCGCCTGTCCGATCGTCACGAACTCCGCCACCGGGTAGGCGACGGTGCCGACGGGCTCGGGATAGAGCACCTCCGAGGTCTTCTTGCCTTTGATGGGCCGCGAGTCTTCGACGATTTTTCCCTGGAGGATCGATTCCTGGATGGTCACGACCGCTTCGAGAAGGTTCCTGACGTTCGGGTATTCCAGGACCCGGCCGGCCGCCCGCTCATCCAACTCCAGCCCGATTTCCTTCCGCAGATATTTCGAAAAGGCGGCCCCGTCTGCGTGCTCCCCCTGGAGTTCGGCGATCTTCTTCAGCAGGTCCGCCGACTGCTTCCTTTCCGATTCGATCCGGTCCGGAATGGGGCTATACAGGGGGATATACTGGGATACAGCCAGTTCTCTCTTGCTCCCGAAGGCCTTCTCCTGGTCGAAGTTGAAGGGAAACTGGGCCCGGAAGGAAAGGACCGCGGGCTTTCCCGTCTCGGGAGGGAAGAAAATCATCGCCGCGTCTTCGACGAAGCATGCACAGAAGGAAGCCACGACAAGCAGGGCGCTCAGTATGAAGTTCACGGCACGCCATTTCCCGTCTGGTTGACAGATGTTTCGGCGCACCGGCGGCACGCCCGCCCAAAGGCCTTTCAGGAGAAATCCCGTGTATTGCGTATGACCTTAAAGGATACCGCCTGCCGAGTCAACACGCCAGTGAGCCTGCCCTGCGGCCATACCTGGTTGAGAGTTCGGATGCGCCCCGGGGGATGGAGACCGTCGGCCGGGATGCCGGGCTGCCGTTCGACACGGTTCCCGACGGCGGGCGCGGCAGAGGCATGCGAAAAAGATGCGTTTCGGAGAACGTTGCGCCGAATCCGCGCAGGTTCACAATCAAATTGACATTGCACCGCTTTTCCCTCAAGAATAAATGCAATTTCATGTGCTCCGCCGCTTCCGCAGGGCAGTCCGTTTCGGTTTGCACCGGCCCGAAGGGAGTACCCCATGTTCGCTTTGAAACCTGACAATCTCATCGGGAGTCGAATCGGCCAGTTCCAGGTGGACGAGTTCATAGCGCGGGGGGCCATGGGGATGGTGTTCAAGGGCTTTGACACCGTCCTGGAATCCACCAGGCCTCCGGCCCGGTGCCCGGCAGCTTTCCGGGGGGGAGGGCGTTCGTCCGTCCCCTTCGTCCCGTCCCTCTCCCGAGGAAGGAGCGGGGAGCCGGGAGGAACCTGCCCCTGCTGCTTTCGGTCCTTCGCCCGCCGCCCGAACGCCTCCAACGCGGACGAGATGCGGAAGATCGTCCAGGAGATTTCCGGGCGCTGATCTCTGCGGGCTACGGCTCGGGCGGTTTGATGCTCGAGAGTCTCTCCCAGATTCTTGCGCGCTGGCCGTCCAGCTTCACCAGGCAATCGGAGTCCCGCAGTCCCACGACGATCCCCTCCCCGTGGGGCGTGGTCACCCGGTCGCCCACGCCCACCTTCGGAAGCATCCGCGAGGCTTTCGCCCGCGGCTTCGCCGCGGATGCCCGGAAGGGGGAAGGCGTTGATCCGAAAGTCCAGGGTGCCTGCGCCGCCCCGTTTTTCCCCCGGCTTTTCTTCGCACCTGGCGCTGTGGCGTCGTTGCCGGTTTTCCAGGATTCCGCCCTGCGAAAGTCCCGCTTGCGGCTCTTGATGAAGTCCCGCCAGGCCGGAGTCAAAACGGACTCGAACGATTCCGGAAGGTATAGCTGGCCGATCGCCCTGGTAAATCCCACGTAGGCGATGTTGACTTCTTCGGCGTACTGGGCCTCGTCCAGCTTTTCCCCGGCGCCGAGCATGCCGGCTATGTCGGAGTCGATGCAGACCCTTTCGTACTCCTGCCCCTTGGAGGCGTGTACGGTGGAGAGAACGACGCCCTCCGTGTCGGCCGACTCGTTTCTGTTCCGGTTGACGGCCGACATTTCGTAGATGACGTCGGGGA
Organism: Desulfobacteraceae bacterium; assembly: GCA_021372635.1. GTDB lineage: Bacteria > Desulfobacterota > Syntrophobacteria > Syntrophobacterales > Syntrophobacteraceae > JAJFUA01. The sequence goes on along the minus strand of JAJFUA010000291.1, from coordinate 2,937 downwards.
ATGCCCGGCCGTATCGGCGCACCACCTGAGCCATCCCCTTGAGTTGAAGGTCTTCGCAGCTTTCGGCGTATTCCTCCATGGCCTTCATGTCCTCGAAGGACTGGATCCATTCGCTCCTGATCCTGGATTTCTCGCCGTTCGCGAGCCAGTGCACGTCCAGGGTCTGCCAGAGGATGCCTTCGATGTCCCGTTCGAACCGGAAATTCACTTTCCGGGCACGCAGGTCCATGGCGTTGGCGAAAAGGGAGAAATTGGTCCTGCTGAGGATCGTGCAGTTCTTCCCGGGGATGGAGTCGGTTATCGACAGGCTGGATTTTTTCGCGGGGTTGCCCCGGATGGTGAACTCCGGCTCCCCCTTTGCCTCCCGGATGAGAAGGCTTGCCAGTTCCGCGACCGGAGCCCCGAACCGGAAGCTCAGCGTGAGGTCGTGGTCCTCGTCGGAGAGGAGCCTGTCCATCGCGTTGACGGCGTATCGGAAGCCGTAGATCTGCTGGTGGGTATCCCCGACGATGACCGTTCTCCTGCGGCACTGCTGCAGCGCGTCGAGCATCACTCCGGAAAGGTCCTGGGCTTCGTCGACGAGAATCGTGTCGAAGCGGTCGAGTGCTCGGCCGAAATCCCCGGATTTGTGGAACATCTTCAGGTAAAAATCGTGCGGGCAGGGCAGTTCCTTGCGATACCAGCGAACGGCCAGGTTCCGGGTGGCTTCGATCACCCGGGAAACGCGCCGCGTGAAGAGGTCCTTCGCCGGGGACGGCAGCAGGTCCCCGAACTCCCCGACGGCGTCTTCGATCCGGTCGAAGGGCGAATTGAGAAAGTAGACGAGAAAATCGCAGGCCAGCCTGGAGAGGGCGTGGCGGGTTCCCGCGCTGCGGAAATAGGGGAGAAGGTCCCTGGGGGAGAGGTCCCCGAGTGCGTACTCTCTGCCCGTGTAGCCCCAGGCCAGGGAATGCACGGTCTTCACGGTCACGTTGCCGGGAAACCTGCCCTGGGCCTCCTCCCTGGCCTTCTTGTTGAACACCAGATACAGGATTCTCCGGTCGGAATGTTCCGCGGAGAACATGCGCAGGGTGGTCGTTTTCCCCGTCCCCGCTCTCGCATTGATCCGCAGGACCCTTCCGCGTGCTTTCAGGATCTCTTTCTGTTCCGCCGTCGGTTCCGTCTTGTCCAGCAATTCGTTTCCCCCGCGCCTTTCCCGCGGAGTTTTTGATTGATTTCGGAGCGGCTGTCAAACTACTTTCAGAATCCGGAAGGATTCTCCACTGTTCGCCGGCAGGGGGGCGGGCAGTCCGTTTGAGTTGAGAATTTCCATTTTCCCTTCCGGGCGGGACAGAATGCTGTTGCGCCAAGGATTTCTATTCCCCCTTTTTTGAGGGGGGATAAAGGGGGGTGTGGTTCTAAGAGCTTGAAACTTTGGAGAACCCCCCCATACCCCCCTCAAGGGGGGGCATGGAGATGATCGCCCGGTGGAGAATACTGCTCAACGCAGCACAATCGTGGCAGGGGTCCAACGGTACGTGGGGTTCCGTTGGGAGAGGCGAAGCTTCGGCGGATGTGAAACGGTGACCAGTGCGCCCGAAAGGGCAGGGAGTGAGTGTGCCGGATGACGAAAACAGGCGTGTTTATCGCAAGAACCTCATGGGGGATATTGATTCTGCTGCTTCTTCTGGAGGCGTTCCCGGTCGGCGCTTCGGCCTGCACCTGCTGGTCCGCGGCGGGCGAACGGGCCCTGGGGGGCGGGACCATCCTCGCCAAGAACCGGGACTGGGAGCCTCAGCGTGATGAGCTGAAGGTCGTCGCCCCGCCGGGAGGGCTTCGCTATGTCGCTCTCGTGGCCATACCGGACGGGGGAAAGCGACGCGTGGTCGCCGGGGTGAATGAAAAGGGGCTGGCGGTGGTCAGCCTGTCCGCGAGTTCCGTCCCCAAGAAAGACCGGACGATCGGGGCCGGAGGGCTGAACGAAAAACTCCTGGCCGGCTTCGATTCGGTGGACGCGGCGCTCGGGCGGAAGGAACTGCTCTCGGCGCACCGCCCCGCCTTTCTCATGCTGGCGGACGGAAAAAGGATCGCGGAAGTCGAAATCGCACCCCGCGGCGACGTGGCGGTCAGGGTGACGGACAACGGGACCCTCTGCCACACGAACCATTATCTCGACCCGAAGCTCGTGTGGGCCAATTCGAAGATCGGGAAGAGCAGCGCCCGGCGGCTCGACCGTATCCGGGAGCTTGTCGGCGGGCATCCCTCGCCTTTCGGCATGGAGGACTTCATCGCCTTCAGCGACGACAGGCACGACGGTCCGGACGAGAGCATCTGGCGCACCGGGAGCACCCCCGAGAAAACGCGCACCCTGGCCGGCTGGATCGTCGCCGTGCCTCGCAACGGTGTTCCGAGCCTGTACGTGAAGCTGGCAAACCCAGGCGAGAAGGAAAGAACCTACAAGGTGAAGCTGGATCAGACCGTCTGGAGCGGGAGCGTGGACGCATGGGCGCCGGTTCCGGGAAGGCCCTGATTCCTGGGGGGAACCCTCCGGGAGGGAATTCCGCGATGGTGTTGGATGTCCTATCCGGTTCCGCCGCGAGCACGAGAAGCAGACGTTCGGGATAGTCTGCGGCGGAACCGGCATATTCTGGTTTGGGTTTCACATCCGGGGAGTGAACCTTCGAGTCGGCGGGAGTCCCGGCGAAAAAGCCGGCCGGGGAGCGGCGGGAGCACGAACGGGGAATCCTCTCCTAGTCGATGAAGGTCTTGAGGCAGGCTTGGCGGTTCGGGTTCCGCAGCTTGCGCAGCGCCTTCTTTTCGATCTGGCGGATTCTTTCCTTCGACACCTTGAAGCTCTGCCCTATCTTCTCGAGGGTTTCGGCCGGCTGACCGTCCAGGCCGAAGCGCAGGCGCAGGATCTTCTCCTCGCGCGGCTGCAGGCTGGACAGGAGTTCACGC
>JAJFUA010000153.1 GCA_021372635.1 Desulfobacteraceae bacterium | reverse complement strand
ATTGACGAGATCCGAAGGGAACAGCAGCGGGAACTCGATCAACTCGGGCAGAAGTGCCTCAAGGGCAGCCGATTCCTTCTCCTGAGGAACTACGACACCCTGGACTCCGACCGCAAGACCAGAGTCGATGCCCTCCTCGAGGCCAACCAGCCCCTCTTCCTCGCTCATTCCATGAAAGAGCAGCTGAGGCTTTTCTGGGAGAAAGAAAACCTCGAGAGTGCGCGGGAGTTCCTCAATGTCTGGCTCAAGGATGCCCAACAATCCGGAATCCGGGTACTTGCCAGGGTGGCAAAGACCCTGGCCGGCTACCGAACTGGGCTTCTGAGTTTCTTTACTCATCGCATCACCAGTGCCGTCGTCGAGGGAATCAACAACAAGATCAAGACCCTCAAGAGACAAGCCTACGGGTTCCGGGATATTGTGTACTTTAAGCTCCGACTCTACCATCTTCACACCCAGAGGTACTCATTATCCGGATGAACCAGAAAAGAAGGGGGTCCCCAAAATAGAAGGGGACAGGTCGTGAAAGAGGAACATTCAGCCTTTCATCCTCTCGATAAGCTCTTGTAGATCCCCATCTGCGGCCAACAGGCTCGATACGCACCGAATTGTCTTGGCAACAAATGTTTTGAAATCAGCTTTTTCCTTTTTCAATGCCTGCCCCCTCTCTTCCATTTAAAGGAAACCCGGGAACAGGGGTGAATGTAAAATGTAAAGGGCGTCCCCTATTTCCCTACTGCTGACCCCTTTCCCTGTTTCTCGATTCTTTCAGACTGGGTCAGTCGCTCTCTGTAAATCACAAATATTCAATAGAATCGTTGATATATTCATTCCAGAAAGCTCGATTGGATAATGATAAAGGATAGTCATTATCCTCCTCGAAAGATTGAAATATCTCAGCCTCTGCCTCGGATTCCAGAAAATGACTAAGATCGCTTAGGGCATTTTTGCAACGTCTGATTTTGGGGTGATCGTTATTCAAGTAAAAGCCTCTTTCTCCATATGTTAGATATTCATGTTCAGTCGAAATTTCAGCTTCACGTAAAAGTTCTGGGTCTTCAAATGCATTGAAAATAGCTTCATCGGTTACACGTTCCTTAAAGGCTACCAATGTGACAATTCTTGGCAATTTTCCAAATGCACCACGAACTTTTTCCAGTAATTCGTCGAATGTCTGCTGTTGGGTCGAGAATTGTTTTTCAACCTTGGCAACCTGCACTTTATTTTTCAGTTTCTTCAGCTCCTTGATTTTGTCCTCTAATAATGAAACCTTTTGCTCGGCTTCTTCAAGTGCTTCTTGGGTATCTTTCATACGGGCTTTGATTGCATCATGTTCAGTTGCTGAAACGGTATCTGGTTTTGGTAGTCCCTTAAGGACTGACGTAAGGTTCCTTAAGAAGGTTTTCTTTTTTGCATCCCACCTTGCAAGGTTTATCTTAGAACCAATTTGCTTTCCCAACTCAGTAATAAAGGTGTTCAAGTCATCGGAATCATCTATCCTGCTGACTTGAATCGAAGAAAGGACACCGCTTATGTCAGAGTATTTGAGAGGTGGAACAAGTAACGGCAGAATATTGTGAGACATAGCCCACGTAGCGCCGAGTTCGCAAAGACAAAACTGGCTGATGAAATAATTCCGAGAAACTATTGCAATTACGACTTCAGGAGCCTGTAATTGTAGCTTTATATATTCGATAAAGTTTTTGCCATGAGGAATCCCTAATCCTTCAAGTGATGAACAGAATACTTCATCATGTGAGATGTTTGCGCCGGTTTGTAGGAAGTCTAACAACAAATCGGCCAAAGATTTGTCCTTAGCTGCATGACTTATGAAAATCCGCTTTTTCATAACTACTCAAATCCTCTCCATGCTTATTTCGCCCGACCATGCACGGCAGGCCAGCGAGCATCAACAATCTGAAATTTACAACGATTTCAGGCGATTGCACCACGATTGAGAAGGATCGCAAGCAGGGAGGCGAGGCAGCATGGGGAGCATTTGAGAATTCTTACGCCTGCCAGCTCACATAATCGGGGCCGCCACAAAAAAGTGGCCAAGCCTTGAAAAAGGAACATTCAGCCTTTCATCCTCGCGATAAGCTCTCGTAGATCCTTGTCTGCGGCCGACAGGCTTCACACGCTACGATTTGTCTTGGCAACAAATGTTTTGAAATCAGCTTTTTCCCTTTTCAATGCCTGCCCCCTCTCTTTCATTTAAAGGAAACCCGGGAACAGGGGTGAATGTAAAATGTAAAGGGCGTCCCCTATTTCCTATTTCTCCGGGAACAGGGGTGAATGTAAAATGTAAAGGGCGTCCCCTATTTCTCTCTATTTCTGCCTATTTCTGTACTATTTCTGTCTGCTCGCACGAGAAGAAGCGAGAATCGCATATTTTCATGAGCGTCCTCCATTCCTCTCTTAAGAAATAGCATTGTGTAATTCTAGCATATCAAAAACAGCATCACACGTTCTCTTGCTATGACATTTAATTATGTGCCTAATAGATTTAATATCAGAATCAGTGATATAGTCGATCATTTTATGTTTTTTAACTAAGCCGATAGAGGCAACAACAGTTACCATATCACAATCTTTATAAATTTCTTCATTACATTCTTCGCATTTGATATTATCAAGTAAATATTTACGGATAGAGCTAAATATCTCTCTATTAGATAACTTATCTTTTCCTAAATGTTTCAGGATATTGTCAATAAATATAAGGAGTATTACATCGTCCTTTATGTGTTCAATAAGCGGAACGATATCTTCTCTTTTTATGATAGAAGATAAGCTCAATAACAACCTTAGGAAGTTTGGTGATTCTCTGGACTCTTCTGAACTCGCCAATAGCTCTTCCCGCAATTTATAATAAAATACAGTTGGTTTAAGAAAACACAATGCGCCAAGGATCTGCAAGCGTTCTTCATCTCCAACCCAGGCCATATGATGTCCCGATAGAAATTCAATGCAATTATTCAATATCCTCTTAGATCGCCCAATTGGCACAAATCCAGCCGACAGAAATGCAATTATTTTCTTAGATTGCCTACTTCTCATCCGAAAACCTCGAATGGCAGCAATCGCAGTAAGTCTTACGTGTGAGTAATATGATTTGGTCTTGCGCAAGATTGCTTCGATCACATCAGAATCATCAGAGAAATATTTTTTTAGACATAATATCGCCAATCTTTGTTGATCAGAACGACCATTTTGTAAAAGCTGTAGCAACTGCATTTTGTGATCAGCTTTTTCATTTTGACTGTCTAAAGCAACTAGGGTACCCATAAATATAACTACAAGGTGCTCTCTTATCAGTTCGCTCTCATTCCATGGCCATGAAGCACCAGTATGCAAAAGTGGTATAATGTCAGTTTGTAAATTATAACTCATGTCAGACTTTGCCAATGAAACTAGCTCAATATAATGATATTGTAAAGAGTACATAGATCCATAGTATCTATAATCTAAACCCGAAATCTCATTTCCATTAAAAGGGCATCTAAAGAGATGCCGAAGTGCAACTGCTATCCATAGCTGTAACTCCTTATGGATCATAGAAAATGCTTCAGATTTCAATATAGGAACAACACTGCACATTTCAGAAAATGCCAATCTTTCAAAAATAATTTTGGATAACCTCTTTGCAAACTCACTATCCATAGAGACACTGCGTCTCATTGACAGAAATTGAATTGTCAAATTTCTAAGAAATATATCAGAATTTTCTATTATTTCTATAAAGATTGAATTGTCCACTTCCATATCTTTAAGCTTATCTTTTATGCCTAATTCATTGGCTGCGATGAGTGTCGTTTTTCGAATTTCATAATTAGAGCTGCTAATAAGGTTAATGATTTCTTTTGAAATATTTGATATAACGCTTGAGTCAGCAAATACTTTCTTCCATGAAGATATAAGGGAAAGCTCTAAATATCTTGATGTAGTTGTAAAATCAATTAAATATTTTTTAATATCATGACCAAGTGTTTCCGAATCATTTTTCTTTCCACATGTCCTAACAGAAAGTAGATTATCAAATAACCTTTTCTCTGACTCTTGTGAAGGAGCCGCAAGGGAATCCGAAAAACACTGAGCGGCTATCTGGAGTGGCCTATTGAAGATATCTTTCCCTAATAATTTGCAAAGAGCTGTAATAGTTGGAGAGGCATCCCCCTGCATCATACTGTAGAGAACAATGACCTCTCTCCACCAAGTGCTTAGCTTGTCATTTCCAGACTTGTCAGCTCTTTGAATGATTGAAAAAATATCCAATCTATTTTCATGAATGTATTTAGCTGTATAATACTCTTGAAATGTTAAATGGCTAAAGCTATATCTATCCTTATATCTTTCAGTACATATCAATAGACCAGTCCTATCCACAAGTTTATTGAATAGTTGCTCGCTTTGAGCTATATCAATTCGGAATTTCTTCAATTGCTTTTCTATAATTGGCAGAATCTCTTTGCTAGTAGCTTCCTTCCGCTCGTTATCGACGCCAATTTGGCCTGTATGCAGACAATAGGCAATCTCATACAGTAGAGCTTCTTTTTGACGAAACTGCAAGGAAATATCATCCTTTGGCATCCCCTTTTCCACGTCCCATTGTTCCAGAAGTAACTTACTACAATCTTCATATAAGCTTAGCCGCTCTTTGGGCAATGTTTTATTGTAATGGACAAAACAAATCATGGACAGCAATAAAGGATTTCGTGCGAGATGCATTATTTGGCTGGAAGACTTTAAGGCTTCCAATAATTTGTGCGCTTTATTGCTCGCTTGCCTCCTAATGAATTGAGCTTGTTCGGTACCTCCTTTATTCCTGGGTATTTGCGAGCGATTCTCTTCTATTGCCTGATACCAGCTATTAATGAAAACAGAAATTTGGTTATAATTCAGTTCATTTATCTCATGTCGCACAAACGATGAACCAACTCCTCCACGCCAACCAGAATAGCGCGAAGTGATTATAAACTTATTTCCCTCGTACATAGAAACAAGACCATTAATTTCCTTCACAACGCATAAAAATTCTTCATCATTTGCAACCTCATCAAGGCCATCGAGTAAAAAAATACATTTTTTCTTCTTGAGTAAGTGCCTTATGTATACATCAGTAAAAGAATCTCTAATGTCTGATGGTAAAATATTCTGTCGAAAAGCTTCGAAGAGAAGATTATGCGCTTCTGAATTAGTAGATGAAGTAAGCAGAAAACTTGATATTTTTCTCAATGGTATGTGAATTGGAAAATACCATTTGCGAAGACCTAGTCGATCCTTTACGACACCGCGCCTTCGCAGGCTCGCCTTACCAGCCTGTTCTTGAGCAAACGTCAAAGCAATGAATTGAATTAGGGTACTCTTACCAGATCCAGGTTTACCCAAAATAGCAATATAGTCATTGCCATCCAATACCCTTTGAAGATCTAACCTTTGCTTTCTTTGGGCTCTTTTTGGCCTGAATTGGACTTTATTTTTATAAATTATAGTCAATATACTGAAAACAATAACAAGGATTGCTGGATATAATAATGGAGTTATATTTTGCCCATCAGAATGCAATCTGTGCATATCAATGCCTGTAGCAATGCCTAGAGGAATAGAATATAAAAGAATTATTCCCCTTGCTTTCATGTTTTTAGGATTGCGTACCAGTATCTCAGCTGTGCCAATCGATGTTCCCATGAAAGCGGAAATCCAAAGGGAAGTTAGTAGCATACTAGGCTGTATAGAAATGAAGAGTACGTATAGTGGTAGCATTACAAGACACGCAAAGAGCAGAATATAATAACATAATTTAGCATGATATCTAACAATATCATGCATTGCGTTTGACAATTTAGTGAAGTAAGAGGTATTCTCATATATATTTAATACATTGCCAGCTTTATAGTCTTTCTTAATGGATGCATCAAACTTGGGATGAAATATGCCATATTCTGAAAAGATTGACATAAAGCGATATAGTAGCGATATAATAATTCCCTTTAAGGTTAGAGATTTTCTATCGATAGATTTTTCATCTTTGGCATTCTTATCTATGACTTCTAGGGATATGAAGATTTGTTCAAGCTTTGGCTTTTCGCCAGAAGCAATGATGCCGGTTAGGTGTAAGTCTTGGTTTAGAAGAACGACCCAATTCATGAATGTTGATTTTTTCTGTAAATATCCAAATTTGCCACCAATTCTATGTCCAATACTACTAACAAGCATTACCATCATAGACCATATATATGGAAGGAACTTGTTCAGTATCCAGCCTATTATTAAGCAAGTTAGAGCTATCGTCAATTTTTCATTATCTTTATAAAGTTGAATCGCTAATCCAATGTAATATTGCATCTTTTTATCCTTCACATTAAGTAAATAATCTCACTTAATTCGAATTTATGTAAATAACCTTGATAATCTGCCATAATAGTTGTGAGCATTGGCGAAATAAACTGGCTCCCATTGCTCAAACGCTATACAGTCCCTCAATAAAATAATGTCCAATCGGGGATTGGCGCCTGAGAAGGGAAGCAGAGATAATTCTGCAATATAAAAAGTCAGTTCCATCACATTGTTGGGTGCAATCTTGGGGTATATTCTAGGTCTTGTTTGGGGACTTTGTCACTAAGTTTTTTGTCTTGCATAAACATTAGAATGAAGTACGCCAACAATCACCCGCCCCCGTTCCACCCGAATGGGAAGAATGTCACTGAATGAATCGATCCACCTCCGGGCGGTATCTTCGCTCATATTGAGTTCGGACATGATGTCCGCAATGGTGAGGTTTTGGCGGGTATGAAGCATGGCCCAGAGCGCCGCGCAGTGGTCCCGCATTCTTCCCCTGTGGCCTGAAGAGTTCATTCGATCCCCCCCTGCGTGAGCTGCGTGTTTTTCTATGGGCCGAAGAGAGATCTCCCCCGGTGGGGGGGAGATGCTCCGCGGCGGCTTGCATGATTTCGTGATGCCGATTGACGGGTGGTGCGGTGGCGGTGTGGTTCTCCTCAGGCTACCCGGACTTCCTCCAGGCGGCTTTCGAAGGGTTCGATGACGAAGTCTTCGCCCTGGCTGATGGAGAGGCCCTTCACGTCCTGGACCGCTTCGGGTTCGGCGAGGATGGCTTCCTTGTTCACTTCCTCCCTGGTGCGGACGAACCGGCCGAGGCCGAGGCGCCTGAGGGCTTCGATCACGGCTTCCTGGCCGCGGAGGACGACTTTGGGCGGTCTCATGCGCCATTTCACCTCGCCGCTCGGGAGGGAGGCGAATTTGACCTTGCCGCCCTGGGTGAGTTCGTCGCGGTGGGCTTCGCACCAGGTCTGGACCCCGCGGGAGAGGTCGGTGATGGCATCGTTGTGCGGGGCGGCTTCCTGCTCATAGCGCTGCTTTACGGCGGCGAGTTCGTCGTTCATGGCCGCTTCTATGCGGAGGCGTTCGCGCTGGTGGCGGCCGATTTGGGCAATGGCCTCTATTACGGCGTCCAGGGATTGGGGGATGGCGGTTGTGGAGGCTTGTTGTTTTACTCGCTTCAGTGCTGGTTTTGGCATGGATTTGTCCTTTCCTGCGCGTGGTGGATCGTCAGGTTCAAAAGCCTGGATTCCCGCCTTCGCGGGAATGACGAGGTCGATGATTCATGGTTTTCGGGAACGGTTCTGGTGCACGATCAGGGCCTGGAGCAGCTTGTAGACCTGATCGGCACGGCACCATTTGAGATACTGGACGCCGAACATCTTCCGGGCCATGCCGTCCGCGTAGCTCCATGGGAGCTTCAGATCGGCCAGGATGGCTTCGATCTTTCCGAGCATGGCGGCCGTCTCCATGGGCGGCGCCGTGTGCATGCCCGATTTGCGGGCTGAAGCGTGGACGGGCCTGCCGGGCTTCGGGCGGCGGGAGACGGAGGTTTCCGCGGGCCGGCCTTCGAGCCGGGCGAGCAGCCGGTTGAACTGGGCTTCGGTGAGATCCCTGGTGGAGACGGCCCCGGCTTCGGCTTTCATGGCCGTCCAGGTATCGTCGTCGAGGCCCGCCTTGCGGCGGAGGACCTGGAGGTACTGGATTTGTTTTTTTGTGATCGTGTTCATGAGAGGACTCCTACGGCGCGATGACCGTAACGGCGACGCCGCTTCGCTGGTCCACCTTGATGATGATCCCGGACGGGCGGTAGAGAAACTCCGCGAGCTGAATGAACGGGCGGAGGCCGCCACCGGGGCAGTCTTCCCAAAGTCTTTTCCGGTGCCTTATCTGGCTGCTCGACTGGATGATCCGGTTGACTCCGTCAACGGTCGGCGCGGCGCCCACCCGCTGGGTCCAGCGTTCCACGAAGTGGCGCGACAGCCGGTTCACGCGTTCTTTTGGCCGATCTTCCCGCCCGTTCACGGGTCACCCGATTCCAAGCGGCCGAGGAACAAAGGCGACGGGGCCGAGGCCGGGAGAAACGACGGTGAGGCACAGCGACTTTTCGTCCCCTTGGAGGGCGCAGCCGCCGCGGAGTTTTTGCGCGAGCCGGTCGAATTCTTCCGGATGGTCGACGTACCGGGCGAAGGTGACGCGGAGGACTCCCCGGAGTTCGGATTCCCGAGCGTGGAAGCGTTCGGCCAGGTGGTCGAGGAGTCCGTCGGTCAGGACCACCAGGTTCCGGTCGATTTCCTTGCGCTTTCCTCTTTTTCGACGCATGTTCTTCCCCCCTTCTGTTTCTCAGATTGCCTGCAAAATGCGCCTTTCCAGTTCGGCGAGCCGGTCGCCGATTTCCGCGGCGAGGCGGATGGATTCCTTCAGTTCGTCGACGAAGCGGACCTGCCCGGTGCAGATGAACCGGTTCAGGCGCACGACGGCGACGGTGAGCGGATCGGGTTTGAAGTCGTCGACCGCGGGCCGTTCGATGTGTTCCCGGCCTTTCGCGGTGAGTCTCCAGAGCTTTTCGGCGCCTCCGGGCACCTGGCGGCGGCCGAGTTGGGCGACGAGCCCTTCGGCGCGGTAGACGCGAAGGCGTTTGTAGATGCAGGAGGTTGTGGACCCGGCGAGCCGGGCGATTTCGGAGCTGGAGAATTTCGGGCTGATCCTCATGGCGTGCCAGATCCGGTCTTCGGGGGGAGCTTCGCGGGGGCGGCCGGCTTCGGGCAGGAATTCATAGGCTCCCCTGCCGATCCGGTTGAGCCGGCCCCGCTTCACGAGGGTTTCGACGGCGTGCTGCACCTGGGCGGCGGTAAGCCCGAGGGATTCCCGGAGCCGGGCCCGCGTGACGACGCCGCAGGCCGCGGCGCACTGGCGCACTCTTTCGCAGATCGAGTCTTTGGCCATCAGTCTACCTCCCGGCGTTCAAGGGGTGTTTTTCGGGCGTCGGGCCGCTCTTCCGGGCGGGGAGCGCATCAATCATGGCGGCGGAGGCGGTCTTTGCGCCGGCGGCGCGGGCCATCTGTTCCAGGTCCCGGATGTCCTGCCAGACCAGGCGAAAATCTCCGCCCGATCGGCCTCCGATTTTTTGCGCGGCGGCGGGTTCGAGTTTGAGTTCGGCGGCCTTGAAGCCGAAGAGCATGATGTCTTCGGCCGTGATCGGGCCGAATTCCACCGTCTGGGTGACTCGCGACCAGAGCCGGCGCCGAGCGTTGAGCATGGGGAAAAGGTGTTCCTCCCCGATGAGGACGACGGGGATTCCGGCTTCGTCGTGGAGATCGCGGAAGTGTTCGACGAGCTTCATATCGAGCCGGTCGGCCTCGTCGACCAGGATGGTCTTTCGGGTGCGGTCGAGGATCTCGCAGGCGATCCGCTTGCACCGGTCGACCGTTTTGGGTTCCGAGCCGTTCAACTGGCGGCAGAGGGCCGAGAGCATGGCCCGCGGGGTCCAGTCTTCCAGGACCCGCAGGTAGACGGCTCCGGTGCGGACGGCGAATTCGCGGGCGCATTCGGTTTTGCCGCGCCCCGCCCTGCCCCAGACGACGCCGAGGCCCGGCTGGCCCTTTTCGATGTCTTCGAGAACGGAGAGGGCTTCGCGGAAGGCGCGGACGTTTGCGGTTTCGAGAAAAACGTTTTTCATGCGGTTCCCCCCTTTCAGTTATTGGACGTGGAGACAGGCGATTCCGTTCAGGGTGTAGAGTTCCTTCAAGTCTTCGTAGCGCTGCCGGTAGTTTTCGGCGTATTCGCGGGTGTGTTCGAAATAGGCCATGAAGGCCGCGTCTTCGTCGTCGAGTGTGAAGCGGTGCTGGTAGCGAGCCCGGAAGCACCATTCATAGCGGGCGGCTTCCGAGCGGAACCATTCGGGGCGTTCGGGGCCGGAGGCGGGTTCTTCGGCTTCGGCGCGGGCGCAGACGAGCGACAACCGTTTTTCTTCCGCTGGGGACAGGGGCGGCGCGTCGGCGGTGCGGCCTCCCGGAAGGACGGCGATTTTTTGCGTCCAGGGGAGCGCGGTGAGGCTTTCCGCATGGTCGGGGGCGGCTCCGAGGGCGAGGAGGTTTTCTTTGGTGTCGCGGGCGAGCTTGCGCTGCCTCTTGAGGGCCGCCTTCAGCTGGTCGACGCAGACTTCGTTTCCGAAGAGTTTCGCCAGGGGGTGCAGCGCCTGGACGGGCGAGGCGTCTCCGAGGTAGCGGCCGTCCGGGAGGTAGCAGTGGATGGTCCGAAGGTCGGCCGTATCATAGCGGACGGTGATTTTGCCGGAGATCCCGTGGAGGCAGTCGGATTCATAGTCGATGCCCATGAGAGTCACCCGGCAGCGGGTGGCGGTCGCGGTCTGCGCCCAGAGGAACTGGCGGTCGAGGGCCGCGGTGTCGACTCCGGGGCCGCGGCCGGAATCGAGGACTTCGAGAGGCGTTCTGCCTCCGAGGCCGTCGTGGGGCTCGCGGACGTACCAGTTGAAATAGATGGAGAGGAGGTGCGCGGCTTCCCGGATGGTCGGAATCCAGTTCCGGGTTTTGGCTTCGTGCCAGGCTTTGTGGAATTTTTCGTTCCGGGCCATCCAGGCGGGCTTGTCGTCGATGGACGAGCCGCAGTAGCTCGGGATGAGGCGTTCGCATTGGACGCCGAGGGTCAGCCAGAACCGTTCGATCACTTTGGCTCTGGCGTTGTAGGGCGTGCTGAAGACCGTGGCGATGCCGAGGCGGGCGTAGAGGCCGGTCAGTTCGGCGAGATCGGGGGAGGTTTCGGTGAAGTAGCGCGACTTGAAGGCCTTGCCGTTGTCGATGTAGACCGCCTGCGGGAATTTTCCGAGGGTTTCGATGGCCATGCGCAGGGCGGCGGAGATGGCGACGGTGTTTTCGGTGGGCATGAGCTGCCAGCCCACGGGGTAGCGGGAGGCCCAGTCGAACCATGCGATGAGGGTCATGCGCGCCGGGCGGCCGGTCTGCGGGTGGAGGACCTGGAAGTTGAGTGTGTGGCCGTCCGCTACGAGCACCTGTCCGACTTCGAGCAGGGAGGAGTCGCGGGTGATGTAGGGGCCGAAGAGGTCCTTGTAGGCTTTTTCGCCTTCGCGGGCGAGGACGGTCACGTGCTGGTGGCGCGATTCGAAGTCTTTGAGCCAGCGGCGCCAGGCGGATTCGTGGGCGGGTTCTTCGAGGCCGCGTTTGGCGAGGAGCATCCGGGCCGCATGAATCGATTCGATAACGGTGGGACGCTTCGGATCGAGGTAGCAGGCGAGGAGGTACTTTTGTGCTTCCATCGAGAGTTCGCGCGGCTTCCATTTGGTCGTGCCGTACTTTTTCCAGCCTCCGCGGCCGTCCGAGACGGCCAGGTAGTCGTTTCCGGAGTCGCGGAGTTTCTTGTCGAGGCGGTATAAGGTCGGCGCGGAGACGTCTCCGAGAAGGCGGTGGACGTCGGGAAGGAGCCGCCCGGTGCGGTAGGCGAGGAGGAAGGCCGAGGTGGCTTCGTCTTTCCGGCCCCGGGGCTGGGAGGCGACGACGTTTCGCCATGCTTCGACGAGGAGGTATTTGGCTCGGCCGATTTTATCGGATTTTTCGGGAACGATCGCCTGCGCTACGGGAGAGGCATGCCGAAGCACCGGCGTCGGAGAGGATTCGATCACGGAGGGGACGGCTTTCAGGGTTTCTTGCAGCTCGCGGTCGGAGATCGTGTCGCGGAGTTCCTTCGGGAAGGAGGCGAAGCGGTAGAGCTTGACCGATCCGCCGCCCCTGCCGTTGGCCAGTTCCCGGAAGTCCCATTTTTCCTTCGCGGCGCGCTTTTGTACGGCTCGGGGGGTGATTCCCAGGATGTCCGCAATTTCCTTGGCGCTGAGTTCGGATTTCATTTGCGATCTCCGGGAAGGGAGTCGGGCTGTTTCGCAAAAGGTTTACTTGTCAACCTTTCGGGCGAACCGCCGTTTTTTCCTTTGAGCTTTTTGTCCACGAGGCGCCTGGCCGAAGCCATGACGCGCCAGGACTTCTTCCGGCCGGAGAGGACCGCGGAAACCATCTGCCGGGTCACACGGGCGCGGGAGGCAACTTCCGTCTGTTTGATCCCGAGAAGGACCATCAAAGCCTTGAGCTGCCGGAGGTTTTCGTAGAGAGACATTTAAGCCGCCTCCTCCTGGAGGATGAGTTCTTCGGGGCATCCGCGGGCGAGGAGCACCTGGATGACCTGCGGGCTCTTCCGCTTTCCCTGCAAAGTGAGAGAAACCAGGGCCGACGAGACGCGAGCTTCCCGTGCTATGGCTGTCTGCGTGAGGCCCTGGTCGAGGAGCCACTTTTTGATTTCGATTCGCTGCATGCGCTGCCCCTTATTCGATGCCGGCTTCCCGGGCCAGGTGTTTCGACTGCTTCTGGAGGCGCCGGCGCTCCTGTTCGACTCGTGCCCACTGGAGGAGCGCGGCGTCTTCGGCGGAGACGATCTCGGCGCCGAACGATGCAGGCATGAGGGCCTGGAGCGGAAGCAGGGAGCCGGTCACCTGGCAGAAAATCGGGAGATACCTGGTCGGGATGATGTGCGCGTGGGCCGAGCGGGCGACCCATTTGTCGAGGACGGCCACCGAGATTTTCTGTGCCTTGCCTTCGGTGGTGATCCCGGCGATCACCGCCAGGCGGTTGATTTCGTCGACTACTTGTTCGCGGGATCGCTGGCAATTTTTGAGTGATTCCGCCATGGCAATTTTCAAGTAGTCAGTGGGATCGAGTGCGAGTTGATCGCGGATGTGGAGCTGCCTTCCGGCATGTCTGGAATTTTTTCTATAATTGCCATTGATCGCCATACAATTTTCCCGTATCTTTCGGCTGTGTGTTAACTTTTTTACAGGATAGTACGATTTAGTTTGTAGCTTGTCAAACGAAAAAATTGGTTCATGGCAGCTAATGTTACTATTTTTTAGGTTTAGATAAAATGACTAAAATAAACGGTGAAATAGATGGTTCGCAGCAGGAAGGTGTCGGTTCGGGGCATGGTTCGCAGCAGGATGCGGATGCTGCGAACCGCTTTTCTGAGCGAATGAAGCGTCTTTGGATGGCATTGAACGTTGACAGTGACGCAAAACTTGCTCGTGCATTGAGCCTTAGTCAACAAACTATTTCGTCTGCAAGAACAAAAAAACAAATTCCTTCGTTGTGGATCATAGAGGTTTCCGAAAATTTCGGAATCTCTGCCGACTGGGTTCTTTATGGAATCGGAAACATGCGTCTCCAAGACCATGTGACACCTTCACGCGAAGAAGGCACAACCACATGCCTTTCCTCTGAAGATTATGTCCTGGTGCCTATGCTCGAATCCTGGGTCAGGGGCGGGCCTGAAGGAGAGATCATTTTCGAAGGAATTGCGGATCATTTCCCCTTCAAGAAGTGGTGGATCGATAGGCTGGTGGGTAGATCGCCGAAAAGGCACAAGCTGCTCTATATGGTGAAAGTTCGCGGTGATTCGATGACCCCGACGATCAATCACGGTGAATCGGTGCTGGTGGACACATACGAACCGGAGCGAATGCAGGTTAAGACCGGGGACATCTATCTGGTGACCATGCCGGATGGAGCCACCTCGATAAAGCGCCTGGCCGTGAGCTTGAACAGTGACGGACGGACGCGCCTCATCTGCATGTCCGACAACGTCGGAGTCTATCGACCATTCGATTTCATCTTGGACTCGGAAAAGCGTATTCAGGATTATGTGCTGGCTCACGTCCGCTGGGCTGGAAAAGAATTCGAATAGATCTTTTTTTATTGGAGGTATTGTGAGTATCAGTATCTACTTGGCGGGTCCCCTGTTCACTGAGGCCGAGCGTGAATGGATGTCGAGGCTGAAGGGCCGCATTGAAGCCCTGGCGCTGGAGATTGGTGTTGCAGTCGAAGCGATCTGGCCCTGGGAGCTGTTCGCCGAAGGTGAAATCGCTGCCATGGGCTGCAACGCAATCGATGCCATCTTTGCCAGGTGCAAGAACGCTCTCGATAAGGTCGACCTGGTTGTGCCGCTCCTGGATGGTCCCATGGTCGATGACGGCACGGCCTGGGAAATAGGCTATTTTTATTGTCTCCACGCTGACAAATCGCGAATCATCGGAATCCGCACCGATCACCGCAATGGCGGCGAATGCGACGGCGCCCGCGTCAACGCCATGATCCAGGGCTGCTGCAGCCGCATTGCCTCCTCGGCCGACGAACTTCTGGCCCTGCTGCGCGACATTTTTCTCAGATTGTCTGAAAAAACGATCTGACCCATCGGACCCGGTCTCATAGATCATCCAATTTTCTCATATTGCCTGCGAAAAATGGATCATTCCCGGCAATTTTCTCACTTTGCCTTCGCGCCGTTATAACCGCACGGTTCAAGGCTCTTCAGGGTTCTTCAGTTTTTCTCAGGTTAAGTGAAAGGGGAAATTGATGAGATCGGGGATGTCCTTGCACGCGGCAATGGCGCCAAGGGTCTTCGGGCCGATTACTCCATCATCCTTCAGGCCCATAGCCCGTTGCAACCACTTGGCGACGACGGACTTGCCATCACTGAGCGGGTCAACGTTAACGCTCATTTTGAAGAGCCAATCCACCAACTTCTGATTCCCGATCTGGTCGAAGGGCGCAGCAGCGACTCTTTCCAGCCGAAATAGAAGCCGAGTTTCTGACCGAAGCCGGTCAGCAGGTCCCGCTCGTCCAGCAGGTGAAGGGGCGGATCGGTTCTCCAGACCAGAGAAAGAGTGAAATCGGGCGGTTCGAAGCGTTTCAGGGGAAGGACCAGTTGCACGGCCCTTCCACGACGGTTTACGACCGGCTCGGAAGGCATCGGCCGGAGGAGACGGAACCCGCAGGAAATATGGGAATCGTCCTTCAGGAGGATCCCGTTCACATCCGAATTCGATGCGACGAGTTTCCACGGACAGTTGTGGCTCCTGCGGCGAAAAAGCAGACCCTCCTGGGAACCCAGGGTGTTCCTGGTCTCTTCGAGAGCGGCGCTGTAAAGGTCGCCAATGTTCTCGACGCGGTCTCCCAACGCCATGGTGCTGAAAACAAGTTCGTTGAGATCGTTTCTCATGGAGGACTCCGTTCCAGAATGGGTAACCTGCGGCTGCACACAGGCCGATGCCATTTCGGTGAACGAATACCCATGGTGAAAGAATCAAACATCAGCAAAGGGAACGGGGGTGTTGAGGCCTGTTTCGCTCAACTGGACACGCACATCGGCATGTGTGAGAAATAGTGAAACAATGGCACACTACTAGCGTACTGCCGCGCGATTGTCCAATAAAAGTTTCGAAAGGATCGTGGGGTCGAGAATCACGCCATGGATCGGACGGTTCTCGAGAACGGTCCAGAGCCGATGCGGTTCCCAAAAACACTGAGTCGGCATTCCCTCCTCCCCGCCCGCGGCACCAGGAGATTTCTCTTGACGTCCGTCATACTTTCACCTTATATTCACCTAACGGCAAAACGGTGAATAGCGGGCGGGCATGGACAGTCGACCCTGCCCACGGGGACACGTTCCAAGAATCGTATCGGAGGGGAGTTATGGCCATAAACCTTTACGTCCTCAGTCAGAGGGCCGTCGTCGTCCTGCATGCGGACGGAACACGCGAAACAGTCCATTACCTTCAACTCGCCGTAGAGCAAGCCCTTTCCATCGATTCCCGAAAGCTGGTGGACGCGGCCATCAGGCACGCGGGCAGGCTATGGAAAGGAACCGGCGAATTCCCGTCGCTCGTCGTGCAGGTGGGACCGGACGGCCTCCCGGCGACAGGTTCGCCGATCTACCGCTGGCAGTTCCACAGGCGCCCGTTCTGCTTCGATCACGAACTTCCCCTCCCCGAAGGCTACCTGGGCGAGAGAGACCTCCTGGGCTTCCGTTTTCGTTCGACCGGCGAGCAGGCGCACATCAGGGATTTCGAAACGGCCCGGGGGATCGACAAGGGTTCCACCACGGTTTACAAAGATTTCTGGCGTGGTAAGATCTTCGAGTCAGGCGAGGAATTCCTGAGGTATCGAAGGCGCATTCCCAAGTCTCCGACCGACAGGAGAAGTTCATGCGGCGGGCTGTCTTCCGCGCCTCCAAGGCTCCGAAAGATCCTCGACCTGATCGGGTTTATCGAAAGCAAGGGAAACCGGGCCTCGGCGGCCGATCTGCATTTCCTGGGATGTCTGAAGGACAAGGCCACCCAACTCGGCCGGGTATCGAAGAGCGGATGATGGCTGCCCGCTCCGCCGGTGCGGCTTCCCTTCCACGGGCGGACGACAGACGTCGCGGCCGCAATGAGGAGTTCGTATGGGGCTCACGCCAGCACAGGAAAGAGTTTATCAGTTCGTTCGCAGCTACATTCTCGAGCACGGCTACGCCCCGTCTTATGAGGAGATCCGCACCCGGATGGGGTTTCGGTCTCTCAACGCCGTTTTCAAACACCTGAAACAGATCGAAGAACGGGGATACCTCAAGATCCCCGGGAACAACCGCAAACGGGCGCTCGAACTTTTACCCGCGGGCGGGGCCGCGTCCATCCCTTTTCTCGGCGTGGTTGCGGCGGGAACACCCATCGAACCGGTCGAGATACCCGAATCCATCGAACTTCCGGAAGGTTTCCTCGGAGAGGGAGACAACTTCGCGCTGCGCGTCCAGGGAGAATCCATGATTGACGAAGGCATCCGCGAAGGGGACGTCCTGATCGTCAGTCGACAGTCCCATGCGGATAACGGTCAGACCGTCGTGGCCCTGGTTCGAGGTGAAGCGACGGTGAAGAGACTCTTCCTGAGGGGTGAGGAAGTCGAACTGAGGCCCGCCAACGAAAGGATGCAGCCCATCCGGGCACACGCAGCCGACGTCGAAATCGTGGGCACCGTCGTGGGGCTCTTTCGGAACTATCGCCACAAAGCCGCCCGCAGAATCTAGCATTCCCCCCGGAGAAGTCCTCGCGGGCCTGCCGCCCGGGTTTCGGCATGCCCTGGCACGCACCCGGAACGAAAGACCGTGGAATTCGCTTGCGCACCCCGTTCAGGGACGGCGCCGAACGGGGTGAACCGCATGAAATCATTGTATCATGGTCTTGTTTTATTTATAGTGGACGGGACCGTTGCTTTCGCGAAACGACACATATGCAGCCGACTGCAATCCGCTCTACGCGGGCGACAAACCTGAAAGGATCCCATGAAACTCCTGGCATGCGTCATCGCTGTGATCGCCGTCGCAGGGCTTCTGGCCTACACGAATCCCACCATCGAAGACTACAACCAGTTCATACACAACGGGATACTGAAGGAAGTACGGAATCAGGACCCGGCGGTACAACTGTTCGGGTCTGCCATGAGCGCCCTTGCAAGCGGTCTCGTCGCCTCCCAGACGGTTCGGGAAGATTTCATCTTCTTCAGCACCTACGAACTCCGGGTCGGCAAGGAAGAACTCAAGGCTGTGGGAATCCTCAGAAACTTCTATGTCACGAAAAAGCCCGACTTCAAATCCAAGAAGTCAAACTGATAAAATCCGCAGTTAAGAACGTCAGTCCATCCGGAACGCCTGGCGTCCCGGATGATTGTGCGGACGTTTTCACTCCCGTCCACCATCGACAAACTCCGCTACGCGAGCGCCATCAGCGGCTGAGGATATTCCTATCCGAAATTGACAGCCTGTTTTAGAAGGTTATCTTTCATTCAGAGTTTGTCCTTCCCGGGTTCTCCTGGAAAGACATCCATGCGCGGCGAAGCACCGGCTCACAGGAGCGCGTGCTCCAGAAACAGGCATCCTCGCATACTGCGCGCGGGGGAAGGACGGGACGCCCTTCACGGGGAAACGCCCGGGAAACGGCATCGAATCGAGTCCGCATCACGGATATTCTCATGGCCAGTACATTTCGGACCAGAAAGAAGACGCACTTTGCATCGTTCGCAAGGCAGCCGCGGGGAATCGGCTCCATCGGTTTCGACACGTTTGCGGACGATATTCGAAAAATTCTTATCGAGGTGCGTGACACCCGGGTGGATGGAAGCGAACTGAGATCTCATGTCGTCGCCAGGGTGCAGGGCTATTCATTTGAACTTTCTTTTTCAGAAGGCGCCATATCGGAGCTTTTCCTCGAATTGTGCGATTTGATGCTCGACGGCCGGCTTGCCAGGCTCCCGGAGGACGCCCTCCGGGTATATCTTGCAGTACTGGCCTATGCCGAGGCCGTCGAAGCGGATTTGCACCAGGACTTCGAGACGCTTGCGGAACTCACCGGCCTGCCCGGTCCGTCGGCTGTGAAAGCAGCCCTGCTGCATCTTGAGACCGAGGGATACATCGGCGCTCCGGATGATTCTTCGCTGCCGGGAAAGAATCCCAGCCGGGGGAATGACAGCGAAGACGAAGTCTCCGAGGAATCCTCCTTCGCACCGTAAATCCATCCATCGGCGGTTTCCCGTCACCCGCAGGCGGCGTTCCACGTTGCTCCCGCCGTCACGCTCTGGTATAAAATCATCGGAAGTTCACGGCGCCTCTTCTATAAAACGCCACCGGAGTGCAGTCTTTCCGACAGGTTCACCGGATCTGGGGACCCGGAAGGCAGAGCCATGAGGCCCCCGGCAGGATTCGGAAAACGGCACACGCAGTTCACGCCACGAGGTGTCTTTTGCCGGGTCCACAGGCCTACCGCCGCCTGCCGAACCGGTGAAAAGGACATGGAGGGGTTCATGTTTCACGAGGACATCGCTGAAATTCGAAGAACCAGGAAGAAATTCAACCACAAGATGTTCCAGAGCGGCATCGGTACTTTTCTAGAACTCGAAAAACTCGAAGCCGGCGTATTCGAGCCGGGGAACCTGGACCAGAAGCACAAGGAATTGATTGCTCTGGGTATCAGCATCAGCCAGTCCTGCTACGGGTGAATCGAGTACCACGTCAGCAAGGCTGCTGAACTCGGTGCCACATATGGGGAAATTGCCGAAGCCACCGCCGTGGCGCTGGCTTTGGGGGGTGGAGTGGCTCAATGGCCCGCCCGATTCGTTTTCAAAGTCCTGGAGGATATACGGCTCACTGGTGCCGAACCTTCCGGCGAACCCGGCGGAAGTGCGCCCGAAACGGCCGGGTAGCACCGGGATGGGAGAGTTCGGGGAATCATTCCCCGTTTTTTTCGGGTGGTCCAGGCTCGAGCGCAGGTTCGCCGCGCAGCGCAGGAACGGGGACATTCAGATCCAGCAGCGGAGCGTGCTGCCGGGCGCCATAGATGTCGGCATCCCCGGGCGCTCCGGAGATTACCGGCCGCACCATCGTACATTTGACTGCGGATGCCGGGTCAAAGTGCACGAGGGCCGTTATCCTGCCCACTTCAACGCCGTAGAGCCGTGCAAAGAGTTCAGGGGGGAAGTAGTTGCTTTCCTTGATGAAAATATAATCCTCCCTGTTTTTGAACAGAATATCCACCGTCAACTCGTAAGGGCCGGCGTTCTTGCTGCGAATCACTGCGGCCAGACTGGTCAGAGGCACCATGTTCATCATCTCACCTCGTAGATGCTGACCGAAAAAGACTTTGGGGATCGTCCACTTCCATCAGGTGGTAGATATTGAATTCATAGACCATCCCGCACGCCATATCGGACGGGCTGTAAAGAAGGGCCAGGTTGCCGGCTGTGGATATGCGGCCGGGGTAGCCGTAATGGAGAAGCGTGCTGCGTAAGACCGAGCAAACCGCGTTCGCCTCTTCCTGGTCCCGGGCGATTACCTCCATTACCAGTCCGATTTCATGCGAAATGCATTGTCTCCGGGGTTCCAACTCTCCCATGACGCCGTTTTTGCCGTAGACATGAAAAAGGATGGTTCCGGAGAAAGAGGTGGCTTCACGAACCTGCCGGCTGACGGAATCCAGAACGGAATCGATCCCGCCGATCAGAATCGGATCGCGGATTCCTGCTATGGAGATCGTTCGATATCCCGTGGCCTTTACCCCTTCCAGTTTCACCGTATAGCGTTCCGAAGCGATGTAGCGGCTTCCGGATACGCGCACGCGGCCGCCTTCCAGGGCCTCGAACCGGGTCCCCGTCAGGTCGAGCACCCCTCCCGGGCCGGGAAGCCTGTACGGGTCGGTCTTTTCGTAGAGTGTGTGTGCCGCGGCGGATATTTCGGTGAATTGTCTTTCGGGGTTCAGTGATTCCAGCTCGAAACAGTCGTCATACAAGGTGGCCATAACACAATCACTGCCGCTGCCGGGAGTCGCCGCAATGGCCGCGCACTCGAGAATCTTGCCCATGTGCACGGCAAGCCCCGGGTCGAAACCTCTTTTGATGGTCGGGGCGGCAAACGGTACGGGATCGTAGCAGCGGCCGCACAGGATGACGTCGCAGCCCATTCCAAGGGCCTCCATTACCGGCTCGGCCCCCATCTGAGCTACGATGCGAACGCTCTTTGCGATTTCCTCTCCGTCTATTTCCGGGGCCGGGTAAAGCGGGCGGAGTTTTCCGAGTCTCAGGGCCTCGGCGGCAACTTCCCTGCCGACATCGGCGTGGATAACCGCCATTCGAAAGGAATAGCCATTTTCCGCGGCGATTTCCCGGATTATGGATTCGTTCCAGTCCACATGCTCACGCGCGCCGCAACCGCCCGCCGTACCGATGATGCAGGGGACCGACAGATGCAGCGCCGCCCCCAGCATGAATTCCAGGTCGCGTTTCACTGCCGCCGCACTGGTAAAAGACTTCCCGGCTCCCAGGTAATACGGCCCCGGATCGGTGCTGCCCGCATCCACAGCGATGCAGTCCGGGTTCTTCTCCACTCCGGCCAGGAAGGACCGCTCCGGAAAGCCGTAGCCGAGAATCGCCGTCGGTGACAGGACCCTGAATCCGGTCTCTTTCATGACGGTGTCTCCAGTGCCTATGCCACAATTCCGTTTCGCACAAGCCTACCGATTTCCTCCTCGCCGTATCCGGCAGCTTCCTTCAGTACCGCCCTGGTATGTTCTCCCAGGAGAGGCGGCGACTCATACCGGTTTTCTTCCCCACCTGTCATTCTGATGGGGTTTCCGACAGCCCGGAACGTCAGATCGACCCCCCTGTGTTCGATGTCGACGACCATGTTCAGCGCCCCGGTGATCCCGTCTTGGAGCGCCGCCTTCAGGTCGTTGATGGGAGCGCAGGGCACCCCCTTCTCTTCGAGAACGGCAAGCCACTCCCGGCTTGTCCTGGTGAAAAATGCCCCTTCCAGGATCTTCAGGAGTTCATCCCGGTTCCTGTTGCGGGCATCGAGGGTATGGAACCTGGGATCGTTTTCGATCGCCTCGATTTGAAGCGCGGAGCACAGCGCGCTCCAGAACTTCGGCAGGTGCGCATCGACGACGATATAGCCGTCCCCGGTCTGAACCGCGCTGTAAGGCATCAGGGCCCGGTGGCCGGAACCCACCGGGCCGGGTACTTCACCAGAGTAGAGGTGAAACGCGGCTTCATAGCTGAGCAGAGAAAGCATCGTGCTGAAAAGCGGGACCTCGATTCTGCGCCCCTTCCCCGTTCGCGCCACTTCGTGGAGCGCGGCCAGAATTCCGGTCACGGCATATACGCCGGCGACGTGGTCCGATATGGAAACACCCATTCTGACAGGAGGCCCGCCCTGCGTTCCCGTCAAGCTCATCCCACCGCCTCTGGCCTGAACCATCAAATCAAAGGCCGGCTTCAACCGGTCGGGAGTATCCGATCCATATCCGTTGATGGAGCACGAGATGATACGGGGATTGGTTTTCAGCAGGATCTCATGATTGATTTCAAGTTGCTCTAGCACTCCTGGCCTCATATTGTCCAGAACCACGTCGGATTTCCCGACCAGGTCGTAGAAGACTCGCCGCCCCTCTTTTTCCATGAGGTCGATGACGATGCTTCTCTTGTTTCTATTCAGGGACATGAAGTAGATGCTTTCGCCCTTGTGGAAATGGGGAGGGGTGCGCCGGGCGCTGTCGCCTCCACCGGGAGGTTCCACCTTGATGACATCGGCGCCAAGGTCGCCCAGGATCATGCCGGCGTAGGGGCCCGCCAGCACCTGTCCCAATTCCAGAATGCGTATATCGGAAATGCTGCCGTTCATCACCGTTCCTCCCCTGAGCGGCCAGGCACCCGGTTGCATACTTCCCGAACATTTCCGGAAAGATGCAAAGTCTTGCGCCCGGGCGCCTAAACCCAATACTGTTGCGTTAAGCGCGATTCCCCTCTCGCATGATAATCACCATTCCCCCTTCAACAAGATTTCATTCCCCCGCGTCTGCACCCCGGGGTCGAAAACTGCCGGAGCACGGCATTCCGGCTGTCGATCGCAAGGCCGGACCGGGGGGCGGCGTTCATCCGAAGAGCCTGCAACAGCATCCCGACCTGATGGATTAGGAGGAGAACCACATTATGCCGGCATGCGGCCGGATTTCGAGGAGAACAATATGACTTCGACTGTCTTCGATTGCAACTTGTGCGGAGGGATCGAGATCGAGGACCTGGATATGGCATCCCCGGAACGCACATCACGTGCCATGAAACCGATTGCCGGTCGTGCATCACCGACGAAGGGGTCTGCGTCCCCTGCGGCTGAAGGGGCGGAATGTTCGCGATCCGCAGCGCCTCGGTTTTCCGCAAAGGCAGGAAAATGCCCAGTACAATTCCCGGCGGGAGCGGGGGGACATCCGATTTTACGGATCCCGCCCCGATCCCGCCTTATTTCTCTCATCTTCTTCCGGCGCCGGGTGCGTCTCGCCGCCTGTTATTCCACGGTCAACGTCCGCCCGGGAAACTGCTCCCTGACGAGGTCAGCCGCAAGTTTCTTGTCGCAACTACCGAATTCGTCGCTGGTTCCATAGATGAGAATCGACCCGTCGGGTTCGAACTGCAGCCGGGCGCCCCCGAGCGGGCTGGCCAGGGAACTGCGCAGGCCCAGATCCAGGAGTTCCTTTTCTGTGTTCTTCAGAATCTCCCGATGCATCAAATCGTCTGATCGTAAAACCGCCAGGTCCGCAATGACCCCGCCCGATATGGCAACCATGAGGATCTTTCCGCGATAGCCTTCGTCCAGGTCCACGAGAGGAACCAGGCTGTTCGGATCGAGCCCGGAATCGCGGAAGCGCACGAGCGCCCCGATCCGCCTCTGATTCCGCGTTATCGCCCTTCCGTCCGCGGCTTCACGCGATTCATCCAGCCGCCTGCCGAAGTGCGCAATCGCCGAGTCCAGCTCGGACCGCTGCAAAGCGACTCCATAGCGTTTGATGCACTCCACCGCCTTTTCAAACTCCCCGGCTTTCAAGAGGGCCAGAGTCTGTATTTTGGGAGAGCCCATCTCATCCAGTTCGAGGCAGTCGGATTCGCATTCCGCATGGAACATTTTCATCGTCTGCCGGGCCGTCTGAACGCCGACGCCGGAAAACAACTCAGCCACTTCATTCAATTTCATCCAGGCATTCCTCAATGATGTCGAGAGCCCTGTCCATATCACTCTTGGTGATCGTAAGGGCAGGGGTGAGCGTGAGAATGTTTCCCATGGTCAGCTTGAAGCTCAGGCCCTTGCTGAGGGCTGCGTACATCACGGCTTCCGCCTCTTCGGTCGCGCGCTCCCGGGTTTCCCTATCCTTGACCAGTTCGATCCCCATCAGCAGTCCAAGACCGCGCACGTCCCCTATCAGAGGATGCACGTCCATCATTTTCCTCATCCGCTCGAGCGCATATCTGCCCACTTCGGCGGCGTTGCCCGCAAGATTCTCCGTCTCGATCACGTGAATCGCCGCCAGGGCCGCGGCGCAAGCCACAGGACTCTTCTCATGGGTATAGTGCCCGAGAGCCCTGTCTCCAGCAACATCCAGGCCTTCACGGGCAATCAGCGCGGCCAGAGGGAAGACACCTCCGCCCAGCCCCTTACCGATCACCAGCATATCGGGCACGACCCCGAAGTTTTCGCAGGTGAACATCTTTCCCGTCCGGCCCAGAGCGTGCGGAATCTCGTCGAAGATCAGCAGCGCACCGTGACGGTCGCATGCAGCCCGGATCTTCTGCCAGTATTCGGGTTTCGGCACATAGGGAGTGCTGCGGACCGGTTCGGCAATCACCGCGGCAATGTCCCCTTCCTTCTCCATTATATATTCCACGTACCGGGCGCACACCATGTCGCACCCGCCGCGGCTCTCGCAGCCGTAGACACAGTGGTACTCATCCGGAGGAGGAGCGTGTTCGGTGCCGGGAAGAAGCGGGCCCATGTCCTGGCGAAAAACTGCTTCCCCGCCGATGGAAATCGCATCGAGCGAGGCCCCGTGGAAGGCATCCCACATGGAAATCGTCTTGAACCGTCCAGTGGCGATGCGGGCCAGTTTGAGGGCCATGCCGATGGCACTCGTGCCGCCGGGAGCCAGCAAGACCTTGTTCAGGTCCCCGGGTGCGAGTTCGGTGAGCTTCCTGGCCAGGTCCACGGCGACCGTGTTCGTGTAGCGCCTCGGGCAGAAGGACATCGTGTCGAGCTGATCTTTGATGGCCTTGATGACGGCCGGATGGCCAAAGCCGACCTGGTGCACGTTGTTTCCATGGAAATCCAGGTAGCGCCGGCCCTGAAGATCCTCTATGTAAATCCCGCCACAGGTGGCCAGGGCGTTGAGACAGGGGGTCGAGAGGGATTGCTTCAGGAAATACCGTTCGTCTTCTTTCAGGAGAGCCCAAGTCGCTTCATCGAGGTTCTTCTGCTGCCATTCCGCCCTTGCACGGGAGATGTTGATGTCGCCTTCGGACTTGTGTAATTTCGCCATAACCGGACCAACCTCCTATCGATGAAAACCGAAACGTCCGCAAAAGCACCCGCGGTCGGCAGCCGGCCAGCCGCGTCCAGCCAGTGTCTTTTGCGCTGCTCTATCCATCGAACCCCACCGTTGCCTGCCTCGCGGGTTGTGGCATTCTACACGACTTCCCCGCCGGTTGGGATTCAAAACAACCTTTCCCAGTGTGTTTTTTCAAGACGATCTCCGCCCCCCGGGAGGGAGAGCTTCCGGCACCAGGTTCCGAACTTTTCCCGGACTTTGCGCCCCGGAGTCGCCGGCTGCAGAATTATTGGATCGACGTTCATTTTGGCTTGAATTCAAACTAAAAATAAGGCTAATATAAGTCAAGATAATTAATTTATCCCGTTTAATGAATCGAGGTTATAGTAAATGAATATTAATTTGTTGAAAATTTTCTACTATGCCGCGAAGTTTGGCAGCATCAGCGCTGCCGCCGAAGCGCTGTGTGTCACGCAACCCGCCGTAACCAAAGGCATTCAACGGTTACACGAGTTCTACGGGATCAAGTTTCTGAACCTTTACGGGAGGAAGCTGGCCCTCACCGATGCCGGGGAGATTCTTTACACGATAGCGGAGAAGATCTTCGAGATCGAGAAGCAGGCGGAAGAACTGATCCGGGATTTCCAGGAGCGCAGGAAGGGGCACATCCGCATACTCGCGAGTGAAAGCTTCGGCGCCTACTATCTTCCCTTCATCATCATCCCGTTCAGCAGCGAAAACCCGCAGATCCGGGTATCCGTAACCCTGCTCCCCACGGAACTCGTCGTGGAAGGCACCGCAGGGCTCAACTGCGATATCGGATTCATCTCCTACCACGTGGATCACAGAAAGCTGGTGGTGCGCGAGGTGCTCGAGGACCGAATCGTCGTGATTGTCCCGCCGGGCCATCCGCTGGAAACGAAGGGGGTCATCGAACCGCTGGACCTGGATGGAGAATCCATCGTAACCCACGAAAGAGGATCGGCTCCGCAGAGGATTCTTCAGGAACTGATCGACACCTTCCATCTGAATGTGAACACGCCCCTGGAGCTTTCGAGCAATGAGAGTATCAAGCGGGCCGTGGCCGGCGGACTGGGCATTTCCATCGTGCCCCAGATGGTGGCCGGCGAAGAAGTGCAGGCGGGCAAGCTCGTGGCGATCCCCCTGTCCGACACGACAATCCGCAGGAAGTTCTACCTTGTCCACCACAAGGACAAGTACTTTTCAGAATCCCTTCAGAAACTGGTCGACATGGTCTACCAGTGGGCGGACGAATACGCCAAGAGCGTTTCCTGGCCCTGAGCGGCCGCCGCCTTTTCTCTTCCCCCGCCGGTTTTCCCTGCCTCTCTCCGGTAGCTTGTACACCGGGGCAGAAGCGGGGGCGGCCCGGCTTCAGGCATTCTTCAGAAAAACCTCCGCCCGGTGCAGGGAAAGGATCGTCAGGGCGTCTGTGATTTTCCCGTCGCGAACGAACTCCATCAACTGATCGAACGGATAGCTGACCACCTGCAGGACTTCGTCCCCATCGAGGTGCTGCGCCGTTGCCTCAAGGCCCCGGGCCAGGAAGACGTGAATGACTTCATCCGTATACGAAGGAAGTATATGGACGGCACCCACTTTCACCATCTCCTTCGCCGTGAATCCCGTCTCCTCCTCCAGCTCCCGCATCGCGCATTTCAGCGGCGCTTCGCCGCGTTCCAGCGTTCCGGCGGGCACCTCAAGCATGTATTCTCCAACGGCATGCCTGTATTGCCGAACCATCACCACCCTGCCGTCATTCAGAACCGGCACGATGCCCGTCGATCCCGGATGGCGCACAATGCCGTATTCCGCCGCATAGCCGTTTGGCAGCGTGACGTTCTCCACGGTGAACGAAAAATTCCGTCCCGTGTAGCACTCTTTTATTTTATTTACCCTGGCTTTGTTTCCGGACGATTCCATTGCATCCTTTCGCTGTTCGCCATCCGGCGGAAATGGCCCCCTGGAACCGGCGCGCCTCACGCGGTTCAGGGCCGGAAGATCCACGATGCGACTTCACGGTTCGATTTCGGCCGCACGGAAACGGGTCCCGGCCCGAAGCCGTAAATCGGGATCTCATGTTCATGCACCGACCCGTGCGACCGGATCTTTACCTCTTCCTCCGCGGCGGACAGGGTTCCGAAAACCGTCGCGACGTCAGCCAGGACGAACAGGTCGCCCACGCGTCCGGGATGCAGGTGAAAGATCCGGGCAGCTTCGTGACCAGCCATTACCGATTCGACTCCGGAAAGTCCATGAAGAACCGCAAAGGCTTCCGCCACCGCCCCGGCGTCTTCCAGGTATACATACGCGGCCCCGCCCATGTTCCGATGATGCACGACGTAGCGGTCCTTGATTATGGGCACAGCCCATCCCCGGATGCCGGCCGCATGGAGAATCCGGTCGAGATCCAATGCACGGCTTTTGGGATTCATCCCGTGGTCCGCAGTCACTACAATCTCGACCTCCGGCGCCGCGTTCATCAGCTCTCCCAGCAGAGCGTCCAGCCGATTCATGTTCCATTGTGCCCTGTCGTCTTCCGGACCGTGCATGTGGGTAACGTAGTCCGTCGTGGTGACGTAAAGGAGATCGGGCGATTCCCTTCGCAGAACTTCGGCCGCTGCCCGAAAGAGCCAGTGGTTGATCTCGATGGAATAAACAGGAGGCGGAGGGCCGAGCAGGTCCACGAGCCATGCCGGGGATTTTTCCGCAGATTCAGCCACTGCGGCCCCGTCCCCGATCAATGCCTTCAATTTGTCTTTGGCTGTAAGTACCGCCGCCTTTCCACCATGTCTCGAAACATTCCGGAACATCGTCTCGGCCAGGAGGAACTCCGAGGATTCCATGTAGACTTCACGCCCGCTTGCAGCGTCTCGGTAGTAGTTCGCCGTGATTCCATGGACCTCCGGATAGTTCGCCGTAACGATCGTCGTGTTGTTCACATTGGTCACTGTGGGTATGACGGCGCTTCCGATTGTTTTGAAGCCCTCACGCCCGAGAGCATCCAGGTTCGGCGTATCGCTTCGCGCTATGTATTCCGGGGCGCAGCCGTCCAGGCAGACAATGATCTTAACCGCCACAGCCATCCCCCTTTCGGTTCAGGACAAGAGCGTTTCCAGTTCGAGCAATTTTTCCAGGCCGTCGATAGTCGGCACGGGAGCTTCCGCCTCCGGCCAGTTTCTCCGGAAGGATCGGTGCTGCAGCCATATGGGCTGCATTCCTATGTTCATGGCCCCCCGGATGTCGATCCGCCAGTCGTCCCCTACGTACACCGCTTCCGACGGGCTGATTCCAAGGCGTTCCAGGCACAGGAGAAAGGGCCTTCGATCGGGCTTGGCGGGAATCCCCCCCTCGCCGGCCACGATGACTACCTTAAAGAATTGTTCCAATTCCGGAAACCGGCTCATCCGGTGCTTGCCGTAGTCCTTCTGCCCCTGCGTATTCGTGATGAGAGCGAGCGCATAGGAGTCCCTCAGCTTTCCGAGCACGTCCACAACCTCTGGAAAAAGCACGGTCTCCTCTTCGATTTTGTTCCAGTAACTCTTCTCCAGCTCCTCCAGATGCCCCTCACCGGGTGTTTTCCCCCAGATCCGGTACACCTCTTCCCACATTGCCTTCCGGGAAAAATCCGAGCGGGCGTGGAATTCTTTCCTGATCTTCCGGTAGGTTTCCACGAAATCCTCCCGGAGCGGCAGTTGCAGGGCCTCGGAGAGCCGGCGCTGCGCATCCTTCTCCGCGGACCGAAAGGCATCGGAAGCATCCGCGAGGGTCTGCCCGAAGTCGAAAATTACGGCTGAGATCACTGGGAAACCTCCTCGATCGAGAATAAAGCAACCCCGCAGGTATTATTCTGCGGGGTTGCGTTTTTTCGCTGCCGCGTTGAACCGGATCGAACGGTCATACCGACGCCCGGACACGCTTTACTCCTCCGAACCCTATCCCGTGCAGACGAATCCAGAGGAGCCTTGACTCACGGGGAGGCGGCGCGTTTCGACGTGCTCCTCAACCTCCCCTCGAGCGGAGGATCACACCTTCAGGATCAATCCTTGCCCCACTTCTTCCAGTAGGTGCCGAAAAGCTGCTCTTCCGTGGGCTTATAATCCTTCACCGGCTGGCTGACCCATGTGTAGTTCAGGAAGTGCTTCCAGCACACGTTCTCGCTCGTCATGTTGCCGGCCCAGGAACCGCCGCCAAGCGTATCGGTGAAGGGCAGGCAGCTCGTCCAGCCGCCGCTGTTTGCATGCGAATGCGGCATGTTGCAGATCACGCGGCCAACGTTCGCGTAGACGGCCAGCTTGTCGATGCGTTCCTGGCGCTTCGTATGGATGGAGATGGAGTGGCCCTCACCCGAGAACTTGAGGATCCTTCGGGCGCGCTGCACCATTTCGTCAAAATCGCTCCACTTCCACACGCTAAGAACCGGGGACAGCTTCTCGCCGGAGAACCTGTCTTCCGGACCGACCTTCTCGGCAATCGCCATGATGAACTGGGTCGTCGGAGGAACGTCGATCCCGGCCAGCTTTGCGATGTTGACCGCCGAGTTCGCCACGATGTCGCGGTTCAGGGTATGTCCGTCGGGCCACAGGGTCTTGCGGAGCTTCTCACGCTCTTCGGTGTTGCAGAGGTAGCCGTTTTCCGCCTTCAGGGCCGCGATCATCTGATCGTAGATGCCTTCGTAAATGGCCACGGCGTTCTCGGAGGAGCAGGAGGCCGCGTTGTTGGCGATCTTGGAGATCTTGATCTTGTGAGCCGTAGCGGGAATGTCGATCGTTTCGTCAACGATGGATACGACGTTTCCGGCACCGACCGTATGAGCAGGCACGCCAGCCTGGTACACGACCTTGTGAAGCGCCGCGCCGCCGGTGGCTACTGCGAAATCGCATGCGGACATCAGCTCGGACGTCTTCGCATGGCTGGTGTGACGGATGCACTGAATCAGATCTTCGGGAGCCCCGACCTTCTTGAGGCCTCTCCGGGCGATTTCGCACGTAAGGTACGACGCATACTCGGTACGGGGATGGGGAGACACGATCATGGCGTTGCGGGTCTTCAGTGTGCTGAGGCCGACGCAGCAGATCGTCGATTCAGGGTTGGTGCAGGGGACTACGTTGGCAACGACGCCGTACGGTTTCGCCAGCTTCTTGAGACCCTTTTCCGGAATCTCCTCGATAACGCCGCAGGTCTTGACGCCGAGCTGATCGTACAGGGTTCCCCAAGTCTTCGTGAGGATCTTGTTCTTCTTATCCTCGTAAACGCCGATGCCGGATCCTTCCACGGCCGCCTTGGCCATGGCCGCGCGGTTTTCTTCCTTCTGCAGTTCCCAAGCGACTGCCAGAACCATCTCGTCCACTTTTTCCTGGGGCCAGAATTCAACCGTTTCAAAGGCCTTCCTCGCGCGTTCCACCAATTCCTTCACATTATCTTCCATAGCTGAATACAGCTCCTTCCTGTCTCCGGGCATCGCCGGGCTGGCAGCACCCGTGATGTGTTATGAAGCGGCCATCGGCACCGTGCCCCTATGGCCTGGTTGTCCGCCGCGGCCTCCGCTTACTTCACCGGAAGCGCTAATCCCATATTCTTGAACGCTTCCTTTGCCACTACGAAGAAATCTTCGATATCCTTGTGGGTGATCACACCCAGATTGCACAACCTGAAGGTCTTCAGGCCGAACATCTTGCCGGGGTAAATCGTAAACCCGCGCTCGTAGCAGTAGTCATGCAGCTTGAAGAAATCGAACTTGGGATCGTCGGGAGCCTTGATGGTGACCACGAGGTGTCCCTGGAGCTTCTTGTCGATGACCGAATCCAGGCCCATCTCTTCCATTCCCTTGTGGATCGCTTCCCAGCACTTGGTCAGCCGAGCCCACCGAGCCTGCTCGCCTTCTTCCCAGTATTCCTTGATCGCCTGGCGCAGAGCGTAGATCGTCTGCACAGGAGGCGTGAAATGCATTTCGCCGACTTTTTCAAAATAATCATACTGCATGAACAGGTTGCAGTAGTAGGAACGCTTCGGATAATCCTTGGACTTTTCGATCTCTTTCTTGTTTCCAACCGTCCAGGACGCACCCGTCATGGCAGCAAGGCCCTTCTGAGCGGACGACATCAGAAAATCCACATTCATGTCTTCGATGTCGATGGGAATGAGCCCGTAGGTGGAAATGGTGTCCAGGATGAATATGCAGCCGTGGTCATGAGCCAGCTTGCCGATTTCCTTGGCGGGATTCAGTATACCGGTGCCCGTCTCGTGGTGAACGGTGGCGACGACGGCGATGTCCTTGTCCTTGTCCAGCGCTTCCTTGACAAGCTTCAGATCGGCAAGGCCGGTATTGGGGAACTGGAGGTTCACGCAGGGGATGCCGTAATATTCGGCGATTTCCGCTATTCTTGCACTGTAGGCCCCGTTATTAACCACAAGGATCTTCTTGTTCGCGGGAACCAGAGAGTTCACCAGAACATCCTGGATGATCGTCCCGGAACCGGAAAATATGACGGCGGTGTACTTTTCGGGGTCGCCATGAACAACCTTCACCAGATCCTTGCGCACTTCCGTCATGAGGTCTACGAATTCCTGCTCCCGGGGGCAGATATCCGGAACGACCTGGGCGTATTTCACGGTATCGGTCGTCGTGGCCGGTCCCGGGTTCAACAACACGTTTCTTTTGACGGGCTTTACAACCTCCATCGTCGCTTCTCCTTCGCTACATGCTGTCCATAAGGGGTCTCAGAGGCTCTTAACGAACGGCGGCACCATACCCGCCGTACCTCAAAAGCCCCCTCAAACCATATTTTGCTGCGCCATCCCCTAAACTTCCCCCGCAGCCCCTGGGGCAATGCGCGTAATTTCCGGATTTTCACCGTTTCCCGCCGCCCTCCGCAAGAGCGCTGTCCGGCGGCGTGAAGCGTACAACCTGCGGAACGACTGCGGCTGCGTTCTCACGCAGCCGCAACCATCCGCATTTGCTATCTATTACATCTTGCGACGAGGATCTTCGATTTCCTCGACGATCGCCCAGCCGCTTCCCTTGATCTTCTGCTTTTCTTTGAATGCCTTGACCCACTCTTCCGCGGTCTGGCAAACGCCGGACTTGGCGTTCTTGGCACGGTCTTCCAGCGAAGGCACCGGCCTGTCTTCGGGTCCGTCGTACAGTTCCTTCGGGGTAAGAGTCTCACCGAGCCGTACGGTTGTTTCTCTTTCGAACTCTTCACAGTAGTGGGCGCCGGCCGCGAAGGCACGGGTCACTGCCATGACACACCAGGTGGCCTCGCCGGAGAAACCGAGATCCATCATGGTGGCACCGATGGCACCGAGCATATCCAGGTCCACGGGTTCCTTGAACTGCTTCTTGGCTGCCGCAACGATTTCCTTCGTGAAGGCGATATACTTGCCGGCTACGCCAAGCTTTTCGGCACGGGCGAAGGTGCGCTTTGCCGCGGGGTCCTTCAGCATGAGACCGGACACGCCCAGCGCTTCGTTCTTAATGTTTTCCTTCACCAGCACTTCGGCCATTTCGGCCATGGACTTGCCTTCTTTTTCCGCCCTGGCGAGGTAGCCGTCCAGGAGTCTGCCGAAGGCGCAGTATGCGCCGTAGGCATGCCCGAAAGCCAGTACGGAAGAACCGGCGGCCTGCGTAAGCAGGTTCTTGCCCTTGGTCACGATCCGGGCGATTGCTGCAGGAGCGGACAGGCCGTCTTCCATTCCCATGATCATGACATAGTTGAGCATCTTGGATTCTTCGATGAGAGGAATGCGCGCCTGGAAGTCAATGAAGATCACGTCCTCGATGCCGTAGCCCGCTTCCACGAGTTCCGTCGTATCCCAGCCTCTGGCCACGATGCGGTGCAGGTTCTTATAGGAAACTTCCGAAACCCACCGGAACTGCTGCCTCTCCGTGTCAGGCGCTACCGTTCCTCTCTCTCTCGTCCTATAATTGTAACGCAGTCTCGGATTGTCTAAAGTGCCCATTTCTTCCACTCTCCTTCTTCTTTCTGCTTCCGGGCGTATTCCTGCCGCTCTTCCTGGCTCGGAACTTCACGGTCTGCGGGGCCAATATACTTAATCATGGAAAGATCGAGCATCTGCACCATGGGTTCTCTCTTGGAGGCGGCCCAGGCGTGTCCCTTCTTCATCGTATAGAGAGCGTGGGCGGCGCAGCTGAAACCGCGGCACACACAGCCGATCGCCCAGGCGGCGTTCGGAGCGAAACCCAGTTCGGCCAGGGCGGTATTTCCGGCGCCAATCATATTGACTGCCACGTAGGAGCGGCCTTCCTTCTTGCGCCGTCCATTGAAATGCTCCTCGATGGACTTCTGCAGCTTCAGGTACACGCCGCCGAGCCCCAATTCCTCATGCTTGAGGTGGGTCGGTTCTGCCCGGGGATCGCCGTCCAGGTGCTGCGGCTGTCCCATACCCATAACGGCAAGACCTGCATCCATGTACTCGTTCACCAGGGTCTTGCCCATTTCCTCGAGGGACTTGCCTTCTTCGGCAGCACGGATAATCGCCTTGTTCATCATATATCCATGAGCGGCTCCGGGGCCATGGGCGCCGCCGAAGGTCATGATCGCCGATGCGACCGCAGCCGGAAGAGCCGGCCGTCCAGCGACGACGGCGATAGCCGATACCGCCGACGGCGACATGGAATGCTCCAGAAACTCACCCATTTCGTAGCGCAGCATGTCGGCTTCCGCTTCGGTCGGGATCCTGTCCTGGAACAGGACGAACATTGCATCATAGAACGTGTACCCAGCTTCCGCCAGCTCGCTCAGATCGTACCCTCGTACGACGGTCTTCTCTTCCGTCTTATACGAGATGGCAGTCTTCCTGCGTAAAACCGGTTCTCTGTCCATTCTCCTCTCCACTTCTTGTTTGATGGTTACCGAACCTCGCCAGGCACCCTGAACTTCTCACGGACCTCTCCGGAGTCATCGCCGGTACCCTTGAGTTCCTTCCTGCGCCGGCGGGGTCCAACCGGGACCTGCCGTCTCGCTACGGTCATTCTTCCTTCAGAACGGTTCTTTTATCCCGTTGCTTGGCTTGCATTCTCTCCAGATAGGCAGTATAAGTCAAGGTAATTAAAATTATGATTATCATAATAACAAGTTATTTTCATGAGTCTTTATAACTAAATGTTATTCTCGTTACATTCCCCACCGGAAGGCAACAAAAAAGCCTGCAAAGCCAGTCGAGAGGCGGATCTCCCCTCCCCTGTCCCCCGGAAGGCCCCAGGCGCCCGCAAAGAATTGCGGCAGGCGACGGATGCGCCACGAACCGGCGCCGTCAGCGGCTTGCGCCGATCATCACGACCCCCGCCGCCAGCAGAAACGCTCCCATCAATTTTTGTTTCGCGTGTTTTTCACCAAGCCAGACAATTCCAAAAACGGCCGAAAAAACGATGCTCACCTCCCGAATGGCCACTACGTAGCTCACCTTGCTCACCTGCATCGCGAAAAGGATCAGCAGGTAGGTGAAATTGGACAGAAAGCCCACGATCAGGATGTTTTTCCAGTTCATCGTCCATTCCCGCACGGTCGCCGCCCGTTCCTTGAGAAGCATGTACGGAGCCATCATGATGCTCGAGATGCAGACCATCACGTAGATGTAGACGGGAGGAGGAACATGGCCGACGCCGATCTTGTCCACAAGCGAATAGCCCACGATCGTGCAGCCACAGAGAAGCGCCCAGAGGGAAGCGCCTCCGCCGAGGGCAAGCAGCGGCTTCAGGAACGATTGACGCGAAAAGGACGGGAGATGAATGACGTAGATGCCGCAGACGATCAGGAGGATCCCGAACATCCCCAGCACCTCCAGTTGCTCCCTGATGAAAAACACGGCGCAGATCGGCACCACCAGGGGACCGGACCCGCGCGAAAGAGGATAGACCAGCGAGAGTTCACCTCTTTCATACGCCCCGCCGAGAAACGAGAAATAAAGGCAGTGCAGAAAGGCACTCGTGAAAA
Source organism: Desulfobacteraceae bacterium (assembly GCA_021372635.1). Taxonomy (GTDB): domain Bacteria; phylum Desulfobacterota; class Syntrophobacteria; order Syntrophobacterales; family Syntrophobacteraceae; genus JAJFUA01. Next base: position 4,232 of record JAJFUA010000153.1, on the reverse strand, counting down.
TGCAGGCCCATCCTGTCAGGGCGATGGAGGCTTCCGGCAGGAAGCTGTAAAAGACGGGGAAGTACATGACCAGAGCCACCAACTGCCCCAGCCAGATGAATACGACTTTGCGCTGGCTTTTCTTCGTCAGAAAGTTCCAGCCCGCATGAAAAAAGGCGCTGACGAGCACGACGGCCATGGCGATCCCGCTCATCGCCTCCCCCCCCTTTCGGGTCTGTCAGCCCATTCGTGCAGGTCGGCCGCAACCTCCGACGGACTCCGCCCAACCGACCATCGTCCCGTAAATGCCGCCACGGGCCTCCTCATGCAGCCAGGAGCTTTGCGAGGAAAGACTTGCTCCTGAGGATGGCCGCCTCGAGGTTGTCGCGCACGAGCACCTCCAGGCTCAGCATTCCTTCGAACGATTTCAGGAATTCGGCGATCGAAGGCCAGTCGATCTCTCCTGTGCCAAGTTCCAGTTCGCAACTCCCGGACGAGTTGTCGGCATCCGACACGTGCACGTGGCAGATGCGCCGCCCCAGCACCGCGATGGCCCGCTCCAGGCCTCCGGTCTGGAAGGCGTGGCCCGTATCGAGGGCAACGCGCAGGGACGGCATGTTGATGCTGTCCACCCAGTCCGCAAGATCCTCGAGGGTTGCCTGGATGCTGTTTTCTTCGTGCCCGAAACTCTCCACGGCAAGCACCACGTCATGGCTTTCCGCATACGCCGCACCCTCGATGAGCGATTTTTTGTACCGCTCGATGGCGGCCTGCAACAGGGCTGTCGGAGTATACTTCGGATTGAGATTGTGCTCGGTGTGGAAAGTAACCGCGGGGGAGGTCCCCGGGTGGACGACGACGATGCCGGCCCCGATCCTACGGCACAGCCGGATCGTCTCCTTCAGCTGATTCATGCTTTCGCTGAGGTGTCCGGCGTTGAGGGCAGCAAGATTATTGCCTGCCGTGCAAAAGTGCACTGCGAGATCCAGCCGGTTTTCGGTGGCCATGGACTTTATACAGTCGATCTCCCGGACCGTCAACGTTCTCGGCCAGAAGTCAAAAGAGTTGGACCACAGCTCGACACCTTCAAACCCGTTTTCGACTGCAAACTGAATCGCACGCCGATAATTCATCTTCAGAAAGAGCGACCATGTGGAGAGTGAGATTTTTGGCATATTTTCCTCACATCGGCATCAGTTTCCATTGTCAAATCACGCGGCACGAGCGTGAATGTTCGAGCGGGCCGGTCCATGACACCGTCTCGCTCGGCCCGCCAACCCATTTTCCAGGTAGTTATACAAAGACTGTCTTCGGACTGTTCGCCGCCGGGCTGGCCCGCAAATCCTTCGGGCACCGGCGTCTGGCTGCAAAAAATGCAAAGGCGCCCGGCTCCGAAGCGGCCACGACCGGCACCCTCCGAATTATATCCGGGCGAATGACATCGGCACGGGAACGGTTCGGCCCAAACGACACACCGGGCATCCACTCGCGTCTTTTCACCTGCCGACAGCAAGATCTCCATCGACGATTCAAAGAAAGGCTAATAACCTTCGATCCAGAAGTCAAATCACTTTAAATCATCGAACTATGACTTTTTGTCATGCAACACGATAATGAAACGGGGCGGGCGGGGAAGAGAACAATTTTCGGGGAAAAAGGTCGGGCGCCGCCGCCCCCCGCAAGTGAGACAGCGGCGCCTTTCATGCAGTCATTCAGGGTGCACGCAGGGGCATGCGCCCGTATTCGATCATCTTACGCTTTGCCGGCGAGGCGGCGGGCTTCCTCGATGACCACGTCTTCCTGGGCGGCAACGACCTTGCGTTTGCCCAGGCGCAGTACGAGTTCGCGCGGATCGCATCCATATTCCTGCGCGGCGCGCTTGACCGGCAGCACGTATCCGCCGTATACGCAGGCATAGCCCATCAGCACGGAGTCGTTGTCGATGAGGGGCATCGGAGTCTTCGCCAGGTGCGGTTTTTTCTGTAGTTCGTCTGTCAGAACCGCCGCTGCATCCAGGATGCCGAAAAGATCCACATCCACATCGTTGTCTTCGCGCTTCAGTGCGGCGATCAGCACTTCACTCTGCGCATTGCCCGCACCGCCGCCAAAGCCTTTCAGGCTTCCGTCCACAAACTGGGCGCCGGCTTCCACGGCCGCCAGCGAGTTGCCGATGGCGCATCCCAGGTTGTTGTGGGCGTGGAATCCAACGGGGATCTGCACAGCGTCGCGCACCGCGTGGACGTATTCCTTCACCTGCTTGGGCGTCAGGTAGCCCTGGGAGTCCGCAAGGTTCACGTACTGCGCGCCGTAGGACTCCATCTTCTTTGCCTCTTCCGCGATGCGCTGCGGAGAAGCCATACCGAAGGAGATCAGGTAGCCGACGGCAAGCATGTCCAGTTTCCTGGCAAGCTGAATATGCTGCTCGGTGATGTCCGCTTCCGTGCAATGGCAGGCCACACGCGCAACCCTGACGCCGATGTCGTAGGCTTCCTGCAGATCGTCCATCGTTCCGAAACCGGGAATCAGGAAGATTGAGACTTTCGCCTTCTTCACCGCTCCAACCACCGCCTTGAGCAATTCAGAAATGGGCGCGGCCGTCCGTCCGACATGGATGGAACTTCCACCCGAGCCGTCGCCGTGACCGACCTCGATGATGCTCACCCCGGCGGCCTCGAGCGACGTTGCGATCTTGGCAGCCATATCGGTGGTGAACTGCTGGCGGACGGTATGATTCCCATCGCGAAGCGTAACATCGACAAAGGTAAGATTACCCATTACTTGCCATCCTTTCCATCAAGATTGTCCGCGTAGCACTCTGCCACATTGATAGCCGCAGCGGTGATGATATCGAGGTTTCCGGCATACGTGGCCAGATAGTCCCCCGCACCGGTCACTTCGAGGCAGGTGGTGATATGATCTCCATCCAGGAAAGGCTCAACGGTGATCGTGTAGCCGGGAACATAGGATTTGATCTTTTCAGCCGTGGCCAGGACGGATTCGCGGATGGCCTTTTCGTCCACCGGAGGCTCTACCACCGCATATACGGTATTGCGCATGATGATCGGAGGATCGGCAGGGTTCAGAACGATGATGCTCTTGGATGTCTGAGCGCCGCCGATGTTATGGACGGCTCTCGCCGTGGTACGCGTGAACTCGTCGATATTGTGGCGGGTTCCCGGACCGGCGCTGAGACTTGCGATGGTGGAGACCGTTTCAGCGTACTTGACCGGGGTGACCTTGTTGATGGCGGCCACGACCGGCACGGTCGCCTGGGCGCCGCACGAAACCAGGTTGACGTTGGGTTCGTTCATCCGTTCCTTCAGGTTCACCACGGGAATGACGCCGGGGCCGACTGCGGCCGGGGTCAGATCGACTGCGATAATCCCGGCCTCCTTGAGGCGCGGAGCGTGTGCAAGGTGCGACTTCGCCGAAGTGGCGTCAAACACCAACTGCACTTTCTTGTTGCGCAGGATGCCTTCGATACCGTCCGTACAGGTTTCATAGCCAAGCTTACGGGCACGCGCCAGTCCGTCGGAAGAGGGATCGATTCCCGCAACCATTTCCAGCTGGAGCTTGTCGCTACGGCGCACCTTGTACATGAGGTCCGATCCGATATTGCCCGACCCCAGTATTGCAACAGACAATTTGGCCATACAAATTCCCCTTTACGATTTATTGTATCATCCATCAGCGGCGTAAAAACACCGCCGCAAAGGACCTCCATACATCCCGCGGGATCGTTTCACCACGCAGGACCCTGAAAGGTCGTCAAGGGCCACCGCCGCCGTTCCCTTCGGAACCGCGGCGTGCTTTCGGGTGGAGAAACTTAGTAGTTCTCTTCCAGCAGTTTCATGACATCGTCCACGGTTACCGGCCTCGGGTTGTTGCTGATGAGGCGGGCGGCCCCGACGGTGTCCTTGGCGATTCCAGGGAAATCGTCCTTCGAAATGTTGTAGGAACTCAGTTTCGAAGAAATATTGAGATCGGCGAGCAGCGCCCGGACGGCCTTGGGAGCCAGTTTCGCCGCTTCCGCCACGGAAAGCCCGGTGGTGTTTTCGCCGAGCGCCGCAGCAACGCGCGCGTATTTTTCCGGGTTGCCGACCAGATTGAACTCGATCATCCACGGGAAGATGAAAGCGGTCAGGAGGCCGTGCGGAAGATGGTAGCGTCCGCCGATGGCCAGGGCGATGGCGTGGTCGAGCCCGTTCTGGGTATTGGAGAAAGCCATTCCGGCGATGCAGCTCGCGTAGATC
>JAJFUA010000143.1 GCA_021372635.1 Desulfobacteraceae bacterium | reverse complement strand
GAAATCGTCACCGGGGCGCACATGGACCAGTGGCCGAGCTACACGACCAACGTCAGCGCGCGCTACATCAAGCACCAGGCGGAGGCGCTCACGGAACTCATGCCGTGCCTGCGGGGTCTCAAGTTCATGCGCACCTGGGCCGGCCTGACGGACATGACCCCGGACATGGCCCCCATCATGGACGGAAACGACCCGGTCAAAGGATACTACATGGACTGCGGATGGGGATACTTCGGGTTCAAATCGGGTCCCGTCGCCGGCCGTTACATGGCCCGGTTCATGGCCTCCGGGCAGTGCCCGGACATGCTGAAGCCGTTCACGCTGCGCAGGTTCAAAGAAAACCGGCTCATGGGCGAAATCGCCACTCCCGTTGAATACGGACCGTGGAACTAGGAAGGAGAGCACGCCATGTCGTTCATCATCACCTGCCCGGTCTGCGGCAGAAGAAACAGTTACGAATTCCGTTTTGGCGGTGAAGAGCGCGGGCCCCGGCCGGAGGAAAAGGACTTGTCCCCGGAGGCCTGGTGCGACTATGTCCACATGCGGTCCAACGCGGGCGGGCCTCAGAAGGAATGGTGGGTTCACCGGGATGGATGCGGCGTGTGGTTCACCATCTGGCGCAACCCGCTTACCAACCTGCAAGTCAACGCACCGGAGGCGACAGAATGAGAAGGCTTCCCGAAACGCCTACGCAGCGAATCAACCTGACGAAGAAGCTGAGCTTCTCCTACCGGGGAAAAACCCTGGAGGGAGCGGCAGGCGACACCGTGGCGAGCGCCCTTTACGCCAGCGGCGTGCGCATCTTCTCCAGGAGCCTCAAATATCATCGCCCACGGGGGCTGTACAGCCTGGACGGGCAGTGCAGCAACTGTCTCATGGAAATCGACGGACTCCCCAACATGAGGGCTGAAACGACCGTTCTCCGGGATGGAATGACGGTCGCCCCCCAGAACGTGATCCTCTCTCCCGAATTCGACCCGATGGGCTTCCTGGACAAGCTTGACTGGGCCATGCCCGCCGGCTTTTACTACCGCATGTTTCACAAGCCCTATCGCTTCTGGCCCTTCTTCCAGAACCGGATCCGGAAGATGGCGGGCATCGGGAAGATCAGCCCCGACTGGCAGGGAGGCGGGTACGACGAGTTGTACCTGAACGCGGAAGTGTGCGTCATCGGGGGAGGTCCCGCGGGGATGCGGGCCGCCACGGCCGCCGCCGGACAGGGACTGCGGGTGGTCCTCCTGGAAGCCCGGCCCCGCCTGGGAGGATTCTATGACTGGAGATCCGCGCAATACCCGCCCGCCGAAAAGCTTTACGAACGGGCGGACGGCATGGCGAAGGAACTCGCCGGCTACCCGAACCTGCGCGTCTTCACCCGCACCGGCGCCATCGGGTTCTACAGCGACAACCTGATCACCGGCTGCCAGTCCGGCGGGGAAAACGACCCCTTCGAAGAGCGCTACCTGCAGATCCGCGCCGAAAGCGTCGTCGTGGCCGGCGGCTGCGTGGAACGGCCGCTCATCTTCAATAACAACGAACGCCCGGGCGTCATGCAGGTCGGCTGCGCGCACCGGCTGGCGAAGACCTATGGAGTGCTTCCCGGAGAGCGGGCCGTCTTCAGCGTCGGCGACGATCTCGGCCTGGAAGCGGCCGCAGACCTGTCGGACCTGGGCCTGGACGTCCTCTGCGTCGCCGACAACCGCTGCGACGGCCAGGACCCGAAACTGGTGCAGGCGCTTCGCGACCGGAACATCCCGTTCGTTCCGGGCTGGGTGGCTTCCACCGCGCATGGAGGCAGAGTGGTGGAGGGCGCGACGCTTTCGAGTACCGACGGCGTCCGGCAGAAGAAGTTCTCCTGCGACCTCCTGGTCGCCTCCGCCGGCCTGACCCCGGCCGCCGGACCGCTGTTCCTCGCCCACGCCAGGATGTCCTTCGACCTCCATACGGGATTTTTCCTGCCGGCCGGACTTCCCCCAAAGGTTCACGCCGCCGGACGCCTTCTCGGCTACCAGGACCCCGGATCGATCGAGGCTTCCGGATACGCCGCCGGGCTTTCAGCCGCCGCCGATTGCGGCGCGCAGGTGGACCATTTCGTCCGGGAAGCCTCCGAAAGGCTCCGGTCCCTGCCGGGCCCGGCCAACGGGTCCAAGCTCGTCATGGCTCCGGGCAGGGGGCGCAAGCGGTTCGTCTGCTTCGACGAGGACACCACCGTCAAGAACATCGATCAGTCCTGTGCGTACGGCTTCGACATCCCGGAACTGGCCAAACGGTTCACCGCGGCCGGAACCGGCCCCGGTCAGGGGGGGATCCCGGGGCACAACCTGCCGCTGGTCCTGGCGCAATACCACGGCGAATCGCCCGAATCGGCCCTGCCGACCACCGTCCGGCCCCCGCTCACCCCGACGCTGCTCGCGACTTACGCCGGCTCCCGCCACAACGTCTTCAAACGCACCCCGCTGCACGACTCCCAGATGCGGGCCGGGGGCATCATGCGGCGCGCGGGCGTCTGGAAGCGCGCGCGCTACTTCTCGCAGGACTTCACCTGCCGGGAGGAAATTGAAAACGTCCGGCAAAACGTCGGCATGATCGACGTATCGACCCTGGGAAAATTCCGGGTGTTCGGGCCAGACGCGCTCAAGGCCCTGCAGCGTGTGTACGTGGGCGACATGTCCAGGATTCCCGAAGGAAAGCTCAAGTATTCCGCCATGTGCAACGAGGACGGCTGCCTCCTCGACGACGGCGTCGTGGCCAGGCTGGGGGACAACGACTACTATTTCACCACCTCCACCAACCGCACCGGCGGCACCGCCGCGTGGTTCCGCTACCACTCCCGCTACGAGGACTGGGATTTCAACCTGGTGAACCTTTCGGACGCATGGTCCGCGATCAACGTGGCCGGGCCGAAATCGCGCGCGGTTCTCCAGAAGCTCACCGATGCGGACCTCTCCAACGAAGCCTTTCCGTACATGGGATTCCGACAGGTGCTTTTGAACGGGACCGTCCCGGCGCGGCTCCTGCGGGTCGGCTTCGTGGGCGAACTGTCCTTCGAGGCGCACGTTCCGTCCTCCTGCGCGCAGTCCGTCTGGGACCGGCTCATGGAGGCCGGGGCGGAATTCCGCATCCGGCCCTTCGGCCTGGAAGCGCAGAACGTGCTCCGGCTGGAAAAGGGACACGTGATCATCGGAGTGGAGAGCGAAATCCGCACCACCCTCCACGACCTCGGAATGGGCTGCCTCTGGTGCCGGCACAAACCCGAGGCGAAAACGGTCGGCGCCCCCGCGCTGCGTTTCACGGAGCACCAGGAAGGCCGGTTGAAGCTGGTGGGGTTCAAGATGGAAAACCCGCGCCAAACGCCGAAAGACGGTTCCCTTGTGGTGGACGACGTCATTCGGGGACACGTTTGCACCGCCCGGTACAGCTTCGCGCTCAAGGAATCCATCGGGCTGGCCATGGTGGAGGACGGGCTGGCGCAGGAAGGGCAGCGGCTGGCCATATTCGAGGACGGCGCAGGGGAGACGCGGCTGTACGCCACCGTGGTTCCGACCCCCTTCTATGACCCTGGGGCAAACCGTTTGAAGATGTAAGGGAGAAGCGCATGACGACTTATCGAAGAGTTTCCCCCGTCGCTTTCACGGGAAAACCGGCCGAAACCGAGATGCGGGACGGCTGGGAGGTTGTTCTTCAATATCGGGACGAAGGGCCTGGGCCGCACTTGATCGACCTGAGCCACCGAACGAAATGGGACATTCAGGACCGGCAGCTCTCCCGGCTAACGCCCCTGGGTACGGCGATACCCGACACCCCAGGCCGGTGCGCCGTCGAGGGGAGGGCCCTCGTCAGCCGCATGAACCGGACGCAGGCGTCCGTATGGCACCTGTGGAAAGACGCGCCGAGCCTCCCGGAAACGCCCTCCTTCACGGACATCACCGACGGCGTCGCGCTGCTCGCCCTCGCGGGGAGGAACGTCTTTTCGATCCTGGAAAAGACGACGGAACTGGACCTGGCAGCCCCGGGCGGGAAGGCGCCTTTCCTGGTGCAGGGACCGCTCCTTCATGTCCCCTGCCAGATCGTGGTCCTGAGCAGGCAGCCGGACGAGCAACTCGTGCTGATCGGTTTTTCCAGGGGCTACGGACAATCCATGGCCGAAGCGCTCATGGAGGCGGGTTCCCCGTGGGGTCTGCAACCGGCGGGCGAGAAGGCGTTCATGGCCTTCGCGATAGTTGAGGCGGCGGGCTGAGTCTCCGGTATCGGTTCCGGCTGCCCTGAATCTACGACCCATCGACGCAAGCAAGGAGTCCGGTATGGATAGCAAGGGACTTTCCGGGGTCCAGTATCGTCCCCTCTCGGACGAGCAGGTGAAGATCATCCACGAGGCGGCCCTGACGATCCTGGAAACGACGGGATTCACTTACGAATCGGGCCTGGACGGCGCCCTGGAACTGCTGGAGACGGCAGGGGCGGAAGTCGATCGGGCAAGCGCGAGAATCCGGTTCCCGCGGGACATGGTCACCAGGGAGACGGCCAGGGCGCCGGAACGGGTCGTGCTCTACAGCCGCGACGGCCGCAACGACCTGGACCTCACGGAACACAGGGTGCACCTGGGGACCGGCGGAGCGGCCATCAGGATACTGGATCTCGAGACCGGCAAGGCGCGGTCCAGCACCCTGCAGGACGTCTACCAGCTGGCGAGGCTCGTGGACAGGCTGGATCACGTGCATTTCTATCTCCGCCCGTGCATCCCCACGGACATTTCCGAATCCGCCTACGACGCGAACGTCTACTACGCCTGCATGAAAGGGACGACGAAGCACGTCATGGCCGGAGTGAACGACGTGGAAGGGCTCCACCGGGTGGCCGACCTGGCTTCCATCATCGCCGGAGGATACGACAGGCTGCGGAAAAAGCCCTTCGTCTCCGTCATCACCAGCTTTGCCATCAGCCCCCTCAAGTTCTGTACGCAGTCGACGCTCATCATGCTGGAGGCCGCCCGGAACCACATCCCGGTGGCCCTCTCCTGCGCCCCCATGTCGGGCTCCACCGCGCCGCTCACCATGGCCGCAACGCTGGCCCAGATCCATGCGGAACAGATGGCCGGCCTCACGCTGTGCCAGCTCGCAGCTCCCGGCTCCCCGCAGCTCTACGGAGGGATTCCGGGCATGGCAAACCTCCGGACCATGGGCTATCTCGGCGGGGCCGTGGAATGCGGCATGATGAACGCGGCCATCCACCAGATGTCGCATCACATCGGAGTCCCCAACTACAACTCGTCGGGCCTCACCGACTCCAAGATTCCCGACATCCAGGCGGGATGGGAAAAAGCCCTCACGACCGTCCTCGCGGCCATGGGCGGGTCCAATTACATACACCACGCGGCGGGCATGCTGGAATCGATGCTGGCGGTGGCGTACGAACAGTTCGTCATCGACGACGAGATCATCGGGATGTGCTGCAAGGTGCTCCGGGGAATCGAGGTGGACGGGGAACACCTGGCGCTGGAAGTGATCGACGCGGTCGGCCCCGGGTCCAATTTCATGACCGCGGAGCACACCATGAAGCACATGCACGGCGAGCACTTCGAGGGAAACGGGGTAACGGACCGCAAGAGCCGGGTCAAGTGGGAGAAGGACGGGGCCCTGGACGCGAGGGAGCGGGCAAGAACCATCGCGAGGCGCATCCTCTCGGCAGAGGAAGAGCCGTGTATTTCCGAGGCGCACGACCGGGCCATCCGGGAAAAATACGAAATACTACTCTAACAAGAGGCAGAAGGAATACTCATGTTCGATTCCAGACCTTTCATCGAGGCGTTGATCGCGGGGGACCAGGCAAAGCTGGCCGGACTGACCAGGACCGCCCTGGACAACGGCGTTGCCGCCCGGCAGATCCTGAACGACGGACTCATCACGGGCATGGACATCATCGGGGAGAAGATGGAAAACGAGGACATGTTCATCCCCGAGGTCCTCCTGGCGGCGAAGGCCATGAGCGGAATTCTCGAGACGTTGAAGCCCCTGCTGTCGGAAGGGGACGTGCGCGTCGCCGGCAAGGCGGTCATCGGCACGGTCAAGGGAGACCTCCACGACATCGGGAAGAATCTCGTCGCCATGATGCTGGAAAGCTCCGGGTTCGAGGTTTTCAACCTCGGAGTGGACGTAACGCCCGAGAAATTTCTTGCCGCCGCGAAGGAAAACGATGCCGACATGCTGTGCCTTTCCGCCCTGCTGACGACCACGATGCCCATGATGAAAAAGGTGATCGACGCCTTCGTGGAAAGCGGCATGAGGAGCCGGGTGAAGATCCTCGTGGGGGGGGCGCCGGTAACCCAGAAATACGCCGAAGAGATCGGCGCCGACGGTTTCGCTCCCGATGCCGGTTCCGCGGTGAAACTCGCAAAATCGATTCTGCAGTAGCGCTTCCCCTCCCCTTTCGCCCGGAGCGGAAGGGATCTTGCAGCGACTCACATCCGGAAGCCGCACCGGCGGCCGCTCCGCCCCGGTGCGAGTTCCTGCGTTTTCGAAGGCAACGGATACGGTCCGCGCGACCGGAACTCCCGACCCGGCGCGCAGCTCTCTCGTTCGCTTTTTCTCTGTTGACGGCCGTCTCCCCTCTCGCGGGTTTTGAAATCAGCCCCGGGCGAAGCCCCCACGCCGCTTCGCCGCAGGGGGCCATGCCATACGCCCTGTGACATTCAGGACTGAAGCGCCGGCCATGCGGGCGGCGCTTCACCGGACCCGAAACGCGGCGCAGCCGGCCCGCCCGGGCTCACTCCTCGATGCGAAGCGGGGCGGGGCCGCAACCTTCGACCGGCATACACTTGGAAAAGGTGGGCAAGCCTCTATGGAAATCCTGGATTTCTTCATGCAGAACTGGAGCGAGACCCTCCGCCTGGCACGGCAGCACGTCTTCATCGTGACCATCGCCGTCGTCATCGCGATCTTTACGGGCGTGCCCCTGGGGATCTGGATCACGTTCCACCGGAACGCGGCGCGGATTGTCCTCTACTTTGCCAGCATCATGATGACGATCCCCTCCATCGCGCTCTTCGGAGTCATGATCCCCATCCTGTCCGTTTTCGGGCACGGCATCGGGAACGTTCCGGCCGTTATCGCCCTGGTGCTCTATTCTCAGCTCCCGATCGTCCGGAACACCTACGCCGCGATCAAGAGCGTGGACCCAAGCATCATCGACGCGGGAGTCGGCATGGGGATGACGAGGTCGCAGGTGCTCTTCAGTGTGCAGATGCCCATGGCGATGAGCGTGATTTTTGCCGGCGTGCGCGTCGCGGTCGTCATGTCGATCGGCATCGGGGCCATCTCCGCCTACATCGGGGCCGGAGGACTCGGGCACTTCATCTTCATGGGAATCACGCAGAGC
>JAJFUA010000140.1 GCA_021372635.1 Desulfobacteraceae bacterium | reverse complement strand
TAGTTGTCCCTCCAGGCCGGCCGAACTGCGCCGCATTGCCCGTCACCCTCCCGCCACGGGGGGGAATAAAACTACGCGGTCTCCCTCCCGCAGCACGACATCCGTATCGGCGGGCCTTCCGTTCACGAGGACCACCCTGGGCGTATCCGAAGGAATGCCAAGATGTTCCAGCAAGTAAGACACCCGAGACCCGTCTTCCAGGTCCATGGAAAGGGGGCCTCCCTGCGGCGGGTAGAACTTCCGCAGTGTTGCATACAGGTGCAGTTCCACTTTCATTGGGGTTTCCCCTGGGGCTGGACCGGTTCCAGGCCCAGTTCTTCGAGTTTTTCCGCGGTAGGTATGCCCTGCTGGTCCCATCCTCTCAGACGGTAGTAGGAATCGAGCATTTCCGAAAGATGGCAGACGTGCCCTTTCGCCGGTCCGTCGGGCAGGGGTTCCTCGAGTATCCTCGGGGGCAGGGAGTCGTCCTTGCGGGAGAGGCCGGCGCGCACCATGAAAATGCGCTCGGTGTTGAAGATCCTGTCTCCGGCCCGGACGACGTCCTCCAGTTCATAGCCCGCGCCGGTGGCTGCGTTCAAAAGTTCCATGATGCCCTGCGGGGCGATGTCCCGGGTGGGCGTCACGAGGTTCCGGATGGAGAAAAACACGCAGAGTCCTGCGGCGTCGATCACGGCAAAGGAGTTCTGAAAGTCCCGGATCAGGTCGGACTTGTCGTCCCAGGTCAGTGGGTCGAGGAGCATCGGGACGCCCAGGAGTTCAATATAGGCTGGGTCTCCGCGCATGTGCGAAGCCCCGACCGGGGAGGTGGCATAGGCGAGGCCCATCCCCTGCTCGCCCCTCGGATCGTAGCCTGCGAATTCCTGCTTCTTGGACACCATCGCCAGGTCCGGGCGGCCGTACCGCTCGGCCATGCGGTAGCTGCCGTGGGCCATGAGGTCTCCGAAGCCTTCCCGGAACGCGGTCTTGCGAGTGAATTCCACGAGGGCGCGGGCATCGCCGAATCGCAGCGGTCCCCCCAGGTCGGATTCGGGAATGATGCCCTTTTCGAAGAGTTCCATCGCCGTGGCGATGGTGCAGCCCATGCTGATGGTGTCCATTCCCATCTCATTGCAGATGTAGTTCGCCTTGGTGAGCGCTCCCAGGTGTTTCACGCCGCAGTTGCTTCCCATGGCGTAGACGGTTTCGTACTCCGGCCCTTCGCCTTCGCCGCGGAATTCGGGGTCCTCCACCTTCGTCACCCGGCCGCAGCCGATGGGGCAGCTGAAACAGGCCTTTGCCCTGACGAGCAGGTCCCGCGTGAGCGCCTCTCCGTGGATCGCCTCCCAGTCTTCGAAGGTCCCCTGCTGGAAATTCCGCGTGGGCAGCACCCCGAAGTTCTGCACCCCCATGGTCGTTACGGCCGTTCCATACAGGTTGAGGGGATGCTTGCCGCCCTTGAGCCCCGCCGTGAATCGCTGCAAGACTCTTTTGACGATTTCGGAAAACCCCCTGGGGTCGTATAGGGGGATGGAGCCCGTCCCACGAACGGCGACAGCCTTGAGGTTCTTGGAACCCATGACCGCCCCGACGCCCGACCGCCCCGCCGCCCGGTCGCGGTCGTTCATGACGGACGCAAAGAGCACCTGCCGTTCTCCGGCCGGTCCGATGCACGCCACACGGGCTTTGCGGTCCGTTTCTTCCCTGAGCGCCACCTCCGTCTCGTGGGTGCTCTTTCCCCAGAGATGCGCCGCGGAACGCAGTTCGGCTTTGCCGCCCGAGATCCACAGGGTTACCGGTTCCGGCGACTGCCCCTCGAAGATGATCGCGTCCAGGCCGGCTTTTTTCAGCTCTGCGGGGAAGAATCCTCCCGAATTGGAGCAGGTGACCGATCCCGTCAGGGGGGACTTCGTGGTGACCATGTAGCGGCCTCCGGTCGGCGCTTTGGTACCCGTCAGGGGGCCTGCGGCCATGATCAGCCTGTTTTCCGGACCGAGGGGATCGCACTGGGGGTCTGTTTCGTTCAGCAGGTACCGAATGCCAAATCCTCGTCCGCCGATGTAGTCTCTGGCCAAGACGGGGTCGAGCGGTTCTTCGCTCACCTTCCCGCGGGTCAGGTCCACCCGCAGGACTTTTCCCATCCATCCGTACATAGATCTTCCTTCCTCTTTGGGGTTCCCCGCGACTTCCCGAATTATGGCCGGGATGTCCTTGCGCCCGGAAGCGAAGCCGAAACCGCCCCGGATGCCCACCCTTGAAAAAGGCGCAGGGTTTGCACAGTGCCATCTTGTCCGAACCGGCCGCTCAAACGGCGGGCGCCGTCCTTCAACCCCGCGTCAGGGTTTCGTCCAAACCGCCGGCAAGAGTCTCGACAATGAGGTCCAGATGTTCTTCTTCAACAATGTATGGAGGAGCGATCACAAGGGCGTCGCCGTCGATACCCGCGAGTCCGGTCGACTTGTAAAGCACGACGCCGCGCTGAAAGATGCTCTGCCAGAGCCTCTCGGTGAGTTTCCCGCTTCGCGGGAAGGGCTGCAGGGTGGATCGGTCTTTTACGAATTCGATGCCCAGGAGAAGACCGACGCCCCGGATGTCTGCCACGTTGGGATGATCCGCCAGCCTTTGCCTGAGCTTTGCATGGAGCAGTTCGCCCATGCGGGCGGCCCGCTCGACGAGTCTCTCGCGCTCCATGATGCGGGTCACGGTCAGGCCGGCGGCTGCAGCCACATTATGGTGGGAAAAAGTGCCCCCGTGGGCGAAACTGCCGCTTCCGGTCCGTATGGCTTCAAAGTGCTTTTCCTGAACGCCCACCGCCGACAGGGCGATGGCGCCCCCGCCGAGTCCCTTTCCCATGGTCACGATGTCCGGTACGACGCCGTAGTGCTCGGATGCAAACCATCGTCCCGTCCTGCCGAAGCCGCACAGGACCTCGTCCAGAATCAGCAGAATTCCGTAATGGTCGCAGATGTCCCGGATCTTCTGAAAATAGCCCGGGGGAGGCGGCACGGCGGCGATGGTCGCCCCGCTCACCGTTTCGGCCAGGAACGCGGAAACCGTATCGGGGCCCAGGTTCTGCACGGTCTCTTCGAGGGCGAGCGCACAGCGCAGGCCGCAACCGGGACGGGTCAGCCCGAAGGAGCAGCGGAGGCAGTAGGGGGCGGGAATATGTATGACTTCCGGGATCATGGGAGCGAACGGAACCCGGAAGGCCGTCCGGCCCGTGGCGCCCAGTGCTCCAAGGGTCAGCCCGTGATAGGACTTCCAGCGCGCGATCAACTGCGACTGCTGGGGCCTTCCACATTCGAGATGTATTTGCCGGGCCAGCTTGATAGCCGTTTCCACCGCTTCACCGCCGCCGGAAAGAAAGTAGAATCTCCCGATCCCCTCCGGTGCATGGGATGCAAGCGCCCGGGCAAGGCCCTCCACGGGAGGTGCCGTGAACATGGTCGGATGCACATAATCGCATTGAAGGATCTGGTCGGCTACTGCCCTGGCGAGTTCCTCGCGTCCGTGGCCGATATTCACGAGCACCGGTCCGCCGCTGGCATCCAGGTACCGCCTGCCGTTTTCGTCTTCGATCCAGAGACCTTCCGCTCCCGCGGCGACTGGCAGCGGCCCGTCGAGTCGCCTGGGAAACACGTTACCCGGAATCCCGCCCATCGAACCGCTCATCTTCCCGGTCCCCCGCGTGAAATGTTCCGTCGAATACGTGGTGCTGGATATACTGGGTGGGGATTGCCCCCAAGCCTGACGGTGATTTGGAGCAATAGGCATGCCAAGAGGCGAGGGGCGGTTATTGCGGGCGGGAGGGCGGCTGCCGATGTGCCGGGAAACGCTGCGTGGTCTGGAATAATGAATATAACGGGAGTCGGAATGCCGCGCCCGGGAGCAACGGGTATGATCCGCTCGCTATCGGGTTCTTTATTCATGGAAAACGCTTGCAACGGATCGCGAATCGGGTCATATAATTTGGATGATCTGGATTTAATTCTTTCCCCGATTATCCCAATTCACGAAACATCATTCACGAAACACTGCAGGCGGGAACTCTCCGGGAGGGTCCGAATCATGGCGCAGCCGCGAAAGACGCTCTTGATCGTTTCCATCGACAGGAAGGTCAACGTTTTTCTCCAGACCATCATCAACAATATCATTGGAAGCAAGGTGAGGGTCATCTCGCAGGTGTCCGACGAATGTGCGTCGCGGCCCTTGCAGGCGGACGTCATCATGTCTTCGGGGGTGTTCCTCGTGCCCCATCTGCGTTCGGTTTACCGCGACACGCCGATTGTGGCCCCCAGGCGGCTGATCACGGGCTACAACCTGGAAAAGGTGCTGATGCTGCCCCGGGGGGGACGGGTTCTGGTGGTGAACCATCCGCGCGCGTCCACGGAGGAAACGATCGAGTCCCTGAAAGAACTCGGGATCACCCACCTGGAGTACGTTCCCTACTGGAAGGGCTGCCGGCGGGACTTCAGCGCATTCGGGGCCGCCATCTCTCCGGGCATGTCCCACCTGTGTCCCCGGGAGATTCCCCGGGTGATCGACATCGGGCCGCGCACCATCAGCCTCCATTCGTTCCTGGAACTGTTGATCGCCCTGGACCTGGACCTGGGATACCTGGAGGATTTCGCGACCTACTACCACAACTTTCTCCTGGAATCGAGCCGCAAGCTGGCAGGAGTTCTGGAGCAGTCAGAGATTCAGCGGAGCATCCAGGAAATCATCATCAACCAGTTCGATGCCGCGCTGATCGCCGCAAGGGGCTCCGGGAAGGTGGACATAGCCAACAGAGCCGCCGCCCGTCTTTTCAAGAAGGACATCGAACATATCCTGGACGAAAACGTCAGCGGTCTCCTTTCCGGTTTCAGGCACACGGTGAACATGAAGGCAGAGACCGGCGGGAGTGCCCGTTCCAGTTCCATTTACGATTACGACGGGAAGCAGGTTCTGGTGCAGCGCATACCCGTCGAGACGGAATACCCGGCGAGATTCATCTACACGTTCCGGGAAATCGCCCGGATCCAGCGGCTCGAAAAGGACGTGCGCATCCGCCTGGCCCAGAAGGGGCACGTGATCAAGTACCGGTTCGACGACCTCTGGACCGGCAGCGGGGTTATGAAGGATTTGAAGGAAAAGGCCCTGAACTTTGCGGCCACCGAGAAGAACATCCTGATCGTCGGGGAGAGCGGGACCGGCAAGGAACTCTTCGCGCACGCCATCCACGCGAGTTCCCCGAGGCGCGAAGGTCCCTTCGTCGCCGTGAACTTTGCGGCCATTCCGGAAGGGCTCATCGAAAGCGAACTGTTCGGCTACGAAACGGGTGCCTTCACCGGGGCGAAGAAGGGCGGCAAAACGGGGTTCTTCGAGCAGGCGCACGGGGGGACGATCTTCCTGGACGAAATCGGGGATGCGCCGCTCAACGTGCAGTCACGCCTGCTGCGCGTTCTCCAGGAGAAGGAAATCCTAAAAGTCGGCAGCAGCAGGATTACCCCCGTGGACGTGCGCATCGTTGCCGGGACGAACCGGGACCTGCTCGAGGCGATGCGGGAGAAGAAATTCCGGAACGACCTCTACTACCGCCTGAACACTCTGCCCCTGGAGATCCCGCCCCTCAGGGAACGCCGGGAGGACGTGCAACTGATCCTGGAACGTTATCTCATGGAGCGATACGGCTTTCGCAAGGATTTTTCCCATGCGGCGGCCGAATGCCTGCGGCACTACGACTGGCCGGGCAATGTTCGGGAACTCATAAACCTGGCCGAATACGTATGCATTTCGTCGAGAGGGGCGGATGTCGTGGACCTGGAGCACCTGCCGCGAAGCGTTTCCGAGGCCTTCTCGAAGCGGCGGGACGCCGCCAGGGAATCGCAGCGCGATGCATGCCGTCGGACGCTCGAATCCCTTCATGACGGTCCGGTTCCGCTCGAATCGATGGTGTGCCTGCTGGAGGTGCTCAGGGAGCGCAAGGGCCGGTTGAACGGCCGGATGTCGCTCGTTGAGGATATGCGGCAGCACGGCCGGCCCATTGGCGAAGGGAGAATGAAGTCGTGCCTGCGGGTCCTGAAGTCCGCCGGGCTGATCGTGGTCGGTTCCACCAAGCAGGGTACGGCCATCTCTTCCCGTGGGGAAGAATTCCTCGATGCCCACCCCCTGGAATCAGGATTATTGGGATAGTTCCCCCCGTTTTCGTCTGCCCGGCCTCCCAGCCTCATTGCGCCGCGACGGCGTAACACGTGGCCGGACGGGGCTTTCACGCCGGCTTCTTCCGTGGCATGCCTCTTGCTCATAAATCTGCCAGTTTGCCGAGCGCGCTCCACGGCCTCCCGGCGGCTTTTCCCCCTGTTGGGAATGGCCTGGGGTCCCTCAAGGGAGCGGAACGGAGATCTCGGGAGGTTTCGGGTGAGATGCTCGAAGGGGGACCCCCTCGGGGTTTTTCGGACTTCCCGGGCCCATGACCCATACACCATGCTTGGGGTGTTTCGATGAAAGCTAAGAACAAACTGTGTACGGTGGAGGAAGCGATCGCCCTCATTCGGCCTGGCTCGAGAATCATGGTCGGCGGTTTCGGGCTTGCCGGCTATCCCGAATTGCTGGTCGAAGCACTGGCGGAGAGCGGCATCAGGGACCTTACCATCATCAGCAACGACCTTGGCTCTCCGGGTGTCGGGCTCGGGAAGCTGCTGATCAACTGCCAGATCAAAGCGCTCATAGGCAATTACTACAATTGGAATCCCGAGGTCGCCCAGGGCTGCTTTCGGGGCGAGATCCAGGTGAAGCTCGTGCCGCAGGGATCGTTTGCGGAGGCGATCCGCGCGGCGGGGGTGGGCATTCCCGCCTTCTTCACGACCGCTGGCGCAGGGACGGAGTTGGCCGAGGGCAAGGAAGTCCGTGTTTTCAACGGCAGGAGCTGTGTCCTCGAAAATGCCATCCACGCCGATGTGGCTCTCATCCGGGCGTACAAGGCGGACGAACTGGGAAATCTCGTCTATTTCAAGACGGCTCGGAACTTCAATCCCCTGATGGCCATGGCGGCTGCGGTCACCATCGCGGAGGTGGAGGAGGTGGTGCCCACGGGTGCTCTCGACCCGGAATCCGTGATTACGCCGCACATTTATGTCCAAGCAATCGTCAGGAGGGACGGCAATGTCTGAACTGCTGACTGAAAAGGTTGTGAGAGAGAGAATCGGGAAGCGGATCGCCCGCGAATTCATGGACCGGAATTGCAGAATGTTCATCAACCTCGGCGTCGGCATTCCGACGGCCGTGGCCGACTATATCATATCGAACGAAATCTTCATCCAGGCCGAAAACGGGATGCTCGGAGTGGGGCCTGTGGCCACCGGAGACCAGGTCGACCGCAGGCTCATCAACGCCGGCCGCCAGCCGGTAACGGAGACACCCGGCTGCTGCTATTTCGACAGCGCGACATCTTTCGGCATGATTCGGGGCGGGTACGTCGACGCCACGGTGATCGGGGCGTTTGAGGTCGATTCGGAAGGAAACATAGCCAACTGGATCATTCCCAATGGAAAGCAGCTTGGGGTTGGGGGCGCCATGGACCTGGTCTCCGGGGCCAGGCAGGTCATCGTGGGCATGCAGCACACCAGCAGGAACGGAAAGCCCAAGCTGGTGAAACGGTGCAGTCTGCCCATCACCGGTTACGCCGAAGCGGACATGGTCGCCACGGAACTGGGACTCTTCGTGTTCGAAAACTGCAGGTTGATCCTGAAGGAAATCGCGCCGGAGGTTTCGCTTGAAGCTCTTCGATCCCTCACCGAGGCGGAGTTCGAGGTAAGCGAGGGTCTCAAAATCATGAACGTATAGCCATCTGTCCGTCAGGATTTTTAAGCACCCCTGCGGCGGCTTCAGCCATGGGAACCGTTCGCATTGTGTCCGGGCGTGCCGCCCCGGCGATGCGGGACTTGGCAGTCCAGGGGGGGCCGTTTCTTCCAGGAAATCTCCGTCCTTATTGCATCGTGCAAATCTCTCGTTTCCTCTCTGTTGGCAATGATTCGCTACGTGCGGAAATTGCATTTTTGCGCTATAAAGATAAACCGGGTGTGAATTTTTTCTTTTATGGGGTACTTTGAAACTTGGGGCCGCCATGGACTGCGGCGGCCGGGATACTGACCGGGGGCATGAACGCGGCAGAGAATGCCTGAGATTTCCTGTTCGAGCGGACGAAATCGGAAGTTGCAGCGATTGTGGCAGAGCGGAAGAGAAGGCCCGGCCGGGATGACCGTCTGAAAAGCGGAGAACGAGACTGCCGAGAGAAAACGGGGTCATGGTGTGGGCTTTATCACTGGAGATTTTGCAATGGATGACAAGATAACTCTCTATCTGTGCATGGGTTCGGCCTGCCACCAACTGGGAGTGTACAGGGTTCTTCCCATTTTGCAGAGGCTGATGACCGAACACGGAATCGACACGGAGGTCGAGTTGAAGGGTGCGTTCTGCCTCGATAACTGCATGCACGGCATTGTTGTGAAGATCGGTGAGGACACGGTGACAGACATTACTCCTGAGAACGTGGAAATCAAATTCACCCGGGAAATCCTGCCTTTTCTGAAAAACGAACACCAGGGGTAAGGGAATGGAAACAAAATC